>NZ_JBIVJP010000020.1:0-214637 GCF_044750285.1 Streptomyces sp. NPDC088812 | reverse complement strand
TCACCACCCCGTTCAACTCCGGCGTCAACGAAGGCCGCATTACCGACCTGAAACTCCAGAAGCGGATCACGGCCGGACGCGCAGGAGTCCCGCTCACCTACGCATCCATCCAATTCGAGCAGGTCGACTGGACTCCCTTCGACATCGTGACGTTCGAGCTGATCCGCTCCGCCGAGGTCGCCGACCGGTTCCGGGACGCGGTGCGCACCCTGGCCCAAGGCCCCAAGCCGCTCGCCGTCACCGGGTTCGGCACCGCGGCCTACCGCGGCGCGGGAGACCGCGGTGGGCGGGTGCTGGAAGTGGTCGAGTACGCCCCAGAGACCAAGGCCCCTGTACGGTTGAACGGCATTTACGAGCGTGACGAGGCCGGCCAGGCCGCATATCTGAGCGAACTGCTGGAGATTTTCGAGACCGAGGGCGTGGACAGCGCGTTCGTGTTCCTGTTCGCCTTGCCTGGCTACCCGCACCGCCCGGACGTCGACCCCAGGGACGATCTGGACCGGGCCGGCCTGGGCATCGTCAAACTCCTCGAAGGGCGCCGGGGGCAGGCCTACCCCGACATGGAGTGGGAACCCAAGGCCGCCTTCGCGGCAGTGGCGCAGCGGTATCGGAGGTGACAGGCCCGGCACGCGGTGAGCACGGCTCGGGATCTGCGCTGCGCCGCAGTGCAGATCCCGAGCAGATGGAAGCGGTATTCGCCGAACTCGCCGCAGACCTCGCGCCGGTCTACCGCCGCCGCGATCTGCGGGCCAACGGCAAGTTGTACCTACGCGGGTTACTGATGCCGGGCGTTGTGGGCAACTGCCGGTCGATCGCGGAGGCAGTCGGCCCGGACCGGCCGTATCGCCTGCACCACCTGCTCGAACGCGCCTGCTGGGAGAAGGACGCCGCAAGAGACGTGGTGCGCGCGTTCCTGACCCGGCACCTCGGCGCCGACGGCGGTGTCCTGATCTTCGACGAGACGGGGCAGGCGAAGAAAGGTGACGCGGAGATGGCGGCCCTGCCACTGACCCGCCACATCTTCCACGTCGACTGGAACTACGCCCTGCATCCCCGGCCATGCGCGGCCATCCCGGCGGCCCGAACCCCGCAGCCACGAGCGCCGGAGTGGTGCCAGACTCCGCTCTCCGACCCCGCTCTGACCGGAATGCCCCGGCAGCAACTCAGCGACCTCACCGAGACTTTCGTCAGACGGCGACATCAGGCGTGGCCGCCCGCCTCGGCTCGACTTTCCCGGACAGGTCCTGGCGGCCGTGCTCCACCTGCGGATCGCTCCGACCGCCGAACCTTTCGCCGTGCTGTTTGACAGCAGCTGGACTGCCGCGCACCGCACCGCTCGCGGTGCGGTGTGCGCCGCGTCGGCGCGGACCCGTCGTGCGGCGCCGCCCGGGTTCCGTTGCAGACCAGAACGCCGGACCGGGCAGGGACCGACCGGGATGGACGTGGGGCAGCAGGAGGTGCCGTCGCGGGGCATCGCGATGAGCACGTCGGTTCGTCGTCCGGCGAGGCGGAGGAGGGCCTGGGCATGGGCCGGCGGTGCTTTGTTCACCGTACGGGGACGTGCAGCAGATCCTGCCCCAGGAGAATCTCCCCCGCGAAGGAAGCGCCGCGTTTGCTGTCTCTGAGCTGCCTGCGCCACACCGCTTCGGGGACGGCCGCGCGGTCGCCGGGACCGAGATGGGTGGCGACCAGCGTCTTCACGTCGGCCTCGGCACCTGTGCGGCCGAGGTCGGCGACGTCGGTGTGGGTGGCCAGGATGTGGTCGGTCAGGGCCTGGGACAGCCCCAGGCTCGCCAGACCGTCCGGGTACAGGGCCTCGTGGACCAGGACGTCCGCGTGCCGGGCGAGGGTGATGAGATTCGGGGTGGGTGAGGTGTCACCGGAGAAGACGACGCTGCCGTGGTCGGTGTCGAACCGGTAGGCGTAGGCCGGGTAGACGGCGCCGTGCGGCACGAGGACGGCCGTGACCTTGACGTCGTCGTTCTCCATGACGGTGAACGGCGCCATGCGCGGTGCCGTGTGCGTCGCGGAGGCGCCGGCGCCTGCGGGTGGCAGCGCGTCGTGGACGCGCAGCAGGGTCGCGGGGTCGGTACCGGTGTGCTCGCTCATGAAGAAGGTGGGCGAGGCCGCGTATGCCTGCCCGGCCAGCTTCGTCATCTCCACGGTGCCGGGGACCTGCCCCGGCGCGAAGGCCACGGTCGATTCGACGCCGGCCGGGCCGGGCCCGTACACGTCGATCGGGGAACGGAAGCCCGCGTCGGTCGAGGCACCGGCCGAGAGCATCGGGAAGGCGTAGTAGTCCACGACGTGGTCGGCGTGCAGGTGCGTCAGGAAGATGGCGGCGAGCGAGGTCATCGACAGGCCGGCCCGCATGTACTGACTCACCGCTCCGCGGCCGCAGTCGACCACGTGTGTGCGGCCGTTGACCACAAGTGCGGACGAGATGCCGTACCGGCCGGCCAGGGGCGGCGGGCCGCCGTTGGTGCCCAGCAGGGTCAGGGCGAGGAGAGCCGCGGGCCGCGGCCGCCCCTTCCCGGGGAGCGGCGGCCGCCCGCGGCCCTCCCCCGTCGGGACCCGGAGCGGCTGGTACCCGCCGGTCGCCTACCATCCATGCATGACGAGCGCGCGAAGGATGACACCGGCGGACCGGCGTGAACGCATCGTGCGGGCAGCCGGGGAGTTGTTCATCGTGCGCGGCTACACCGGTGTGTCGATGGAGGACGTCCTGGCCACCGTGGGCGGGTCGAAGGCGACGCTGTACCGGTACTTCGCCGACAAGAACACGTTGTTCCGCGCCTCCGTGGAGGCGCTGTGCGACGAGTGGTCGAGGCCGTTGCACACCTTCGCGCCGAGCGACGCAAGCCTGGCCGACAATCTGGTGTCGCTCGGTGAGCACTTCGCCTCCGTGGTCCTGACCCCCCAGGCCATCGCGCTGCACCGGCTGGTGACCGCCGAGGCCGGGCGCATCCCGGGGCTGGGCGAGGTGTTCTCGCAGCACGGTCCGGCCGCGGGACACGCGGTGCTCGGACGGTACCTGCAACAGGTGTGCGACGAGGGTCTGATCGAGGTCGCCGACCCGCTGCGGGCCGCGGCGCAGCTCTACCAGGCCATGCTCGGCGACGCACAGATGCGGCTGCTCACCGACGCTCCGCACAAACCGACCCAGCGGGAGGTGCGTGACGGCGTCACGGAGGCCGTCCGTGTCTTCCTGCACGGCGTGTCCGTCCGTGCCGAACCCGCCTGACGCCGGGTCGCCGGGCGCTCGTCCCGACTCGCACGACGCCTTGCCCCCGATGTGTACTGGACCGTACCGTACAGGCGTCTGCCGCTAGCGCTGGAGGTCAGGCCGATGTCAACGACGACGATCCGGGCCGAGCACGTGGGAAGTCTGCTGCGCCCCGCGGAACTGCTCGCCGCACGAGCCGAACACGAGCGGGGCACCCTGGCGTCCGAGCGGCTGCGGGAGCTGGAGGACTCGGCCGCGGCCTCGGCCGTCAAGCTGCAGCGCGAGGCCGGGATACAGGTGTTCACCGACGGCGAGGTCCGGCGCGACGACTTCATGGCCTCGGTGGTGGAGACCGTCGGCGGCCTGGTGCCCGTGGCGGAGTCGTCGGCCCGGCCCCGCCGGCACCGCGACGCCGACGACGCGGAGTTGGCGGGCGAGGTGGCCTCCGTCGCGATCGGGGCGCCCCTGTACCGGCGTACCCCGCTGTCCCTGACCGAGGCGCGGTGGCTCGGCGCCAACGCGACGGGCCCCTACAAGATCACGATGGCGAGCCCGACCATGGTGGCGGGGTTCTGGCGTCCTGGCGTGTCGGACGGGGTCCACCCGACGCGCCAGGACGCGGTGGCGGCGCTCGCCGACATCTACCGGCAGGACATCACGGACCTGATCGACGCCGGGGTCACCTGGCTGCAACTGGACTCACTGGCCTACTGGGCCGACATCGACCCCGACGCGGCCCGGATGCGCCGGGTGACGGATCTCGAAGGTCACCTCAGCCACATCATCGACACCGACAACTCCCTGATCCGCGCCGCGCGTGAGCACCGGCCCGGGATGACCGTCGCGATGCACTTCTGCCGTGGCAACATGCGCAGCGCCTGGTCCGCCAAGGGTGGCTACGAGCCCATCGCTGAACGGTTGTTCGCCGAGGTGGAGGTCGACCGCTTCCTGCTGGAGTACGACACCGAACGCTCGGGCGGGTTCGAGCCCCTGCGTTTCGTGCCGCCGCGCAAGACCGTGGTGCTCGGGCTGGTGTCCACCAAGGTGCCGCGGCTGGAGTCGGTCGACACCCTGCGCCGCCGCATCGACGAAGCCTCGCAGTACCTGCCGTTGGAGCAGCTCGCCCTCAGCCCGCAGTGCGGGTTCGCCTCGACGAGCCAGGGCAATCTGCTGACCGCGGACGACCAGCGCAGGAAGCTGGAACTGGTCGCCGAGACCGCCCGGCTCGTGTGGGGCTGACGGACGTCGGACGTCACCGGGCGGTGAGCGGGGCCGGTGCGGGGCCCGCGCCGAGTTCCTTCGGACCGTCGGAGGCGAGGTGCAGGAGCCGGGACGCCTTGAGTTCCGTCTCCTCCCACTCCCGTACCGGGTCCGAGCCCCAGGTGATGCCGGCGCCGGCCCCGAAGTTGAGCCGCCCCCGGACCCGGTCGGTCCAGAACGTACGGATGCCCACCGCGAGTTCGCCCCGCTCGCGGTCCGCGTCGACCCAGCCGACACCACCGCAGTATGGTCCGCGGGGCGCGGTCTCCAGGGCGCGGATGATGCCGAGCGCGCCCTCCTTCGGCGCGCCGGTGACGGAGCCGGGCGGGAACGTGGCGGCCAGCAGGTCGGCCCAGCCGGCTCCGTGCCGCAGCTCCCCCCGCACGGTGGACACCAGGTGCACCAGACCCGGATGCTGCTCGACGGCGCACAGCTGCGGAACGGTGACGCTGCCGGTGGCGCAGACGCGGCCGAGGTCGTTGCGGACCAGATCGACGATCATGACGTTCTCCGCGTGGTCCTTCTCCATGAGGTCGGCCTCAGTACGTCCGGTGCCTTTGACGGGCCCTGAGTCGACCACCGGCCCGCGCCTTCGCAGGAACAGCTCCGGGGAGGCCGAGACGACCTCGACGCCGTGGGCGGGCAGTCGGACCAGACCGGCGTAGGGCGCGTGGTGCCGGGCGGTCAGCCGGTCGGCCAGCGCCTCGAGGTCCGCGTCGGCGGCGAGCGGAGCGGACAGGACCCGGCACAGGTTGGCCTGGTACACATCGCCCGCGGCGATGTGCCGGCGGATGCGGCGCACGCCCTCGATGTAGGCGTCCCGGTCGAGCGAGGTCGTCCACGCGTCCCGCCCCGGACCCGACCAGCGGGACCGCGGGCCGACGCGCCGTGGCAGCGGGCGGACATCCCGGAAGCGGGCGCAGGTCAGCCGGCCCTCGAAGTCGGCGACGACAGCCCAGAAGCCCTCGGAGTCCAACGCCTGCGGGTCGTGGGTGACATCGAGCAGGCCGGTGGCGAGGCGGCCAGCGAACCGGGCCATGGCAGGGAGGTTCTTCATGTCCGGTGGCCTTCCTCGGCGCGAGCGGCATCGTGTGCCGCCCGCGGGCAGTCGTGCGGACGAGGTGCCGGGGCGGGCACTGGGGCAATGGGGCCAGAAGGCCCCCTGGGGCCTGTCGTCCGGATCAGGACGCAGGACGTCGGCGGGACTTGTCGATGCCGGTGAGCGGGGTCCGGCGCGTGCGGGCCGCCGGGCGGAGGAGGGCGTCGATACGGACATCGACAACCGGCGACGACGCCCCGGACGCGCGTGCCGGGCCCCGCGTCTGCGGCGTGGTCCGAGAGACCGGCCCCAGGGCCTGTCTTCAGTCTCCCGTCTGCCCCGCGACGCCATGCACTTCCCCAGTGGGAGTACCCCCACTCGCCGCATCGGGCGCGCCCCCCGAGTACGCCTCGTACGCGGGGACAGGCCCGGCACGGCGAGAGGACGCACCTGACGCCGCGGGGCCGCCCTACGGGCGACGACGGGAGATCGAAGGCAGACCTAGACGGGCACGGAGTGGCGCTCGGCGTCCCACTCGGCGGCCCGGAGGGTGTTGACCAGGAGCATGGCGATGGTCATCGGGCCCACACCGCCGGGTACGGGGGTGATGCGGCCCGCGATGCCGTCGAGTTCGGCGGCCCGGACATCGCCGGTGAGGCCGTCGGGTGTGCGGTGGATGCCCACGTCGATGACGGTGGCGCCGGGCCCGACGTGTTCGGAGCCGATGAGTCCGCGGACGCCGGTGGCGACCACGACGACGTCGGCGGGCCGGGTGACGGCGGCGAGGTCGGCGGTGTACTCGTGGGCGACGGTGACCGTCGCGCCCCGGCGCAGCAGCAACTGGGTCAGGGGGCGGCCGACGAGTTCCCCCCAGCCGACGACGGCCACGCGGGCGCCCTTCAGCTCGACGCCCTCGACGTCGAGGAGTTCGATGACACCGCTGGGTGTGCAGGGGCGCAGACCTCGCTCGTCGCGGGCCAGGCGGCCGGCACTGGCGGTGGTCAGGCCGTCGACGTCCTTGGTGACGGGGATGCGGTCGATGAGGGTGGCGGCGTCGAGCTGTGGGGGCAGCGGGAGTTGCAGCAGGATGCCGGAGACCTCCGGGTCGGCGGCGAGGCCGTCGATGGCCTTTGCCACCGCCTGCTGCGTGGCGTGCCGGGGCAGGTGGCGGTGGAAGTCGCGCATGCCCGCCTCGCGGATGGCGCGGCGTTTGGCTGCGACGTACACGGCGCTGGCCGGGTCGTCGCCGACCAGGATGGTGGCGAGGCCGGGCAGGCGGCCGTCGTTCGCGGCCCGGGCGACCTGTTCGGCGACCCGGGCCCGGATGTCCCGGGCGATCCGGGCGCCGTCGATCGTGGTTGTCATGGTGGCGAACCGCTTTCTGTCGGTGAACGGGCCGTCCGGTGGGCGGGACTGTGTGCGCGGCCGCGGTCTGCCGCGACCGCGGTGCACGGCGCCGGAGGACCGGGGCGGCGGTGAGCACCGGAGCGGACCGTGCGGAGATCCGCCGCGTCCGCCGCCCCGGTGGCTCCATCCGGCGCACGACAAGACCACCTGTCCCTGAGCCGGGCGGTTTCCGTTCGGTACGGGGTGGAGGGGAGGCGGGAGGTCAGGCGAAGACGATGGTGTGGTTGCCGTCGCGGATGACGCGGTCCTCGGCGTGCCAGAGCACCGCGCGGGACAGCACGGCGCGCTCGACGTCGGCACCGCGGCGGGTGAGGTCGGCGGCGGTGTCGGAGTGGGACACCCGGACGACGTCCTGCTCGATGATCGGCCCCTCGTCCAGGTCCTCGGTGACGTAGTGGGCGGTGGCTCCCACCAGCTTCACGCCCCGCTCCTTGGCCTTGGCGTAGGGGCCGGCACCGATGAAGGCGGGCAGGAAGGAGTGGTGGATGTTGATGATCGGTACGCCGGCCTTCTCGATGAAGCCGCCGGAGAGGATCTGCATGTAACGGGCGAGGACGACGAAGTCCACGTTGTCCTTGAGCAGCCGCAGGTGCTCGGCCTCGGCCGCCGACTTGTCCGCGCCCATCGACGGCACGTGGAAGAACGGGATGCCGAACCCCCGTACCTCCTCGGCCACGTCGGGGTGGTTGGAGATCACCATGGGGATGCTGACGGGCAGCTGGCCCTGGCGGTGGCGCCAGAGCAGGTCGAGCAGGCAGTGGTCGGACTTGGAGGCGAAGATCGCCACGCGCTTGGGGACGGACAGGTCCCGCAGGGTGTAGGTGAGGCCGTACCGGTCGACCAGTTCCGCGTCGAAGTCGGCGCGCAGCTCGGGAAGGACCGCCTGCAGGCCGTTCAGCGAGAAGACGGTGCGCTGGAAGAAGGCACCGCCCTGCGGGTTGTCGGAGTACTGGTCGAGGGAGACGATGTTCGCCCCGTGCTTGCCCAGCACCGAGGTCAGCGCGGCGACGATGCCGGTCGCGTCGGCCCCCTGGACGATCAGCGATGCCTGGTGCGCCGCCTCCATGTTCTTCCGCGCGGTGCCGGGGGCGGTCTGGGTGACCGTCATGCGAGAGCTCCCTTCCTGAACTGGGTGATCCACTCGGACGTGGCCTTCAGCCCGCCGAACGTGTAGAAATGGATCTTCACTTCGCCGTGCCGGGCCGGGTCGTACCCCTGCGCCAGGGCATGCAGGAACTTGTCCGGTCCCGCGGTGCCCATCAGGTTGGTGATGGACAGGCCGTACTTCTTGGCGATGGTGGCGCTGGTGCCCACGCCGAACCGGGCGGCGTACGACATCAGCCGCCGCACACCCGCCGGGCCGGGGACACCTATGCGGACCGGGAGCGTGATGCCGTGGCTGCGGACCTGCTCGATCCAGGCGAGGACGGGGTCGACGTCGAAGCCGAACTGCGTGATGATGCTGCCTTCCAGGCCCTGGGCGGCGAGCGCGGCGCTCTTGTCGCGCAGGGCCGCCCACAGCACCTCCCCGGCGATGGCCGGGTGGCCCTCGGGGTAGCCGCTGATGTCGACGTGCCGTACGCCGTACTCCTGGAGCAGGCCCGACTCGATGAGGGCGAGGGAGTCCTCGTAGGGCCCCTCCGGGCAGGCCGGGTCGCCGCCCACGGCGAAGACGTCGGTGCCGGTTTCGTCGGCCCGCAGACCGCCGAGGAACTGCTCGAACTCGGCCTGGGAGCCGAGGCGGCGGGCGGAGATGTGCGGCACCGGCTGGAAGCCGAGCCGCTTGACCGCCCGAGCGGCGTCGAGCCGCATCCGCAGGTTCTCGTTGCCGAGGAAGGTGACGTTGACGCGGTGCCCCTGGGGGATGAGGCCGGCTGCCTCCTCCAGCCTGGGGACGTCCTTGCCGGTCATCTCCAGGGAGAAGTCGTCCAGCAGTGACGTGCCCGCCGTGGACGAGGCTGTGCTGAGGGGGTTCATCGTGCTCCTTGGGAAGGGGGCGCGGCTCGGCCTGCCGGGCGTCCGGTCCCCGTGTGTCACGGAGACCGGACGCCCGGCAGTGTCGGCCCGGTCGTCAGTGCACGCGGATTCCGGCCGGGCACTGCGGCTCATGGCCGTCCGCGCCTCGTGGTGCCGCTGCCGCTCAGGCGTTGCGGCGGTACTCGGTGCGGGCGTGCCGGTCGAACGGGCTGGGCCGCACGGTGGCGCGGATGCGCGGGAACCCGAGGTCGGCGTCGGGGTCGGTACCGGTGCCGGGGTGCTCGCCCCAGACCACGGTGACCTCGGTGCCGGGGGCGGCGTGGGCGGGGTCGATCAGGGTCTGGGCGAGGACGGTGCCGACCGGGTCGATGGCCGCGGTCTGCATCGTGACGCCGGCCAGGCCCGCGGCGGTCTCCACGCGGTGGCGGGCGTAGCTGAGAACGAAGCCGGGGTCCGCTCCCCCGCCGATCACGCGGCGCACGTCGTCGGGGTCGAAGACGAGGGTGACCTTCGCTACTATACAGACCCGCTGAGTGACACTCTGTCGCGGACCTCCCACCCGTGGCAGTAGGGGCAGTGCAGGCCTTTCGGCCCCAGTGCTCGGCGAGGGCCGGGGACGTCGGGGAGTTCGTCCTTGAGCCCGGTGGCCAGGAGGAGTCGGCCCGCCGTCGGCCGTCGGCCAGCGTGACGTCGGCCAGCGTGACGTCGAAGGTGATCTCCTGGCCCGCGGCCGGGCGGGCTTCCGTCACCTCGGTCCGGGCGGTCTCGACCCCGTACGCGCTGATCTCCTTTCCTGCCGTGGCAAGGAAGTCCGGGAGCGGGACGCCCTCGTGGCCGAGGTAGTTGGGGATGGTGTCGGCGGGCGTGTTGCGTTGCCGTCCGTTGTCGACGATCAGCAAGGAGCGCCGGCCCCGGAGTGAGGACGGCGTTGACTCCGGCCGGGCCTCCTCCGACGACGATCACGTCGAAGTCGCGCCCGGGGGTGGAGTGGAGCGGGGTCACGGGTGCTCCCTTTCGGCCTTGTCGGCGGACGATGTGGGCGTCCTGCCGAGGCGCTGGAGTACTGAGGGCGCGCGTCGGCGTCCGGAGACTCCGCCGTCAAATGCGACACAGTCGATCATGGTGCCGCCACGCACCGCTCATCGAATGCCGGGAGCTGCTCAGATCTGCTCACGGTCCCCTCCGACGTGCTCCGTTGTCGTCAGGTGTCGCCGGCGGCCGGCCCCGTAGGGGACGAGTCGCGTGCGCCGAGGGCCGAGTCGGTGAACCGCAGATGGCGCACGACCGGGCCGAAGGAGACCAGACCACTGCCCGCGCCAACCGACTCGCCCTCGGCCGGGGCGAGTTCGTCGCGGGCGCGGCGCAGGACCCGCTCGTGTCCGACGGCTGCGGCCGTGCGGGCCAGGACGCACCACAGCGCTTCCTGGAGGAGGTCGTGGGGCGGCCGGGGAACCGTCGCGAGAGCCTGCCGGGCCCGTTCGGTGTCGCCGGAGGCGGCCAGCAGCAACGGGTTGAGCCAGGGCCGGTAGGGTCCGGGGTCGAGGCCGCTGAAGTCGTCCGGGTCGGGCAGAGCGCCCTCGTCCCGCATCACCGGGACCAGTGCGACGAGGACGGCCGCTCCCCGGGCGAGTCCGGGCATACCGCAGTGCACGGTCTGCTCGATGAGCGTCGCGTACCGGGGGCGGGCCGCCGTCCATCCGTCGGTCTCGCAGGTGCGCAGAGCGCGGTACCAGGAGGTGAACACGGCGGCGAGCGGACGTTCGTTGCGGTGCGCCAGCCGGTCGATCTCCTCGGCCTCCGCGTCCGCGGCCGTGAGGTCGCCGAGGCCGGTGAGGGCCTGGAGACGGATGAGGCGGCCGAGGACCTCGTGTCCGGGCAGGTGGTGATCGGCGGCCAGACGGGTCAGTTCCGTACCCAGGGCGTCACGGCGCGCGGCCGACCCGCAGGCCTGGAAGGACTGCATGAAGGCGCCGTTGAGCGCGAAGGCGAGCAGGGCGGGGTCGCCGAGGCGGCGGGCGAGGCGGACCGACTCTTCGGCGGCACGTTCGGCACGCAGCCGCCACGGTTCGGCGGCGGGCGCGTCGGCCGCCCGGGGCAGCGGGCCGTCTGCGGCGGCGTCGCCTCGGGACTCGACCGCGACGACCGACAGCAGCCGGGCCCGTAGCGCCGGCGGGCCGGTGGTGCCGAGGCGGGCCGCCGCGCGGGCTGCGGACCGGGCGAGTTCGCCGGCGCCGTCCGGGTCGTCCGCGCGGGTCCAGATCGCGGGGACGTCGTAGGAGCCGATGATTCCGGCCGCCAGTTCGGTGTCCCCGGTGGTCTCGGCCGCCGCGACGAGGTCCCGGCGGTGTTCGCGCGCCTCCTCCAGGCCGTCCGGGCCGGTCACCGCGAGGTCGCGGAGCAGGCCGGCGGTGGCGTGCAGCCGGGCCCGGGACCGGGCGGGCACGGAGCGGTCCCAGGCGGCGGCCGTGCGGTTCCAGACGCCGTCCGTCGCCCCGGCAGGCTCGGCCGGGGAGCCGGTGGATTCCTGGCGGATGCGGGCCTCGGCGCGGGCCAGGGCCGCGCCGGTGCCGTACGCCCCCGTGAGCGCGTGGCGTGCGCTCTCCAGGGCCTCCCGGGCCTCGCCGTGCCGACCGGACCGCTCCAGCGCCGCTGCCAGCAGCACCCAGCCGTCTTCCCTCTTGGGGTGGGCGGCGACATGGGCGCGCAGGTCGGCGACCGCGTCCCGGGCGGCGCCGGTGGCCAGCAGGGCGTCGGCGCGCCGCTCGACCGCGTCGAGGCGCAGCGTCTCCAGCCGGGCCTGCTCGGCGGCGGCCCATCCGGCGGCGGGGAAGTCGGCCAGTACGGGCCCGCGCCAGCAGGCCAGCGCCTCGTCCCACAGGGCGACGGCCGAGCGGGGCGGCGCGTCGGCGGCCCGGGCGGCGGTGTCCTCGAACCGCCAGGCGTCGACTGCCTCGCGCCCGGCGCGCAGGGCGTAGCCGGGACCCTCGGTGACCAGCAGCCGGGACGGCTGCCGGGGCGGCCGCCCGGGCTCCAGGGCCCGGCGCAGTGCGGCGACGAAGGTGCGGACCGCGCCGACCGCGCCGGACGGGGGTTCGTCCTCCCACAGGTCGGCCACGAGCCGGTCGACCGGTACGACCCGGCCCCGGGCGACCAGCAGCCGCCCGAGGACCTCCCGGTGCCGGGGCGCGCCCAGAGACAGAACGGCGCCGTCCTCGTGCCAGGCCGCGACGGGCCCCAGCAGCCCGAACTCCACACCCACGGCTCGGCCCCTTTCCCGGCGGCGCCGTCCCCGGATGCCGCGTGTCCACTCATCGATCGCTGATCCGGGGCCCACAACCTGGATGACGTCCCCGGACTCCCTCGGAGCACCCAGGTCAAGGCCTCCGGAGCGTCCACTCTGCCACGATCCCCAGGAGCCACCGTGTCCCACCAGAACCGCCCCGGATCCGCCGGCATCCCCGGATTCACCGAGCACCGCGTGACCGTCGACGACGGCGTCACCCTGCACGCCTGCGTCGGCGGCAGCGGCGCACCCGTGGTCCTGCTGCACGGCTTCCCGCAGACCCACCTGATGTGGCGGCACGTCGCCGCCGACCTCGCTGCCGACCACACCGTCGTCTGCCCCGACCTGCGGGGCTACGGCGCCAGCGACAAGCCCGCCGGGACCGGCCCCGACGTCTACTCCAAGCGGACCATGGCCAGTGACGTCGTACGCCTCGCCGCCGAGCTGGGACACGTCCGGTTCACGCTGGCCGGGCACGACCGGGGCGCCCTGGTCGCCTTCCGTGCCGCGATGGACCACCCGGACACCGTCTCCCGGGCCCTCTTCCTCGACGTCCTGCCCACCCTCGACATGTGGGACGCGCTGCGTGGCGTGAACGGCGCGGTCGGCTTCCACCTCTACCTGATGGCCCAGGCTCCCGGGCTGCCCGAGGAGATGATCCAGGGTGCCGCCGACGCCTTCTTCGGCTACTTCCTCGACGCCTGGACCAAGGACCCCGACGCCCTCCCCGCCGACATCCGCGCCCACTACCTCGCCGCCTCCGCCGCGGCCGTGCCCTCCATCGTCGCCGACTACCGCGCCTCGGCCGGCGTGGACGTCGACCACGACACCGCCGACCGCGCGGCCGGGAACAAGCTCGCCATGCCGGTCACCGTCCTCCAGCAGGACTGGGGCGCCGCCCTCGGCTACCACGCCCAGGGTCTGTGGAGCGCCTGGGCCGGCGACCTCCGCCACCGCACCGTCTCCTGCGGCCACTTCATGGCCGAGGAGGACCCGAAGCTGATCACCGAGGAGATCCGGGCGCTCGCCGACCGCTGAGCGAAGCCCGGCGAATGCGCCGGGCACCTCGGCGCCGCCCCGCCGTGTGAGGACCCTCCGGTGATCCGGTCGGTCCGGCCGTACGGCGGGGCTCATGGGTGCCGGGTGACACCTGCGTGACGGTGTCAGCCCCGGCCGGCAGCGGCGTATCGGGCCTCCATCATCGCGACGGCCTCGTCCACGACGTGCTCGACGTCACCGTCACCCGCGTCCCCGTACCAAGGCGGACGGCCGGCGTGTGCGGCGTGCCCGGCTCCACGTACCGAGCTCGGCAGGCACGGACCGGGGTGGGCAGGCCCGGCTTTCGCGCCGCCGGCCGTGCCGGGTGCCGATGACGGCATCAACAGTGGGCGCAGAGGAGACGAGGGTTGGGGTCCACGGCCCAGGTGACCTGCTGGGCCTGTGCCGCCGCCTTGCGCTGCGCGGCGTTCTCGCCGTCGTAGACGATCTTCCCGTCGACGACCGTGCAGTCCACCTGAGTGCCGGAGACGTCGTGTGCGTCCACCGCCAGGCGCCCGTGTGCGTCGAACAGCCTCTGTCCCAGGACGCACAGGTCTGCCGCCATGCCGGGCTCCAGCGTTCCCTTCCAGCTGTCAGCATGGTCCTGCCACGCCGCTGTGGTGGTGTAGGTGCGCAACGCCTCCCGGACGCCGATGGTTTCCTCGGAGCCGGACACCGTCCCAGCGGCGCCCTCACGCAGCAGTATCGTTTCCAGCCCCTGGCGCCAGTCCGGTGCGACGTTGGGGGAGTCGGAGGCGCTCGCCACACGGACTCCCGCCCGTAGGGCGGACCGGTACGGGGTCTGGTAGGCGGATCGCTCCGCACCGACGACGTCCGGCTGGGTGTCGGAGATCAGGTACTTGATGTTCGGGTTGAAATTGATGCCGCATCCGTTCCTGGCGAGCGAGCGGAGCGTTTCGGGCCAGGTGAAGTCACCGTGGATCACGTAATGGCGTGCATCGACGGACGGGTGGGAGCGTACGGCCTTCGCGTAGCCGGCGGCGACCGCGTCGATGGCCGCGTCACCGGTGGAGTGGACCCCGATCTGCAGTCCGGCTCGGTGCACGAGCCCGATCATGGACGTGAGCTCGGCGACCTTTTCCTCGTCGGTGCCGCCCGCGGTCACCAGGGAGCCACGCCCTCCCCCGACGTAGGGCTGCCGCATCCATGCGGTTCGACTGGCGATATAGGGACACCATCGGCACGCAGTTTCACGCCGGTGATGTTGAACCATCTGGGGTCCACGTCCTGCAAGGGGCGGTAGCCGGCGAGGACTTCCCGCACGTGTTCCACGGACGTCGGATAGGTGTCGTCGGCTCGGCTCATGAGCGCCGTCACCCGGATGCCCAGGCTCCCGTTGCGGGCCTTGTCCGCGTAGATGCGCTGTGCTGTCGTTCCGAGTCCCGGCTCGGTGCAGCTCGTGATGCCGAGACTGTGGAGCATGCTGACGCAGTTGTCGATCGCATCGGCCTGTTCCGCTTCCGTGTACGGAGGAATGTGCTGGTTGACCAGCTGCATGGCCGTCTCGAAGAGAAGGCCCGTCGGCTCCCCGGCGGCGTCCCTCACGATCACCCCGCCGCTCGGATCGGGCGTGTCGCGGTCGATGCCGGCGGTCTCCAGGGCTTTGCTGTTCACCCAGAGCTGGTGGTTCGACCAGTCGAGAAGGGCGACCGGGGTGTCCGGTGACACGGGGTCCAGGACGTCGCGGGTGGGCTGCTGTCCACCGAACGTCTCGTCGTTCCACCCTTTACCGCGCACCCAAGCTCCCGCGGCCGCCCGCTGTACGGCGGCGGCGACCGCGGCAGCGACGTCGCCCAGGGAGCCGGCGGCGGACTCGCCGACATCGATGGTGTAAAGAGGCGAAGCCAGTCCGGTCCGCAAGCCATGCAGGTGGGAGTCGTTGATGCCAGGGAGGACCGTACGCCCACGCAGGTTGACGACCTCCGTGCCACGCCCGATGAGACGACGGACCGAACGGTTGTCACCTACCTGAAGCACTCGCCCTGATCGGATCGCGATCGCCTGCGCGAGAGGAAAACCCGTGCCCATGGTGACTACTTGGCCGTTGTGCAGTACGAGGTCTGCTGCTTCCCGGAGCACTCCTCGGTCCTGCGCCTGTGCGGGCTGCAGGCCCACGGACTGAGCGGCGGCGGCGAGAGCGATGGCCGCTCCTCCCTGCAACAGCTTTCGGCGGTCTGTCACTTCTGGCTCCTTCGGTAGAAGCGGTCACGAGTGGGTCGGGGACGAACGAGCCGTCACGAAGCCGCGCGGCGTCTGCGGGCGGGGGACGCGGGTCGGCGTCCCCGCAGGACAGCGGCGTGTGTGCCATCTCGGTCGATCCCGGTGTCCGAGCTCTTCCTCGACAACGCGGGTGGCGGGTTCCGCACACCGAACAGACCGGATCAGCCGGTAGGTAGGGCTTCCGCACGCGGATCGACGCGGTGGAGCCCCGCTTATCGTTTGATATCAAACGATAAAGAGCCGAGGGTGAGCGCAAGGATCACGACACGGCGGGCTGAACCTGGTCCGCCAGCAGCGCTTCATCGGTTCGACCGCCCGCCCGAGCGTGGCCGCGGTGGGCGAGCAACGCAGCCGGCAGCGTGAGCAGGACGGCCAGGGACGAGCAGCCCGAGCGGGCCTCCGATACTCAACAGCTACAACAGTCGCGCGGTCGTGGCGGCGTGGATGAGTTCGCCGGGCCGGTCGCGTTCGCAGCGGTGAATGACCTGCCCGGTGGGGGCATTACGGAGGGACACGCGAACCTCCTGTGCGGTGCAGTCCTGGACAGCTCCACCACACCGGAGATCTTCGCCGTGATCAGGCCCGGCGAGTGTCAACGAAGCCGGGCGGAACGCGCCGGGGGCAGGTGCCCGCCGCTGCGACGGGTTACGCCGGCTCGAAGACGGGCTGGACGGCGGGTCGGGTACGAGGGTGGTCCTGGTAGGCGGCCAAGAGCTTCGCCAGGTCGTTTCTGCGCGCACGAAGCAGGTCGTCAGGCTCCTGCAGGGCGGTGTGAAGCAGTTGCACACCACGCTGGAACTCGTGGAAGCCGATCGGCTCCCACAGGACTGCGATCTTCTGCTTCGCGGCGTCCCGGTAGATGTCGGTCACCTGGTCCTCGTTGTCGGGCCACTCCGACATCAGGGTCCCTTGCATGATCGAGGTCTGTCCGGATTCATCCAGTGATGCCGAGGGCGGCCAGGGGCCTTCGCCAGTCGCGGGCGGTGCGACGTAGGGCGGCGGCGATGTTGGTGTGGCCGTCCTGACGGTGGACGCCGATAGCGAGGTTGCGCAGGCCGGCCATGATGCGCGGGAGATGGCCGGCATGGATCTTGGAGTCGTCCTCGCGGAACGTGCGGTCGCGGACGTGGTGCAGAAGGTTTTCGATCTTCCAGTGGCCTCTGATCCAGTCGGCGAGCTGGGCGCCGGTAACCGCGCCGGGCGGCAGGCTGGTGACCAGGTAGACACGCTCGATGGTGAGCTTGCCGCTGGTGAAGTCCTTTCTCCAGCGTACGACTTGAAGGGCCTGGCGGGCATCGGGGTAGTCGAGGTGGGCGAAGGCAGCGGTCTTCAGCCGCCGGATCTCCAGGCGGTGGTGGGCCCGGGTACGGTCGTAGTGGTCGAGCGTGATCTCGCGCCAGGGCAGGCGGCGGACTCGGTCGAAGAGGCCGGGATGGTTGGCCTTGACCTGGGCGATGTAGTGGGCACCGCGCTCGCGGAGGTAGGTGCCGTGAGCGTGCTGGGTGTGCAGCGCGTCCGCGGTGATGACCGTGCCGGCCAGGTCGACGCTGTCCAGCAGGGGCCGGAAGGCGGGGATCTCGTTGCTCTTGTCGGCGACCTGCCGCTGGGCCAGGACGTGACCGGTGTGGTCCATCGCGGCGAGCAGAGTGACATGCCCGGTGACGTGGGTGCGCGAGCCGCGCAGGGCCTTGCCGTCAACAGCGATCGCCCGCAGTCCGGGGCCGGCCGGGGTGGCGCGGGCGGTGAGGAAGGCACCGATCGCCCGGTCCAGGGCGTCACCGTCGAGCTGGACGAGGAGACGGCGCAGGGTGTGGGGGTGCGGGACGGACACGGCGCCGGAGAACGGGCCGGTGGGGAAGCCGAGAACCCGGCAGGCCCACGCGGGGACGTCGCTGATCCATTCCGTGATCGCGGTGAGCGAGCGGGCACCGGCCAGGACACTCGCCGCGGCCGCGGCGACCAGGGCGGACAGCCGGTAGCGGCGGCCACGGACGCCTCGCGGGTCGGGCACCAGATCCAGGAAACCGGACAGCGCGACCGCGTCCGCCAGCGGGACCGGCGCGGCAGCCCGGCCCAATTGGTCCAGCGCGGTGGGCATAAGGGAAGATGCAGGAGCAGGCACGGACTCGCCAGGTGTTCATGGGACTTCGACACTCACATGATCACCGAGGCCGTGCCTGCACTGCGTTTGCCCACTGCCCGAACCGGGACGCCCGCTCCAAGGCCGGACCAGCGCGACATTCCGGACGGACCGCGATCATGCAACGGCCCCTGCCCCACAGACACAGAGTCCCCGTCAGCAAGCTGACGCGGACTCATGAACGATCGAGGCTAATGATCAGGAAGGAGCGGTTTCACGGCCAACCTTTCAAAAACAGCCACCAAGGCCTTGAAGGACATCAAGGACCGGATACCTCAGCACCGCAGGGCGGGGATGCCTCGCTGGAAAAGGAAGCGGGAGGCGCGCCCGTCGCTGAACTACACGAAGCGCGGCTTCCGTCTCAAGGATGGCCGTCTGCACCTGGCCGGGAGCATCGTGCTGATCGTGGTGTGGTCGCGGGATCTGCCCGCCGCCCCGTCCAGCGTGCGCGCCTATCAGGACAGTCTCGGCCATTGGTACGCGTCCGTCGTCGCAGCCGCCCAGGTCGAGCCGCTTCCGAAACCGGCCGAGTGCTTGGCGTGGACTGGGGCGTGAAGGAGACCGCTTCCACCACCGACGACGCCCACGACCTTCCGCACCCCGAGTACGGGCGCAAGGCCGCGCAGCGCCTCGCCCGCTATCAGCGGATGATGGCCCGGCGCCGTCGGCCGAAGGGGCAGCCCGCATCGAAGGGCTACCGGGCGGCTCAGGCACAGGCCGCGAAGCTGAACAAGAAGGTCGCGCGACAGCGTGAGGACACCGCCCGCAAGTGGGGAAAGTGCATGATGCGCGACCACGACCAGGTCGCTGTGGAGGACTTCCGGCCCAAGTTTGTGTGCCACAAGTCGTTGGCCTGGGCGAATCCGGGTCATTGCACCATCCTGAAGTGGCAGGGAATCCCCGCGCCCGCGGGACTCGGTAACGCAGCCCGTGCGTGGTGCCTGGGTCACGGGATCATCCCCGCGTATGCGGGGAGCGGTGACCCGAATCTTCAGATCAGGGCCCGGGGCTGGCACTGCATCGTGATCATGGAGCGAACCAGACGTTGTTCTGTGAACGTTCCCACATCTCGCTTTGAGGCTATGCGGTCACGAGAGCGTGTCATTCATGCCAGTAATCTACAGTTCTCGGCCTGGACGTCGGTGAGAGCGCTCATCACGGCCATGAGCTCACCCGGCCGGGAAGAAGGTCCTCTGATCACCGTCGGTGACGGCACCAGCTTCCCCACCGCCGCCCAGCTGGCCTCCTATGCGCACCACGACGCGGCAACCGGCAGCTCAAACGCGCCATGTTCCTCTCCGCGTTCGCAGCCCTCCGCGAACCCGCCTCCCGCACCTGCTACGACAAATGCCCAGCCCGGGGCAAAACCCACACCCAGGCCCTCCTCCGCCTCGCCCACCACCGCATCAGCGTCCTGTTCGCCATGCTCCGCGACGGCACTTTCTATGAACCACGCGTCCCCGAAGCAGTCACGCATGGCCACCTCAGGCTTGGACGAAGGACATAGAGGTCCCCCGGGGAGCCTGTGGGTAACTTCGGCTCCCGCAGAGGGGTAGCCAAATGACATCTGCCATTGCAAGATCTCTGTGAGCGTGCACATGCGGAGAAGGGGAGCTCAGGGTGGAAGGTCCGTGTTCACCTCGCGCATGACCACGAAACAATCACGGTCTCCACGTAACGAGCACGACAAGGTGTTGAAGGCGACCTCGGGGCAACCTTCGATGTGGGTGGGAAAGGGATGTGGACAGCATGCCGAATGCTGTGCGAGATGGCGAACGGCCATGGAACGCCGCTTTGGGGCCTCTCGGGATCGACTGGGAGGTCGAACTCGTCTACCGGACATTATTGGAACGCCCAGACCTGGACATAGCGGAACTGGCGAGCCACCTCGGCCTCACCGTGGATGCCATCAGAGAGGCCCTGGACGATCTCGCCGATAGAGCCCTGCTGGACCAGGGCGGGCGAGTGGAGAAGGGGTGGCTCCCCACAGACCCGGAGATGAGACTCGGGGCCATGCTGGCCGCGGAAGAGGCCGAGATCTACAGCAGATGGCGGTCGGCTCAGCGGGCCCGTGAACGCATCGCTGAGCTGACCGGCAGTTACGCGAAGGCCGGGCGCAGGGAAGTGCCCGAGGTGGAACATGTGGTCGGAATCGACGAGGTGCGCCGGAGGCTGACGTCCCTGGCACTGGACACTGAGCACGAGGTGGTCGCCCTCGCACCGGGAGGTCCGCAGCCAGCCGACATCCTGGACAACAGCCGTCGGCTGGACAGCGAGACGCTGGGGCGCGGCGTGCGGATGCGGACCGTCTATGTGGAGAGTATTCGCAACAGCCAGGGGACCATGCAGTACGCGCAGTGGCTGGTGGAGGCGGGAGCCGAGGTGCGCACCGTTCCGGTGCTCGCGCTGCGGATGATCGTCGCCGATCGGACGCTGGCCATCATCCCGTTCAATCCCGCGGAGCCACGGCAGGGAGCGCTGATCGTGCGCCACCCCGGCATGGTGGGCCTGTGTCTGGCCCTGTTCGAGCAGGTGTGGCAGTCGGCGTCGGAGCTGGACCAGGTGGTCGCGCCGCAGCCGAGCGCCCAGGGCAGTCCCACACCGCAGGAGCGGGAACTGCTGCGACTGCTGGCTCTTGGGCATACGGACGACTACGTCGGTCATCAGCTCGGCGTCTCTCTGCGCACGGTCCGGCGCATGATGGCGACACTCATGCGGCGGATGGGGGCCAAGTCCCGTTTCCAGGCAGGGGCGACGGCAGTCAGCCAGAACTGGCTGGGAGCGCCAGCTCCCCGGGACCGAGTGACCGGCGTCCGACCGGGATGACGGCCCGAGTCCCGGGCGGTCACCCGATCTCGCCCGGTACCTTCGGCGCGGCCGGCGCAGACGGGGTCGCACGGAATCCGAAACTGCACTGCCACGGCACCCAACCGGACAGTGGCTTTCCGGATGCGGTGAGCCCGTTCAGTGCTCCGCGACAGTACGCCACCGCCTGTTGTGGCGAGGCCGCTGTGACGAATGCGATCACCTGGAGATCGGCGCCGGTGATCCGGCAGCGTGCCCAGTCGATGCCGACCGTGCCGTCGGAGGTCCGGCAGGTGGTGAGGATGGCACGGACGGAGTTCGGGTCGAGAGTTTGCGCGGAGTTCTCTGGAACCAGGTGGAACCGGATCGGATACATGGATAGCTTTCTGCGCGACCGTGGATGGGGACCAGGCGGAGGTTCCTCGGGCTTCTCACGGGCCGAGCGTCGTTGCCCGGGAGCCGTGTTTGTCGATTCCGAAGGGGAGCTCCTGCGTGCCGGCTTCGAGCATCGCCGTACGCACCTGAGCCGCGTATCCCGGCCGGCAGCTGATCAGGAGAAAGCCGCCGCCGCCCGCACCGAGCAGCTTGCCACCGTCAGAGCCGGCCTCACGGGCACACCGGTAGAGATCGTCGATCCTGCTGGAGGACACACCGCCGCTCAGCTGTCTCTTGTTCATCCAGTGCCGGTGGAGCAGCGGGCCGATGTCCCACACACTGTCGTTCTCCAGCGCCTTGCGCATGTCGGCTACCGCGTCATGGATTGCCCGCAGCGATGCGACTGCCTCGGGGTCGCCGTGCGAGGTGCGGGCCGACTGCGCGGCTAGGACGTGCCCGGCGTCCCGGGTCACCCCGGTGTAGAACAGCAGCAGATCGTTGCGCAGGTAGCCAGCGAGAGCGGGAGAGACCGTAAGTTCCTCCTGGGTAACCGTCAGGTCGGTGCCGATGTGCAACGCCCTTAGGCCGCCGAAGGCCGCGATGTAGTGGTCGTGCTTGCCCACGGGGCGTGCCAGGTCGACCATTTCCACCGCGGCGGCCTCCTCCGCGAGGGCGCGCTGGTCAGGACTGGTTCCCTGACGCAGCGCATGCAGCAGCGCGACCGTGAAGGCACCTGAGCCGCCGAGGCCCGTACCGTTCGGTGCGTCGGCGAACGAAGCCAGTTGGATGTTCCGGGAGACGCCGACACGACGGAGCACCTCCCGGGCGTACCGGTTCTCCAGTTCCTCCGCACGGCTCACCTGTTCGGCCACGTCCCAGCAGGCGCGTACCCGTCCGTCGAAGCTCCGGGGATACACGGTGACCGCGACGTGGCGGTCGATCGCGAAACTGATCACCTCCCCGCCATGGAGCCGCGCGTAACTCGGCAGGTCGGTACCACCTCCGGCCAGCGACACCCGTAGGGGTGCGCGGGCCACAACCACCGGCGAGTGGTCCGCGAAGGCCGGGCTGTCGTCCGCCGCCCGCGCCACGCTCTGAACAGTGCTCACTTCGTCACCGTCGCCTTCTCCTCGCAGGGCGCGTGTACGGGCGCCCCGGACACGGCCGTGCTTCCGACCAGGGCCCCGACCAGCACACTATGTGGGGCCACCACGGTGCCCGGCAGCACCACGGTCTCCTCCAACCAGGTGTGCGCGCCGATCTTGGCCCCGGCCCCGATCACCACCGAGCCGCGCAGTTCCACATCCGGTCCCAGCACCGCCTGAGCACCGATGTGGACACCGCTGCGGACAGCCGCGAGGTTGGCCTCGCGCAGGGATGCGGCGGTTCCGACGTCCTGCCAGTAGCCGGGCAGCGGGAACGTGCCCACGGGTTGGCCCCGGGTCAGCAGATCCGGAACGAGATCGGCGGCGAAGTCGTAGACCCGGTTGGCGGGTAAGTTCTTGATCAGCGCCGGTGAGAGACAGTAGACGCCAGCACTGATCCAGTGCCATTCGTCGTCCGGTACGGCGGGCTTCTCTCTGGCGCCGGTGATCTGTCCGCGGTCGTCGATGTCGAGTACGCCGAAGTGACGGGCCCGTTGCCGGTGGGTGACCGCGACCGTGAGATCGTGGCCCGACCGGAGGTGCCGTTCCAGCAGCCCGTTGAATCCGTCCAGGGTGAAGACATCGCCCGAGGACACCAGAACCGCTTCGTATCCAGCGAGTTCGTCGGCGAACATCCGCAGTGCCCCGGCCGGACCGGACAGCCGAGGTTCCACGCGGGTGACGATGCGCAGTGGGCCGCCTCGCGCGAAG
Organism: Streptomyces sp. NPDC088812; assembly: GCF_044750285.1. NCBI lineage: Bacteria > Bacillati > Actinomycetota > Actinomycetes > Kitasatosporales > Streptomycetaceae > Streptomyces > Streptomyces sp. NPDC088812. The sequence continues at coordinate 191,990 of NZ_JBIVJP010000020.1, read as the reverse complement.
AGCGCACGGTCCATCTCCTCGGCGTGATGGTGAAGGTTGACGAAGACGTCGCGCACCCCCGACTCGGCCATGTGGTCAAGGACATAGGAGACGAGCGGCCGGTCCAGGACCGGCACGAGCGGTTTGGCCATGGTGTCCGTCAGCGGCCGCAACCGGGATCCGGCCCCGGCTCCCAACACCATTCCGGCGATTCTCATGCACGCTCCGTCCAGTGACTGGCCCGCGCCGGTTCTGTGGCGGCCACGGCCGCGGCCAGGTCGTCCACCACCTGTACGTCCCGCAGGTCGGGACGGCTCCGTACGAGCGGCTCATGCGCCGCCCCACGTCCGGTGCGCACCAGAAACGGGCGGCAGCCGGAGGCGACGGCGGCCCCCATGTCCTCAGCGCTGTCCCCGACGAAGAAGCACCGGTCCGGCGGAACACCGAACCGGTGCTGCGCGGCACGGGCCATGCCGGGGGCTGGTTTGCGGCAGCCGCAACCGGCCTGCGGAGTATGCGGACACAGCCAGCTGCCTGCGACCGGGACCCCCGCCGCGACCAGGGTCGACACGATCTGTTCGTGCAGCCGTACGCAGTCCCCCTCGGTGAGCAGACCTCGGCCCACCGGCGACTGGTTGGAGACGAGGAGCACTGCCAGCCCGTCAGCCGCCGCCCTGCCGAGCGCCGCTGCGGCGCCGGGCAGAAATCGCACGTCGGAAGAGGACAGGACGTAGGAGTCCCGGTTCTCGATGACGGTGCCGTCGCGATCGCACAGCAGCAGTCCGCGGGGCGCAGTCGTCGGCGGGTTCGGGCCGGGCAGGAACAGCAGGGGTCGGTTCACACGCCGCTCTTTCGCTGCTCGTAGCGCAGTGGCGCGCCGTTGCCCAGCGCGCGCACCACGACATGGTTGAAGGCCAGGTGTAGATCCTCCGCCAAGCCGTAGTCGCCCCCGCCGACGACCGTCACCACATCGCAGTATTGGGCGATCTCGCCCTGGTTGCCCAGTAGCCCGGCCACCTGCATGCCGCTGCGCCGAGCCTGCCTGGCGGCGGCCAGCAAGTTGGGGGAGTTGCCGCTGACGCTAAGCAGGACCAACAGGTCACCCCGCGTGCCGCGCGGCGCCAGCTGGCGCGCGAAGACCTCCTCGTACGCGACATCGTTGGCGAGTGCCGTGAGCATGGCGACACCGTCCGACAGATTGACGATGTCGACACGGGGGATGCCGGCCCGGGCACAGGCGTTGACCCAGTCGCAGGCCATGTGGCCCGCTGTGCTGGCGCTGCCGCCATTGCCCGCGATGAAGACCGTGCCACCCCGGTGCACGGTGTCGAGCACCTGCTGGGTGAACGCGGCGAGTTGCTCCGTGTCGACCCGGGAGGCCTGGGAGACCAGTTCGTCGAGATAGCGGCGGGCCGTGCGGACATGGTCCGCCACGGAGGGCAGGATCCCGGCCGCGTTGTTGACCGGTGCGATCGTCACGGGGCCACTCCTTCGGGCTCGGTGGCGCGCACCCGGACCGGCATGTACGAGATGGCCGCGCGCGGGACCATATCGAACAGAGCGGCGACGACGCACTCGTCCATGCCCAGCGACAGGATGTTGGCGCGCTGCCGGTCGTAGTCGGTGGTGCCAGCGGCGACGATCCCGTCCCGACGGCGCCACAGTCCGGTGTCGTCCAGTACGAGCCCCTCGCCGGCCATCGAGTCCACCTCGATGTGATCGGTGAGCGCGATCAGCCGGTCGGCACCGAGGTATTCGACGGTGCGTCGGCACACCTCCAGGTCCACATGCAGACCGTCGAAGTTCAGGCAGGGAGTCACGAGCCCCTCCCGCGTGGCGCCTAGCAGCGTAGCCGGGACCGGTCCGAGCAGTTCGTCCAGATCTTCCGCCGTCCAGTCGTGGGCGAGGAAGTCCGCCAGTTGCGCCGGGCGGCGGCGCCGTTCCTCGGCGGTGCGCCAGGCATGGGTGAACCGGCGCGGCATGTCGTTGTAGAGGTGATCCGTCAGCACCAGGTAGGGAGAGGACTCGTATACCTGGTGGAGATGCTCGATGACGTCGCGGGTGCGCCGGGCGCTCCGCTCGGGGGCGTCGTGCACGAAGTGCCCGAGGGCGATCCGGCAGCCATGGTCGTAGAAGAGTTCCAGCAACCGCGCGAAGGTGAGGTCCCGGCCGATCGGGTCATGGAGCTCCATGGTGTCCGGGGCCATGACGAGGTAGCGCAGCCCTCGCGTGCCGAGCTCGGACAGCGTTCGCCATTCGTCCTCGCTGGGCACCCATTTGCCGGCCTGGGGCACGCCACCTTCGGGGCCCAGCAGCGGGCCTTCGACCGCGAAGCCCGCGATGTGCGGAAGCTTTCCCTCGGCACGCAACTCGTCGTACCGGACGAGGACTTCCACCAGTTCGGGCAGCGCCTCGCGGCGGAGGAAGACGGTGGGGAGGATCTCCTGGCCGCGTTCGCCCGCCAGCTCGTTCAGCGGCAGCAGGTCGTCCGGGCGGAGCGAGGAGAAATCGAACCTGCCCATGCCGTGCACGTGGTAGAGGAATGGCTTCACTGCAACTCCTTGAGTACGTCGGTCAGATGGGTTATGCGATGGATTCCGGGAAGAGTGGAGTAGAGGCCGAAACGGTCGTAGAGGAAGGCCGCGGCGATGCCGGCGGCGCGCGCCCCCAAGACGTCGTTCACCAGGCCGTCACCGATGAACCAGCAGGATTCGGGGGCAACTTCGAGGGCTTCACACGCCGCGTGGAAGATTTCCGTCGACGGCTTCTCTGACCCGAAGGTCCCCGAGTCCAGTGCCAGGTCGAAGTAGTCGGCGATTCCGTAGTGCCGCAGCTCGCCGTCGAGCAGGCCAACCCCGTTCGACACCGCGGCGATCCGCACGCCCCGCTGCTGCAAGCCCTTCAGTAGAGGTACTGCCTCCGCGTCGAGCTCGCTGTAGAGGTCGTAGCGGATGACCAGGCGCCGCCAAGCCTCCAAAGCGGTGTCTGGGGCCAGGCCGAGGTGGGCGCCCCAGGCGGTGCCGACCTTCGCATCGCCGTCGAGGCCGCGTGGGAGTGGCAAGAGCCGGGCCTCCGCCGCCGCGACCAGCGCGGCGACACAGTCCTGCTCGGTCGCCGGGTGGTCGGGCACCAGCCGGCGGACCTCGGCCAGCATAATCTGTCCGTTGGGGTGGATGAGCGTCATGCCGATGTCCATCAGCATCGCCTTGGGCGGTGGTCCCGTGGCACCCGCCGATGGGCCGGTGCCTTCCGAGACGTACGGGGTCACGGGATCTGACAGTGACCAGGAGAAGGTCCAGGGTGTCGATGCGGTCAAGAGGTCTCTCTTTCCTTCTCTCCCTCAGGTGCAGCCCACCGGGGCGTCGCCCGGGGCCGCGGACGCGGCGGTGTCATAGGAGACCGAATTGCAGTGCGTGGAGCAGGGCCACAGAGCTGAGGGCTCCGGGGATTCGGCCAGAGCGCAGCAGATCCGGAATGTCGTCGACCGGAACCCAATGCAGCGAGGAGGCCTCGTAGGAGTCCTCGGGCGGTCCGGTGAGTTCCGAGGCCATGGCGTGCACGAAGTGGAAACGCTGATCGGTGGCGCCGTCGGAGGCATTGGTGGTGAGGAAGTGCCTGGCCTCGGTGATGCGCCAGCCGGTCTCCTCGAGCACTTCACGGGCGGCCGCCTCTTCGACACTCTCGCCGTCGTCGATTCCGCCGGCCGGGATCTCGAAGCCCTCGGTGTTCGTGATGAAACGGTGCCGGTGGAGCAGCATCACACCACTCTCGAGGGACTGCAGGACGACGCCGACCGCCGATGGCAGGCGCACCACGTGGTGGTCGTACGGCGCCCGGTCCGGCGGCCGTACGGTGACCAGGTCCAGTCCCGCCCACCGGCTGTCGTACAGAGGCCTGCGACCCTCCACTGTCCAGGGCTCAGCGCGCGGTACGCGGCTCATACGGCATCTGCCGCAATCGTGCTCTGTTCGCCGAGCAGGGCACGGACTGTCGCGCGCACCGCCGAGCCGGAACTCATGGCCGGGCGCCAGCCCTGGGCAAGCAGCACCTCCGGGTGGACCCGCAGTGTCGGCAGATCACCCTGCCAGCCACGGTCACCGCCGGTGGTCAGGATGTCCGGACTGCCGTGCGGAAACTCCTCGGCGGCCACGGCGGCGACCTCGACGGCGCTGATCGCGTCCGTGTTGCACACGTTCACCGCTGTGTGGACGTCCTCAAGCGCGGATGCCCGGATGAGGGCGTCAACGCAGTCCGAAACATGCAGGTAGCTACGAGTCTGCCGCCCGTCGCCGAGCAGCCTGATCCGCCGAGGGTCGGCGGACAGCCCGCGCACGATGTCGGCGAGGATGCCGCGGCGCATACCGGGGCCGACGATGTTCGACAACCGGCAGGCTGCGGTGCGCCATCCGCGCTCGTGGGCGTAGGCGCTGAGGAACGCCTCCGCGGCGGCCTTTCCCGCGGCGAACCGCGTCACCGGCCGCACTCTGCCGGTCGCCTCCGTGATGGTTCCCTGTGCCGGGTCGGGTGCGTAGACCAGCTGGCTGGAAGCAAGTACGACCGTCAGGGGCTCCGTCCCGGCACATGCCTCCAGCAGACCGACGGTAGCGGCAACGGTGTCCTGGAGGTCACCGAGCCGGGCGGAGCGGTCGGGGCGGTTCTCCGTGTTGGCGGACAGGTGGTACACAACCGGATGACCCTGGGCCAGCCCCGACAGGTCGTGCCCGGCGCCGAGGTCGGCTGTGCGATAGGTGAGCCCTTCGGCGTGGTCAAGGGAGTGCAGTCGCACGGCCTCCTTCCAAGGAATGCGGTCGAGTGCAGTGACCGGCGTGCCCTGACGGAGCAGTTCTGCCACGAGATGGGCGCCGATGAATCCGGCTGCGCCGGTGACCAGGGTCGGGCCTGATGGCCTCAGCATGTGATCCTCTTCTGTCTGTACTGGGGGGACGTGTCCATCAGCCGGTCCTGGAACGTCTGGATGCGCTCGGGGGTGCCGATGTCGTAGAACCGGGAGTCGACGGCGACCGCGGCCAGCGCGCTTTCCTGTACGAGCCGACGAAACAGCTCACCGAGGTCGACCGAGCTCGTCCGGTGCGCGACTAAGCGCAGGGCCTCCTTGCGTAGCACGGTGACACCCGTGTCGGTGAGGCCACCGGGAACACCCCGCTTGTCGTAGGCGCGGACGATGCCGTCATACACCGCGACGTTGGGCGGCGGGCCGGACGGGTGGTGCGTTACCACCATCAGCCCGAGGGCTCGGTCCGGCAGCCGGGAGACGAGTCCGGGCCAGTCGAGGTCGATGTGGGTGTCTCCCATGGCCACCACGAAGACCTCGTCGAGGTGCTCGGCCGCGGCTAGGAGAGCTCCCGCGGTGCCTGCCTCCCCAGGCTCGGTGCTCGTGGTGATGTGGGGCGGTTGTGGCGGGAGGGTGCCCGAGCGCAGATGGTCCTTGACACGGTCCGCGAGGTGCCCGAGGCAGAGGTGGACTCGTTCGACCCCCCGGTCGGCCAGGGAGTGCAGCAGCACATCGAGGAAGGGACGTCCGGCGATCGGCTGGAGCACCTTCGGAGTGTGTTCGGCCAGCGGGCCCAGCCGGGTGGCACGGCCCCCGGCGAGGACCACGACCTGTGTACTCACCGCGGTTCTCGTCCGGCGCCGTGGTCCTCCAGCAGCGCGCCAACGTCCTCGCGCAGCAGCATGTCCACGCACCAGCGGAAGTGCCCATCCTTGCCCTGGGAGTCGTAGACGTTGCTGGTGATGAAAGCGTAGGCGGCGCGATAGAGCAGCAGCAGTTCTCGCGGGTAACCGAAGCGTTGCGCGGCCCGGTCGTCGAAGGCGGCCTCGGTACGGCGGGCCTGCGAACCGTACATGTCGAGGATGCTGCCGGTGATTGCCACGTCGAACGCGGGATCGCCTGGCGTGGACAGGAAACCGAAGTCCAGCACAGCTGCGGGCCGCAGCGTGTCCTCGACGAGGATGTTGGCCGTGATCAGGTCACCGTGCACCAGTCCCTCGCGGCCATGACCCCAGGCCCGCAGGAGTTCTCGGACCCGGTGCGCCTTCTTCTCCGCGTCCGGGATCGCCGTGACGAGCTGGTCTCCGAACCGCTCCAGCCGGCGGTCCATCAGGGCGATCAGCGACTCGGCCCAGTCGGCCCCCTCCGGTCGGAAGGGCGCTACTTCGTCCAGGACCGGGAGCCGGGTGATCTGGCCGGGCTCCTCGATCGAGGCCAGTTCCGCCAGGACGTCCAGGACACGGTCGAGAATCTCACGCCCGGGTACGGAGCCCTCCGGCACCGGTGCGGCGTCCTCCAGCGGGCGACCGTGCAGTTCCTCCTCAATGGTGCAGACCCCGAGTTCACCGGTGTGAACGCGCTGGATGCGAGGGATGCGGAAGCCGAGGCCGCGGCCAGCCAGGGAATCGTAGAAGGCCTTCAGCTGGTGGAGTTCCCGCTCCGTGCGCTGTCCCCACACCTTGGCGACGAGTCCGTCACCGAGTCGGTAGACGGCGCCCTCCATTCCCGCGGCCAGCGGCTCTGCCTCGGGGTGGCCCATGTCGGCGAAGGCGGCGATCCAGTTCTGGTCATGCTGTTGCATGCTCGTACTCCAGGTGGTCGATGAGGTGCAGCACGCCGGGCTCGGATGCACGCAGCCCGCGGCACCGGGCGAGGTAGGCATCGCGCACGGCGGTGGTCACAGGGCCGGTGGCGGACGGGAAGGGCAGTCCGTCGATGGCGCCGATCCCCCGGATCTCGTCAAGGGTTCCACAGAGGAACGCCTCGTCCGCCGTGTACAGCTCGGTGCGGGGGACAGAGCGCTCCACGACCGGAATGCCAACCTCCTCGCGCAGCAGCGCTATGACGGTCCGTCGGGTGATGGAGTCCAGGACCCCGTCGGCGAGCGGGGGTGTGACCGCCGCTCCGTCCCGGATGAGGAAGATCGCGGCCCCTCCGGTTTCGGCGACGGTGTCGCGGGAGTTGAGCAGGATCGCCTCGTCCACGCCCTGTGCGGCTGCCTCGATCCGCGGCAGCCGGAACGCCTGATAGGCGGCACCCACCTTGATCAGCGGAGAGATGGCAGAATCTGCGGTACGCCGCCAGGTGCTGACGATGCAGGACATCGGCGCGGTGGGCGTCGGATCGGTCTCGTAGGCGGCGATGTAACTGCCGAGCGTGACGTCCTCCGGTCGCCAGCCGTACCGTCCCTGATCAATGTAGAGCGTGGGCCTCAGGTACAGATCACGCCCCGGGCCCAGCGCCTGGACCAGTTCCGTCACTCCGGTCCGCAGCTGGGCGATGTGCTCGGCGGTCGCCTCGGCGGGCAGCCGGATCAGGCGAGCGGACTGCGCGAGGCGGTCGAGGTGAGCCGTGAACTGCACCACGGCGTGCCGTTCCTGCTCGGGCTGCCAGTAAGCGCGCAGTCCTTCGAACACGTTGGTACCCCGCGTCGCGACCTCGGAGGTCACATGGACGGTGGCGTCGGCCCAGGGCACCACACGCCCGTTCCACCACAACACGGCCGGGTTCTTCTCATACACGGGTGTTCTCCAGGGGAGCGGGGAGGCGGTCGGTGAGTGCGCAAAGCGCGGTGGCAGTGTCGGCCACCATACGGCGTCGGGAGAAGCGCTCCTCGACGTGTCGACGGGCCCGGCGGCCGAGGGTGGACCTGAGTTCGGGATCATCGACGAGCCGTCTCAGGGCCTCGGCGAGAGGGGCGACTTCGCCGGGCAACACTACTTCGGCGATCCCGGGGGGACCGAGGATCTCCCGGATGCCCGGGATGTCGGTGGTGACGGTGGCCCGCCCGCAGCTCATGGCTTCCAGGACAGACAGTCCGAGTCCCTCGGCGTGACTCGGCTGCGCAACGATGTCCGCGGCGGCCAGCACCTGGGGCATGTCGGCGAAGGTCACGGTGCGGTCGATCCGGACAACAGAGCGCATGCCCAGCCGGTCCACTTCCGCCTCCAGCAGGTCCGAGTAAGCATGAGAGGCGGAGTTGACGCTGCCGACGAGGAGGAGCCGGGTGCCCGGCCGGTGGGCGTGCACCTCGGCGAAGGCACGCAGCGTCTCCAGATGCCCCTTGCGGGCTTTGAGCCGGCCCGCGGAGACAATGAGCACCGCGTCGTCGGGGACGCCGTACCGTCTGCGAACCGCTGTCCCGTCGCGGTGGGGGGTGAACTGCTCGGTGTCCACGCCGTGGTGGATCAGGGCAACCCGCTCGCGGAATCCCCACCGCCGGGCCCGCTCGGCGTAGAACTCCGAACCCGCTAGCACCAGATCCGGAGCAAGTACGCCGTAGGCCAGTCGCATCCGGGCCGTGCCGAGCGGTTCCTGGGCGGGATCCTGTTCGTGGAACGCGGCGGCCCACGGCAGATCGAGCGCCAGGGCGAGGGTCTTGCCTGGCAGTGCGGTGTCCAGGCTGTTGGTCAGTACCACATCCGGACGGAACTCCTCGGCGCAGACGGCGAGTTCCGGGTGCAGTCCGAATGCCATCTGCTCCCAGAAGATCTTGCTGTCGTCGGCGAGTAGCGATTGGAAACGGTGCAATCGGTGCACGGAGACATCGGCAGGATCGCCGGCGAAGACCTCGCCTGGACGTGCGTGCCGGGGGAGGTCGGTCACGACGGCCGTGGGGTGGCCGGTGTGCGCCAGTCCCCGTGCGATCTCGTACGCGTAAGTCTCCGCGCCGCCGATGGCGGGATGGAAACTGGAGGTCAGAATCAAGGTCCGCATGCGGCTGCTCCAAGGTCCCGTCACCGGGCGGCCTGCGGTGCTCAGCCCCATCCCCAGCTGTCTTCGTCGGCCGCCACCACACGCGTGCCGCTCTCGCTGCCCGTCGGCCCGTCGGGTCCGCCAAAGAGAGGGGAGACCGCGGCGGCCATAGACATGACGAGCACCAGCCGGACACAGTTCAGCGCAACGCGATACACGAAAACCTCCGGAAAGAATGAATGGGCGAGGGATTACGAGAGAGCAGACAAATCTGCCGGGCTTTCGATTTCGAATCCCTCGCCCGCTTGAGAAGGACATTACCGAGCCGACTTGCGCGAGCCAACAGAAAACCCGCGCCCAAATTGGCAGCTACGATCCTTGGAAACTTGCTGACGGGGGGCCGGTGTCGTCACCGGACGGCGACGACCACACACCGGTCGCTGTCCGGCCCCAGCGGTTCGCCGGATTCGTCAAACCCCTCCACGGATCGGAACCCCGCAGCACGGCACAGCGCGGCAAGCTCCGGGAAGCCGTACCGGCGCACGGACGACACGCGGCGGTGATGGGTGCCGTCAACGACCAGGGTCTGCCGGGTCCACTGAATTCCGGTGGCGGCCTCGTACGTGTGATGTTCGATCAGGAGATCGTCTCCGGCAGACCGTACGGTCACGGGGTCGAAGCGGCGCTGCATCCGATCCCAGTGCCGGGTCTCCATGAGCAGCCGGCCGCCGGGCGCGAGACAGTTCCTTGCCTCGCGCAGCACCCGCGCGTTGGTCTCGTCGTCGAAATATCCGAAGCTGGTAAACCACAACAACACGCTGTCGAACCCGGTGAACCCCGACAGGTCGCGCATGTCTCCGGCAAGGAATCGTGGGCTCACGCCGGCGGAGGATGCACGCGAGCGGGCTTCGTCCAGGAGCTGCTCGCTGAGGTCGAGGCCAGTCACCTCAACACCGACGGCGGCGAGCGGGATGCTCATGCGTCCGTAGCCACAGGCCACATCCAGGACGCGGTGGCCGGCCCTCAGACCGCCGAGACGCATCACCAGTTCGTGCTCCCGCACCGATCTGTCGGCACCCAGTTCCGCCTCCCAGAAGGCGAGGTAGTGCCGGTCGAACAACTCGGGCAGAGGGGTGGCAGCGCCTTCGTCAAGCCAGTCCACGGTAGGCGGTCGATCGGTCATGCGGGCGGCCTCGATTCTGGTCGGTCGACGGATGCCATGGGGCTGGGGTGGGGCGAAGCAGACCGCAGCCAGCGGATTTTCGCTGGCGTAATTCCCGTACGGCGGGCTTCCGCGAAAGGCCCCTGTCGGATTCTTCAGTAATAGGCACTTCGGATGCCATGGGGCTGGGGTGGCAGGACGAGTCCCGGCATCTTCCTGCCAGGGGGTAATTCCTTGACAGCACATTTCATCGGCAGAAGCATCGGCATCCTCCGGCCGAGATCTCTGTGAGGCGTCCTCGGCAGTTTCGTCCTGCGGCCGGACCCCCTCACACCAGCCGTCGAAGGAACTTCATGCTGCCCATATCCACGCCGTCTGCATCCGTCCCCGTGCGGTGCTCGCGTGTCCTGCCCCAGACCGCGGGCGCAGTGATGATCGGACCCGCCTTCGTCGCCGCCAGCGCGTACGTCGACCCGGGCAACTTCGCCACCAACATGGCTGCGGGATCGGCCCACGGGTACCGGCTGTTGTGGGTCATCGTCGCGGCGAGTCTCATGGCCGTCCTGGTGCAGGCGGCATCGGCCAAACTGGGCCTGGCCACCGGACGGGACCTGTCCCAGCTGTGCCACGAGCGGATGCCGCGTCCGGTCCGGTGGGGACTGTGGGCACAGGCCGAGGCCGTCGTCATCGCCACCGATCTCGCCGAGGTCATCGGGGGCGCCGTCGCCCTCAACCTGTTGTTCGGCACACCGTTCCTGATCGGAGGCGTTGTCACTGGCGCGGTGGCCTTCGCGGTGCTCGCCCTGGAGTCTCGGGGGATACGACGGTTCGAGGCCGTGGTAGCGGGCCTCTTCGGGGTGATCACGATCGGCTTCCTCATCGACCTCGGCCATGCGGGGGTGGACCCCCACGCCCTGGTCGGTGGCCTCGCCCCGGGCTTCGCGGGGCCGGACAGCCTGGTCCTCGCCACGGGCATCGTCGGTGCAACGGTGATGCCGCACGCCATCTACCTGCACTCGGCACTCACCGCTGAACACGTCCGCCTCCATGTCCCGGCGGGCGCTCCGGTGACAACCAGCCGCCGGCATCTACGCACGCTACGACTCGACGTGGCGGTCGCGCTGGGCATCGCCGCGCTGGTCAACATCTCCATGCTCGTGATCGCGGCGCAGCTCTTGGGCGGGCTCGGCATCGAGGACCTGGGAGCCATCCACACCACCCTGGACGAACGGTCCGGTCACGGTGTGGCCCTGGCCTTCGCCCTGGCGCTCCTCGCCTCCGGGTTCGCGGCCTCGTCGGTCGGAACCTATACGGGCCAGACGGTCATGGCGGGCTTCTTGCGGCGCACGGTTCCGCTCACGCTGCGTCGCTGCCTGACGCTGCTGCCAGCGCTCGGTGTGCTGGCGGCCGGAGTGGATCCGACGTCCGCGCTCATCCTGTCCCAGGTGGTGCTCTCGTTCGGCGTGCCCTTCGCGCTAGTTCCGCTGCTCTGGTTCACCTCACGGCGCGACCTGATGGGCACCCTGGTCAACCGGCGTGGCACCACCGCCGTACTGGCCGCGATCGCCCTGCTCATCACCGCGCTCAACGCCCTGCTGCTGTGGGGGACCTTCACCGCCTGACCCGGCGGAGCCTCGACTCACCCCGGGCTTCGCAGCCAGGCTCTCCCCCGTCGCTGTGCGCACCCAACAAACACCCACGCCGACCTGTGGCGCCCCGCGGGAGCGGCCCCTCCACAGCCGCTCGGACATGACTGGAGATCGGATGACCGTGGTTCCCCGGAACGACCGACCGGGCCCGAAGAAGACAGCGCCGGTGTACCCGGCGATGGCGGACAAGACGCGTCTGCTCTGGTTGTTCCGGCACACCGGGGCAAAGCTGGCCTGGGGCGTGGCGCTCGTCCGGCTGGCCGACCAACTGGTGCCGGCTGCTACCGCACTGTCGATGTCCCTGCTCGTGGGCAGGGTGGCCGATGGCGGGCCCATCGGCGACCGGGATTCGGTCCTGTGGCCGCTTATCGGCTTCGGCGCGGTGCTGCTGCTCGGACATGCGCTGGAGGCCGCGCACGAACCTCTCGACTACCTGGCCCGCATGCGCATCGACGGTGCCCATCGCGCCGCGGTGACCCGGCTGGTCTCAAACAGCCCTGACATCGGTGCCCTCGAACAGCCCGCGGTCCAGCGTCTACTCTGGGTGACCCGCGCAGATCCGGGCAACATCACCGAACGCACGCCCGGCCAGGCAGCTCTGGCCCAGCTCGAACAGGTGGCCCGAGGGATTGGCATCGTGGCAGCCTGCCTGGTGCTCGCCCGATTCGCGTGGTGGCTGATACCTCTGCTGTTGCCCCCCGCGCTCCTGGGCAGTTGGCTCCACGGCCGCCGGGCAATACGTCACAACGAGGTCTGGAATTCCCGGCACGGCGAGAACCTTCACGCCATCCAGTGGGAGAAGGTTCTGACAACGCCCGGTCCGGGCAAGGACGTGCGGATCTTCGGGCTGGGCGACTGGGTGATACGACGGATGGTGCGCCACCACGTGGTGCGCTCCGAACTCAACTGGGAGATGTGGCGCCGCAACGCCCTCGGCCAGTGGATCTTCCTTTTCCTCGTACTCCTTCCCCTGTCGGCAGCCTTTCTTCTGGTGACGGCCCGCACGGTGCACGGAGACGGATCCGTTGCGAATGCCACCGCCGCGCTGACGGCGGGGGCCGGTCTGTTCCTGGGCATGGACGCGGGCCAGAGCCTGGTCAGCAGAGTGGCTGGCCTAGAAGCCCTCAAGTCCTACGACCAGCTGGCCCTTCTGCTCGGTGAAGCGAAGGAGCTGCCGCAGCGGCACGCGGCGGCAGCCGTCGCGCCCACGCTGTCGGGACGGGTCCGCTTCGAGAAGGTCGGCTTCAGCTACCCGGGCACAGGACGACCTGTCCTGAACGACCTCGACCTGGAGATCCGACCCGGCGAACTCCTGGCCATCGTCGGCCTGAACGGCGCGGGCAAGTCCACTCTGATCAAACTCCTCGCCGGCCTGTACAAGCCGACCTCCGGGCGTATCGTCGTCGGCGAGGACCCGGCCACCGACCTCCGAACTCTAGGCCCGGCGGCCTGGCGCAGGAGAATCTCGGTGGTCTTCCAGGACTTCGTGAAGTACGAACTCTCCCTGGCTGACAATGTCGTCCTCGGCCGCCCGGGTGCCGCCGACGACAGGGCCGCCCTGGGCTCGGCAGCTCGCGACGCGGGCCTCATGTCCCTCGTCGAACGCCTTCCCCAGGGCTGGGACACTCCCCTCGCCCGCTCTCGTGCGGGGGGCGTCGACCTGTCCGGCGGCCAATGGCAGCAGGTGGTCCTCACTCGCGCCCTGTACGCCCTGCGTACTGGGGCGAACCTCCTGGTCCTCGACGAGCCCACCGCCCACCTGGACGTGCGCACCGAGTTCGACGTCTTCCAGCGGCTCGCCGACCGCCGCGGCGAGGCTGGCGTAGTCCTGATCTCGCACCGCCTGTCCACGGTCCGGCAAGCCGACCGGATTGTGCTGCTCCAAGAGGGCCGTATCACCGAATCCGGCACCCATGAGGAACTCGTCGCTCTCGGAGGCGAGTACGCGCGGCTGTTCGCCATTCAGGCCGACCGCTTCCGCCAGGGCTACCAGGACACGATTGAGGAGGACGAACTGCCGTGATGCGTAACCTGCGATTGTGGATGCGCCTGTTCCGCTGGTCTTGGCGGCGCGCCCCGTTCGTCACCGCGGTTGCCCTGGCCGTCGCCGCGCTCAGCGTGGCGGCCGCCGCCGGAATCGCCCTCTCTCTGCGCATGGTTGTGGACGGCAGCGTGCAGGGTGCGCTGGGGACGGCGCTTGCCGGGGCGATGGCCGCCGCCCTGTGCTATGCGGCGGGAACTGCTCTGGACTCCGCGTCCGGGGATCTACGCACACTGGCGGCCGACAAGGTGTACATCTTCGACCTGACCCCGCGCATCTTCTCCCTCATCGCGGACATCGAGGGCCTGGACCACCTGGAGCGCACCGACTTCCTGGACCGCATCGACCTCGTGCGAGGGTCCGGCTGGCAGATCGCCACTAGCCTGTGGGCCCTGGTGCTGGCGCTGCAGAGCGCTCTGCAACTGGTGGTCACCCTGCTGCTTCTCGGCACGGTGAGCCCATGGCTCTTGGCACTGCTGCTGTTCGCGGCCGTGCCCGTGTGGACGGACCGGCGCGCCAAGCACCACGTGGCGTCGGCCGAGCAGGCGAGCGCCGAGGCGATGCGGCTGCAGCGGCATCTGCTCCGGCTTGCCACCCGGGCCGACAGCGGCAAGGACATCCGGGTCGCCGGAGCGGGCGACGAGATTGCCCGCCGTCAGGTCGCCGCCACCGAGGAGGCCGTGTGCCTCCGCCACCGGGCGCGAGTACGGGCCGCCGGGTGGAGGTTCGGCGGCTGGGCCTTCTTCGCCGCCGGATTCCTTGCCGCCCTCGCGCTGGTCGTCCGTCAGGCGGCTGACGACCACGCGTCGACTGGCGATGTGGTGATGGCGATCGCCGTCGCCACGGGTCTGCGGCGGACCGTACAGCACGCCGTCGGTGCCACCACTGACGCGTGGGGAAGCCTGATGGCCATCGAGTCGTACTTCTGGCTCGAGGACTATGCCAAAGCCGACCGCTCCCGCACCGCGGGTACTGTCACGGCGCCGGCCGTGCTGAGCCGGGGCATCACCTTCGACAAGGTGTCCTACCGCTACCCAGGCACGGATCGCCCGGCAATCACCGACATCAGCCTGTCCATCCCCGCAGGGACGGTGGTGGCCGTCGTCGGCGAGTACGGCTCCGGGAAGACCACCCTGGTCAAGCTCCTCGCCAAGTTCTACGCTCCCGACTCCGGCCGGATCACCGTCGACGGCACCGACCTCGCCGACCTCGGCACCACCGGCTGGCGCTCCCGTATCAGTGCCGCCTTCCAGGACTTCGGCCGCTTCCAGACCGTCTTCGCCGAGGGTGTCGGACTGGGCGATCTCCCACATGTGACGGACCGCGCCCGGATCGCCCACGCGCTGCGAGAGGCCGACGGCTCGGCACTTCTCGCCAGGCTCCCAGCCGGACTGGACACGCAACTGGGCCGGGATCTGGGGGGAGTCGAACTCTCCGAAGGCCAGTGGCAGCGGGTCGCGCTGGCCCGCTCCGTGATGCGCGAGGACCCCGTTCTGTTCATCCTCGACGAGCCGACCGCTTCCCTCGATGCCCCCAGCGAGCACGCCATCTTCGAGCGCCACATGGACCGGGCCCGCGAACTGGCCGCCCGCACCGGAGCGATCACCGTCATCGTCTCGCACCGCTTCTCCACCGTCACAGGCGCGGACCTGATCCTCGTCCTCGACAAGGGCCGCCTCATCGAGTCCGGCACCCATGAAGAACTCGTCGCCCGCGAGGGCGGCCAGTATGCCGACCTGTACGGCCTGCAGGCGCAGGCGTACTCCGAGAGCGGATGACCGGCGGCGGGCCCTGCCCGGGTCATGAGGAATCCGCCCGCGGCGCCACAACCGTCTCGTCATCGCGACAACGCAGCTCGCAGAAAGGCTGATCACATTGGAAAGCTCGGCAGATCTCGGCGAATCCGAGGCCCGTTCGCTCATGCTCCCGAGGCTGGACCGGCTCGCCTTCGGGGCCGACTACTACCCGGAGCAGTGGCCGCAGGAGGTGTGGGAGCAGGATGTGAAGCTGATGCACGAGGCAGGCGTCAACCTCCTCAGCGTCGGCATCTTCTCCTGGGCCCTGCTGGAACGCGCCCCCGGTGACTTCGACTTCGGCTGGCTCGACAGGGTCATGGACCTCCTGGCCGACGCGGACATCAAAGTGGCCTTGGCGACACCGACCGCGGGGCCGCCGGCATGGCTCTTCACCCGGTATCCGCAGGCCCGGCCGCAGACGTCGGACGGGACGACCCTCGGCATCGGCGCGCGCGAATCCTTCTGCCCCAGCTCACCCGAGTACCGCGAGGCCGCGGCGCGGATCGCCCGGGCTCTCGCGGAGCGCTACCGTGATCACCCGGCGCTCGCGGTGTGGCACGTCAACAATGAGTACGGCTCCCACGCGGGCCGCTGCTACTGCGACCAGAGCGCGGAGGCGTTCCGTACCTGGCTGCGCCGACGCCACGGCACGCTCGACGCGCTCAACGAGGCGTGGGGCACGCAGTTCTGGGGCCAGCGGTATTACGAGTGGGCGGAGATACAGGCACCCCGCGTCGCCCCCATGCCGGTCAATCCTGCGCAGCGGCTCGACTTCGCGCGTTTCACCTCAGACGAATATCTGGCCTGTTACCAGATGGAACGCGACATCCTAAGTGCCGTCACACCGGATGTGCCGGTCACCACCAACTTCATGGCAGGAAACTGTAAGAACATCGACTACTGGCGCTGGATGCCGGAGATGGACCTGGTGGGCAACAGCAACTACCTGATGGGCGAACAGCCCGACAACCATCTGGGTCTTTCCCTGGCCGGAGACCTTTCCAGGTCGTTCGCGCAGGGCAGGCCCTGGCTGCTCATGGAGCATTCCACCGGAGCGGTCAACTGGCAGCCCCGCAACATCGCCAAACTGCCCGGGCAGATGCGTCGCAACAGCCTCGCCCACATAGCCCGCGGTGCCGATGGGGTCATGTTCTTCCAGTGGCGCGCCTCTCTCTTCGGCAACGAGAAGTTCCACTCCGCGATGGTTCCCCAAGCCGGTACCGAGACGGAGTTGTGGCGTGACGTACGCGCACTCGGCGCGGACGTGCGCGCGTTGAGCGAGGTGCGCGACAGCCGCGTCCGAGCCGATGTCGCTGTCGTCTTCGACTACCCGTCCTGGTGGGCGATGGAATACGAGGACAAACCGACCGGTGGCCTGAACTACATGGAACGCGTCCGCGCCTTCTACGAGGCCCTGTGGAAGACGCACCTGACCGTCGACTTCGTCCAGGCCACTGACGACCTCTCCGGCTATCCCCTGGTAGTACTCCCCAGTCTCTACCTGCTGTCGCAAAGGGGAAGTCTCAACCTGCGCAGCTACGTGGAGTCCGGCGGTACGCTCCTGGTCTCGTACTTCTCCGGGATCGTGGACGAGAACGACCGTATCCACGAAGGCCCCTTCCCCGGCGGGCTGAGGCAGACCCTCGGTCTGATCACCGAGGAGTTCCACCCTCTGCACACCGACCAGGCGGTCGACGTCGGCGGATGCCTCCAGGGCGATCTGTGGTCGGAGCGGGTGATCCTGCAGGGCGCCGACAGCGTTCTCCACTTCGGCAGCGGGCCGGACCAGGGATATCCCGCGCTGACCCGCAACGCCCTCGGGGACGGCTCCGCCTGGTATCTGGCCACCCGGCTCGACCCAGCGGCCCTGATCCAGGTCCTGGCTCTGGTACGCGAGCACAGCCCGAGGATCGCCCAGCGCCCAGAGTTGCCCGGCCATGTGGAATCCGTGGTCCGCGCTAGCGCTGATGCCGAGTACCGGTTCCTGATCAACCATCACATCGCGCATGCCGTGGACGTACCAGGCACGGGCTTCGACCTGCTCACCGGCACGCAGTACGACGGAACCGTACGGCTGGCCCCGTCCGCGGTCGTGGTCCTGCGCACCCCCACCTCGGCACAGCCCTGACACACGATGCCGTCGGCCGACGGAGATGGGCCGGCCGACGGCATCGAGGGGTTCGGTCAGCGGGAATACAGATCAAGGCTTCCGATTTCGATGCCCGTCCGGTCGGAGCGGCCCAGTTTGCGTTTGTTGGCGTCGGCGGTCCGCGCTATGCCCTCCTGGACGGGGTGGTGCATGTGAAGCAGCGTTCCGGCCATCGTCCCGACCTCATGCACCTCCGCGAGGCGTGTGTAGAACTCGTAGTCCTCCGACCCCCAGCCCTCATAGCTCTCGTCGAATCCGTTCAGATCCCTAAATGCGTCCCGGCGCACGGCCATCGAAGCCGCTCCCTGAGGCCCATGGATGCGGTAGCCGAAGAGGTCGTCGAGTCGGACACTCTTCCCTGAATCATCGCTGAACCGGCGGTCAATGGCACGGGCTGTGGAGTGCGGTTCGAGGAAAAGAAGGTTCCGAAATGGGATTAGTCCTCCGATCGGCGAGTCCTTGAACTCCACCAGAACCGCTTCGAGGAAATGCCGGGACGGTAGCACATCGACGTCCATGAAAAGAATGACGTCGCTCTCGGCTTCGTCGTGCACGGCCCCGACGTTGTGACCCCAGGCGTGATTGTACGGTCCGTCGTTGTACCCGTACAGGTACTGGTCGACATGTGGAGCGAAGAGCCCTTCATTCCGCGGGTGTTCGTCCTGCTCGACCAGGATGATCCGGTAGTCCTCGCGTGGCAGTGTCTGGTCTCCCACCGCGGCCAGGGTGCATTGCGCGTTGTGCAGGCGGGCGGTGTCGCCGGGGACCGCCCGGATGTCCAGTACGACGCTTAGTCTGCTGCGACCGCGCTGTGGGGTCCGGACACGGTCCGGGAGCGCGGGCGGCTCGGGGCGTGTGGCGTCCGTGGGGAAGGGGTCCAGGAAACGTTCCCCGCGGTGCGGCTGCAGGCGGGCATCCTCCTGGAAGCGACGCACGGCGTCACGGACTTCACCCTCCAAGCCTGCGTCCTCCGCGAGGGCGGAGCGGACAGCTTCCTCCAAGGTGGCGTAGACATTCCAGTCCGTGGGCGTGGACCGCAACTTTCCCTTCAGTGACCCGCATTCCTGCCGCAGCCGGGGCGACCGCTCCAGAATCCCGCACACGCGCCGCACCTTGGCCTCGTCACGAGCCCAATAAGGGGGGCTGAAGCGGGCTCCCGGGTCGACGCTCATGAGGACGATCTCCGCCGCCCGGCGATGCAATATGTCATCGGACATGGATTCTCCGACTTTTCTGTTTCGGGGGAATAACTTCCGGACGCCCAGCTAGCAAGAGCTTTCACTTAAGGCGCCACGAAGCCATCCAATCATTCAGTGATGGCCCAGGGCCCGGACTTCCACCTGGCAGGAAGGTGCTAGGTGCGTTCCTGCCAGCCTTCTTAGTGGTACTCCCGAGACGGTCAGGGAAGTATGGCGTGAAACCGAACGTCGAAAGGGGTGCCCGGTGCCTCGAAGCAGGCGCAGTATCGAAATGAAGAATCCCACCCTCAGCGTCGTCATACCCTGCTACAATGAATCGGAGATTCTGGCTGAGACACACAAGCGTCTCACCCAAGTACTCCGCACATGCGACGGATTCCAGTACGAGCTGATCTACGTGGATGACGGTTCCACCGACGGCACCTGGGACGTCATGTCCGCCTGCACACGTACCTTCAGCACGGTGCGCAGTCTGCGGTTCAGCCGGAATTCGGCCACCAGGCGGCCTGTCTGGCCGGCCTTAGGGAGTCCACCGGCGATGCCGTCGTGGTCATCGACGCCGACCTGCAAGACCCGCCGGAACTGATACCCGAGATGGTGGACCTGTGGCGCGCCGGATGGAGCGTGGTGTCCGCCCGGCGCCGTGTCCGCCAGGGCGAGACCTTCTTCAAGAAAGCCAGTGCCTACGCCTACTACAGGCTGCTGAGCGCACTCTCCGAGCACTCCCTTCCCCTGGACACGGGGGACTTCCGTCTCCTGGACCGCGAAGTGGTCATGCTGCTCGCCACACTGCCGGAGAAGGAGCTCTATCTGCGCGGCGCGGTCAGCTGGCTCGGCCTCCCAGAGACCAGCGTCTTTTACGACCGGGACGAGCGCCTCGCCGGTGAGTCTAAGTACACCCTGCGCAAGATGATCGCCCTCGCCCGACGTGGCCTGCTAGCCCATTCCGCCGCGCCTCTGCGGTTGTCCACCTACCTGGGAGTGACCGCGGTCGTCGGCGGACTGACCGCCGCGGTGATCCAGGGCGATCCACGTGTCGCGGGCCCGCCCCGGGGCCTTCGGCGCTCAGGCGTTTGGCTTCGTTCGCGTTTAGCAGCAGCGTTTGTCCGGCACTTTGGGCAGCAGGTGTAGGCCGGCGGGCTCGGGAATGTTCACGAGAATTGACGTCAGCGCATGGCACGGCCCGCAGCCCGTGAGGGCGGCGGGCCGTCGGGCGGGCTGGGTCAGGTCAGCCGGCTTGGGCGGAGTCGAGATGGTGGGTGTCACCGAGGCTGACGACTTGCCGGTTGTGGAAGAAGTCATCTTCGCGGAGCGTGGTGATGCTGCCGGAGGGGGCACGGAAACTGGCATAGCCAGCCGACTCGATCGGCATCTTGATCCAGGACGCCACGACGCATGTCAGGGAGCCGCCGTGCGTCACGATGATCTGTTGTTCGCAAGGACTCTGCAAGATCTCGTCCATGGCCGCGTAGATGCGCTTCGCCCATGTCGCCTTGGTCTCTGCGCCCTCCACGCCTTCGTCGTGGTCCATCCGCTCCCCGACAGCCGGCGGTGGGACGAAGCGCCGGTCCAGCCACTCCTGTGGCTTTCCCCCTGCCTCACCGTAGGACTTCTCCCGCAGCCTGTGATCCAGGATCGGCTTCACCCCGAACAGTTCAGCCACTTCATCGGCCGTCCGCAGGGTGCGCCGCAGATCCGAGGAATGCAGCTCCACCTCGGTGCCGTGCGGGATCTGGGCCCGCAGCGCTTGGGCAATGGAGACCGCTGCACGGATGCCGGCGGGCGTCAGCTGCGAGTCATGCCATCCTCCGACGACTCCCTCGACGTGGTGGGTCGCCTCGGGGTGGGTGATGACGTAAAGAGTGCGCATCAGCGCGTGCCTCCTGTGGGTAGCGTCTTGCGTGATTGCAGTCCGCAACTATGGAGGCGACAGCTCAGAACCATCAAGCGGGTTCTTCTGCTCGGGCCCGGGTGCTGGCGAGGCGGTAGGAGTCGGTGCCGGTCTCGATGATGGTGCCGTTGAAGGTGAGGCGGTCGACGATGGCCGCGCAGAGCCTGGGGTCGGTGAAGGTCTTGGTCCAGCCGCCGAAGGACTCGTTGGAGGCGATGGCGACGCTGTTCTTTTCCTCGCGCTCGGTCAGGACCTGGAAGAGGAGTTCGGCGCCGTGCCGGTCGAGTTCCATGTAGCCGAGTTCGTCGATGCAGAGGAGATCGACGCGGCCGTAGCGGGCGATGGTCTTGTTGAGCTGCTTCTCGTCGGCGGCCTCGACCAGCTCGTTCACCAGCTTGGTGGCGAGCGTATAGCGGACGCGGTAGCCCTTCATGGCCGCCTCGGTGCCCAGGGCGATGAGCATGTGGGACTTGCCGGTGCCGGAGTCGCCGATCAGGCAGAGCGGCTGGCTCTTCTTGATCCATTCGCAGCTGGCGAGGGTGTGGACGGTTGCCGCGTCGATGTTCGGGTTGGCGTCGAAGTCGAAGGCCCGAAGGGACTTCTCCCGGGGGAAGCCGGCTGCCTTGATCCGTCGTTCCGAACGGCGTCGGGACCGGTCGTCGCACTCGGTCATCAACAGTTCGGCGAGGAAGCCGCGGTAGGTCATCTGGTCCTTGACCGCCCTGTCGGCGATGTCGTTGAACTCGTTGCGGATCGAGGGCAGCCGCAGCAGGCGGCAGGCGGTGTCGATCGCGGCGTCGGCGGCCTGCTCGGTCAAGCCTCGCTGGCGGGGCAGGGTGGTCACTGTGCTTCTCCCTCACGGTGGTCGCTGCCGCTGGTGTGGCGGCGTCGGAGCAGTTGGTCGTAGGGGGTCACGGACGGCAGCGGCCTGGTGTCCGGCGGGAGGTGCGCGAGGCGCCACTCGTGCAGCGACGTGACGGTGGCCGGTGTCTGCCCGGGAACCGACGGGTTGGATGCGCCGATGGCTGGCTCGTCTTCCGTCTGGGCAGCCTTGCGGGCCTCCAGGGCAACGGCGTCGGCGGTTAGAGCGCCGGCCCGCAGTGCGGTGGCCAGGCCCGCGACCACGTGCTCGTGGGCGAGGTGTCTGTTCAGCAGCAGGACCTCGATCAACGCCCGAGTGCCGTCCCGCTCGCCGTGCATCTTGCGGGCCTGGGCCCACCAGGCGTCGTGGACCGGAGTGAACTTGCCTGCGGACCGGGCCTGCTCCAGGGCTGTGGCACCGGGGAAGGCGCCGGGCTTGCGGATGAGGGCTTCGAGGTAGTGGTCCAGGTCCAGGCGGCAGCTGCCCTTCGCGATCAGCCTCTCGTGCCGGGCCACCTCGATGTTCCTGTCATAAACCACAAGGTGGGAGGCGTGCAGGACGACTCGCACCCGCTTGCCGATCAGACGGGTCGGAACCGAGTAGCGGTTGGTGCGGACGGCGATCTGGCTGGAGCGGTCGACCCGTGGCGTGAACAGCCGGCCGGTCTCGAACGGTTCTTCAGGAAGCGGCATCAGCAGAGGTAGCTCGATCGCGAAGTACTCGTTGACGGTCCGCGGCCGCGAACCGATCCGGCGATGCCCGTCGTGCAGGTCCCACTGGTCGACCAGCTCGTTCAGCTCAGCCAGGGAGTCGACTTCCGGGACCGGTGTGAAGTGGTTGCGGCGGAAGTACCCGATCATTCCTTCGACTCCGCCCTTCTCGTGGGCGCCTTCGATGCCGGGGCGGCAGTAGAAGCTCTCGATGTTGAAGTGCGAGCGGAAGGCGATCCACCGGTCGGTCTCCACCCGGGCCCGGTTCAGGCCCAGCACCTGGGCGACGGCCGACTTCAGGTTGTCGTAGCGGATCTTGCTTCGCGGGACACCGCCCAGCGTGCGTAGCGCGTGCACGTGCCCCTCGAAGAAGGCTTCCTGGCCGCAGGAGGCGAAGACCCGGTGGACGGCCTTGCCCGAGTAGGACAGACGGAGCGAGACCAGGTAGCAAATCACCAGCTCGCCGGCCAGGCGTACGGTCACGTCGCCGAAGTCGACCTCCGCCTCGTGACCCGGCAGATGGGTCTGCGGCACGAATGCTTCCATCGGGGCCTTGCCGGAGGCAGCAAGGATCTCCGGCTTCCGGTCGGAGACGTAGCGCCGGACCATCTGGTAGGACACATCGGCGCTGTGCTCCTCGATGAGCCGGTGGAAAATCCACAGACTCCCGAAGACCTTTCGAAGACTCCCGACAAAGGACGATTTGGCATGCCCACTACACATCAGGCCGCCGCAGTCTCCCCCGCCCGCCGCCGCGCCGACCTGATCCTCTTCATGGTCCTCGCCTTCGGCGTGAGCTGGGCCTCCTGGGGCGCGGCGATCGCGATCGGCGGACCGGCGAAGAACGGCGAGCCCACCTACGCCCCCTTCCTGCTCGGCGCCTTCGGCCCGCTGATCGGCGCCCTGGTGATCCGGATACGCCGGCGCCGCCGAGGCGAACCGGTCCCGCCGCACGCGGTGCGCTACCGCCCCTCGGCGTGGCTGTGGGCGCTGCTGCTGATCGCGCTGTCCGCCGGGGCCGTACTGGTCGCCGCCGTGATCGGGCACGCGGCCGGCGGTCCGGCG
This sequence comes from Streptomyces sp. NPDC088812, assembly GCF_044750285.1. Taxonomy (NCBI): domain Bacteria; kingdom Bacillati; phylum Actinomycetota; class Actinomycetes; order Kitasatosporales; family Streptomycetaceae; genus Streptomyces; species Streptomyces sp. NPDC088812. The sequence goes on along the minus strand of NZ_JBIVJP010000020.1, from coordinate 168,780 downwards.
GTGAGCTGGACGGACGCCAAGGACGTGATGAACGACATGGGCGGCCCCGCGGCCTTCCTGGTCAGCATGATCGTCTCCGGGCCGCTGTCGGAGGAGCCGGGCTGGCGCGGCACCGCCTACCCGAGGATGCGCGCCACGATGGGCCCCTTCCGGATCGCCCTGATCCTGGGTGTCGTCTGGGCCGTGTGGCACCTGCCGCTGTTCTTCATCGACGGCACCGTACAGAACGGCCTGGGCCTGTTCACCCCGAGCGGGGTCCTCTTCGTCGCCAGCAACGTCCCGATGGCCATGCTGGTCACCTGCGCCTACCAGCGGGCCGGTGTGGTCGCCGCGATCGCCACGCACTTCGCGGTCAACACCACGATGGTCCTGCTGGACGTGGACACCCCCGTCACCCAGGCCATGATCATCGGCACGCAGCTGATCGTCGTGGCGCTGCTCCTGGCCATCAACGGCCGGGCGGACCGCGCCGCCGCGCCGGTGGCCGTGGTCCGGACCCGGCCGGCCCAGGACCGGACCCGCGTCTGACCGGCCCGAGGCCCCGCCTCGCCGGCCCTCGCCCCTCGCCCCGTGCCCCCGCCGGGACGAGGGGCGAGCCGCGTCTCAGCCGGAACCGGTACCGTTCTCGCCGGCCGCGCGCCTTCGGGTTCGGGAACGGGTGATTGTGTGTCGAGGCTCGACAGTTGTCACCGGCGGAGCCGAAAAAGGCCGGCAGAAGCCGGCAGAAGGCCGGGCTGAAGCAGCCTGGTTGTCACCCGGAAGGCAGGCCACTTGTCACAGACGCTCGGTGCCTTTCGATCCCTCACCTCGTGGTCCGCCGACGGCTCGGGCTCGACGGCCGTACCGACATGGCGTGACGGCGCCGGTCACGAGGACGCGCATGCGCCATCTCCCCGGGGTGGCGCGAACCGGAAGCGTGTCACCAGGGCACCTCTCCCTCGTCGTCGAAGAAGCGGCCCGTCGGCCCGTCGGCCGATACGGTGGCCAGCCGGATCGCGGCGGCTGCGCCCTGCTGGGGGGTGCGCACTCCCCGGAAGCCGTTGAGGTCGGTCGCCGTGAAGCCGGGGCAGACGGCATTGATCAGGATGTGGGTGTCGGCCAGTTCCTTGGCGTACTGCACGGTGACGGCGTTGAGGAACGTCTTCGACGGAGCGTAGGCGATGGCGATGGGGCCCGTCTCGGCGCCGGGCGTGGTCTGGAGTGTGAGGGAGCCGACGCTGCTGGAGACGTTCACGATCCGCGGCGACGGCGAGCGGCGCAGCAGAGGGAGCAGGGCGTTGGTGACGCGGATGACGCCGATCACGTTGGTCTCCACGGCCGCCCGTACCCGGTTCACGTCGACCGTGGTGGGCTCCTGCGGTCCACCGCCGGTGATCCCCGCATTGTTGACGAGCGCGTCGAGTCGCCCGGCCCGCTCCTCCATCAGCCGGGCCGCCGCTGTCACGCCGGCGTCGTCGGTCACATCCAGCGGCACGCCGAACGCGTCGGCTCCGGCCGCGCGCAGCTTGTCCACAGCGGCCTCGCGCCGCTCCTCGTTCCGCGCGCCGATTCCGACGGACCAGCCGAGGGCGCCGAGCCCGGCGGCGATCTCGTACCCGATGCCCTTGTTGGCGCCGGTCACCAGCGCGACCTTGTGGTGGTTCACGGTGTTCGTCTCACTCATGACATCGATACTTCTCCCCCGCCGGGCACGGTGTCCAAGACCGACCGGGTGGACGGCGATACCGCCCGGGTATCGCTCCTGGCCGTCCCGGTTAGGCTGGCGGAGTGGAGACACGTGAGCTGCGGTACTTCGTCGCGGTCGCCGAAGAGCTGCACTTCGGCCGGGCCGCGCAGCGGCTCGGGATCGCCCAACCCCCGCTGTCGCGGGCGATCGCCGGGCTCGAACGGCGCCTGGGCACCCTCCTGCTGGAGCGCGGCAGCCGGGGTGTCGCCCTGACCGGGGCAGGGGCGGTGCTGCTGCGGGAGGCGCGGGCGGCGCTGGACGCCGTCGAGGCCGCCGAACGGCGCACCCGCCGGGCCGCTCTCGCGGCGACCGGCCGCCCCGCCGTGGTCCTGGCCGCGAAGGCGGGCGCATCCGGTGAACTGCTGGCGAAACTCCTCGACGCCTACGCCGCCGAGCCCGGCGCCGTCGCCGTGGACGTCGTGCTGTGCGGGCCGGGCGAGCAGGCACGGTTCCTGCACGACGGCCGGGCCGATGCAGCCCTGCTGCACCGGCCATTCGACGACACGGCCGGCTTCGACACCGAGGACCTGCACTCCGAGGGTCAGGTCGCGATCCTCCCGGCGGGCCACCCTCTCAGCGCCCGCCCCCACGTGCGGCTCGCCGAGGTCACCGACCTTCCCGACCTGCCTCTGCCCCGCTGGCCTCGCCCTGACGGCACCTTCCCGGACGGCCCCGGACCGCAGGTGCGCGACCACACGCAACTCACCCAGCTCATCGCCCTCGGCCGCGCCTGCGCGGTCGTGCCGGAGTCGGGCCGCACCGGCCTGCGCGAGGGCCTCACCGCCGTACCGGTCCCCGACGCCCCCCACGTCACCACGGTCATCGCCTGGCCCCCACACAGCCGCTCAACGGCGGTCGCAGGGCTGGTTCGCGCCGCCACTGCCCTGTGACCGACGGCGGTGAACGCCGGGACACCGTGCTGGATTTCGGGTACAGCGTCCGGTCTGCCAACGGCACCCGACACATCGTGCGGTACGAGGTGACCGGCCTGCACCGACCGCGCCCCTGGCACAGCCAGGCTCCGACGCGAAGTGACAACGAGCCTGCCTTGGTGACACCGATCGCGCCTCGGCTCATCTGGTCCGGGCCTCACAGCTGTTCGGGCGCGGCTGCTACAGGTCGAACTCGAGGTGCTCGATGTCCGTGAACCAGACCTCTTCCAGGCTTCCGGCGCGGCGGCCGCCGTCCTGGAAGTAGACCTCCCTGAGCGCTTCGGCCGCGATCTCCTGGAGCTGCTGGTCGGTGGCGCCGGCCTCCTGGGCGTCGAAGAGGCGGGCGGCGTAGACGGGCGGCAGGGCGACGGTCAGGTGCCGGATGCGGTCCTGGTCCGTCGACCCGATCGGCGCGGTGTAGCCCATGCGGGCGCGGGTGTCGATGACGATGCCGCCCGTGCTGGCCGCCTTCGCCTTGGCCTTGGCCCGCATCTGGGGCTGCCACCGCTTCTTCACCTCGCGCTCCAGGCGCGCGGCGAGGTCGGGGCGGGGCTTCTTGATCTGGTCCTTCACGTACCGCTCGACGGTGCGCTGGGAGATCCGCAGCATCTGGGCGACCGCCTTGGTGCTCTTGAGCTGCTTGACCAGGTACCGCATCTGCGGGCCCGCGTTCTTGGGCGCCGGGCGCGTGAACGCCTTCTGCACGGCGGCGTCCAGGCCGTCCCCGAACAGGCTCATCGTGGCCTTCTCCTACTCTCCGTTGTCGACGTCGGTGACGGTGCCGTCCTTGATGTAGCGGGCGAGGTTGAGCTCCGGGGCGTTGAACCGCTCCCGGACTTCCTCGCCCCACAGCACGGACTGGGTGCCCTCGTGCTTTACCAGGCCGGGGTTGATGCCGAGCTTGAAGCCGCCGGGCAGCGGCTTGCCCTCCCGGTAGGGCAGGAAGTCCAGCGGGCTGGTGCCGTTGGCGGCGTAGACGATGCAGTCGGACAGGATCGCGATGGGGTACTGCCCGGTGAAGGCGGCGTGCTTGACGATCTTGCGGTGCAGGTTGATCCGGGTGCGGGAGATGACCGCCGCCCGGATGTCCGGCCGCCACGTCGGGCGGGACAGGGCGCGCCACGGCTCGCCCCGCCGCCAGCCCTCGCCGCGGGGGCGCTCGCGGAGCTTGCCCAGGCCGCCCTTGACCGTCGCCTTGATCGCCGTGGTGACGATCGCCAGCTCCGGGTCGCGGGCCTTGTAGCCGTCCATCGCCGCGAGGAAGTCAGCCGGCGACAGGTCGGCGTCGACGCCGAGGTCGGCCATCGTGGCGAGGTAGGCGTCGCGCAGCCGGTTGTACCAGCCGTCCAGGTAACGGCCGTTCTCGTAGCGCACCCACGCCTCCAGCGGCCGCACCTCGTAGCCCAGCTCCACCGCGTACGCCACGGTCGGCGTCGCGTACCAGGCCGGGCCGGTCGGGCGCTCGCCCTTCGGCGTGAACGGGGAGGGCAGCAGGCTGCCGTCCAGCTCCGCCCACTCCTTGCCGACCTTCACGCGGGACAGATCTACGTGGGACAGGTCGACCAGCCACGAGCCAGGCAGCTTCGGGTCGAACACCGGCGCCTTGACGTGCGTCGGCGCACCGAGGCCGACGGTCAAGCCGTTGGCACCGGCCGCGAAGGCCATGTTGACGTCGATGCCGACCAGGTGGCGCAGGGTGCACTCCGCATCGGTCATCGGCCGCGCCCAGTCGTACGCCTCCTCGAACAGCTTCTCGCCGGGGCCGCGGACGTGGAACCGGGGCAGGTCCTTGAGGACGGGGTGGCCGTCGGGGGCCTCGCACGGCGCCGGTTCGACCGGGTCCTTGCCCAGGCTGCCGGGGTTGTGCTCGGACTGCCGACGGCCGTCGGCGTCCGGCTCGGACGCCCGGGTCGGCGGGTGCAGCGCGGTCATCAACTCCAGGCCGGTCACGGCGGTGGATCCGCGCGGCGTCATGACCCGGGACGCGTACATGCCCAGGACACGGGCGAGTTCGGCCGGCGGGAGCTGCCCGGCCTCACCCCAGTGCCGGGTGTCCAGCGCGTGCCACGACGGGATGCACAGCTGCACGCAGGCCCGCTCCGCCCCCTGGGCGGGGCGGTAGATCCTCGCCCACGGGCCGAAGCCGCGGTTGGTCAGCTTCCACTCCGCACGCGCCAGCTGCTTGATGACCTTGTGGCCCTCCGGCAGACGCCCGGCGAGGCGCTCCTCCTCCGTGAGCGTCGTGGGGAGGCCGTAGCGCTCCAGCGCGACCTCGGTGAGCACGAGCAGCGGGTCGGCGTCCTTGCCGGGTCCGGCGAGCTTCGGCTGACCGAGCTGGCCTCGCGCAGCGTCCAGTCGACCAGGGCCGGGATGCTCTTGGCCGGTACGTCCAGGACCAGGCCGCCGGTGCAGTACGCCAGCACCTTCCCGTCCTCGACGTCGACGACCGCGAGCGGTCCGTTCTCGAACCGCGGGTCGGTGCCGCCCGCCGGGGTACCGGCCGGGGCCGCCTTCCGTGCACCCGGGCGGCACGACGTCGACGACGGCCTGGCGGTGCGCGCCGGACGGGGCGCGGCCGCCGGGACAGCGGCGACGGGAGCAGCGGCAGGGCTCTGGGTGTTCTCGGTTGCAGGTGCAGTCATGACCGCAGCCCCGGGGGCCGGGCCTGTGGACGGAGTCCGCGCTTCCGCCGGTTCCGGCGTGCCGGTGAACGTGGCGAGGGCCGGCTCCTGAGGGACGGGGTAGAGCTCGGCGAGCTGCCGCAGCAGCCGGGCATAGGCCTCACGCTCCGGGCCACGCGGCTCGGTCGGCTTCTTCACCGACTCCCAGCCGGACACCGTGGCCCGCCGCACCTTCAGCGCGGCGGCGACCTCGTCCAGCGTCAGGCCGTGCGCGACCCGCAGCCGCTTACGCTCCTCCACCGGCGGCAGCGGAGAACGGGACGCGACCAGCGCGTCGACCGCGTCGAACAACTCGGACATGAAACACCTCCTGCCACTACCGCCGTCGTGGGCACTCCTTCGAGGGGTGTGCGGGCAGAAGCCGCCCGAGACGGCCAACTGCCCGCCGACACTCCCACCGCTCGCCGTTCCCCCAGGTCAGGCATCGAAGTACTGCTTGGAGTACTACGGCATCGGCGGCACCGTCGGCATCGCACTCGTCGCATCGGTGTCCGTGCCGGCCGTGATGATGCCGTCCATGACGGCCCGGTCAGCTACTGCGGCCCCGATCTCCCTGCGTTGGTCGCCCGACTGCCATGCCGTGCCCCACGGGTGTCACCGGTGTCGCCGTTTTCGTCCGGAGCCCCTCGGCGCCGCGGTGGAACGGCGGGTGATCAGTTGCACGGGAAGCGTCCGCGGCTGGTCGGCACGGACGACGGCTCCGTTGATCAGACCGAGCACCACGCGCACCGCGATGTGGCCCTCGGCGCGCAGCGGTGCCGCCACCGTGGTCAGGCCCGGTTGCACCAGGTCCGCCACGAAGATGTCGTCGAATCCGATGACGCTGATGTCCTCCGGGACGCGTACCCCGGCGGCCTGGAGCCCCCGTATCAGCCCGATGGCGACCTGATCGTTGTAGGCGACGACCGCGCCGGCGCCGCAGTGCAGGATTTCCGCGACCGCCTGGGCGCCTCCGCTGATCGTCGGCGGGACGGGTCCGGCGCGCTGTACGCGCAGGCCGGTACCGGCCGCCTCCCTCAGGCCCCGCCAGCGCATCCCGTCGACCCACGACGGCTCCGGTCCGGCGAGATAGACCACGGCCCGGTGCCCGAGCCCGGCCAGGTGGTCCATGGCCAGCCGGGCGCCGTGCAGGTTGTCGGTGACGATGCTGGACACGTCGGCGATGTCGCGGTTGAGCACCACGGTGGGCCGCTGCTTGGCGATCATCCGGATCGCCGAGTCCGACATGCGGGTGCTGGCCAGCACGATCCCCTCGACGCTCGGCACCGCGCGTTCGATGTTGCGGCGTTCGATCCGGTCGTCCTCCTGCGCGTTGATCAGGAGGATGCTGTAGTCCGCCTCCGTGGCGGCCGCCTCGGCACCGCGGATGATCTCGGCGTGGAAGGGGTTGGTGACGTCGGAGGTCACCAGCGCGAGCATCGAGGTCCGGCCGGTGGGCAGCGCCCTGGCCAGGTAGTTGGTGCGGTAGCCCATCTCAGTGGCTACGGCGCGGATGCGCTCGGCCGTCTCGGCGTTGACCCGCCCGGGCCGGGAGAACGCCCGGGACACGGTAGAGGCCGCGACACCTGCAGCGCGTGCGACATCGTAGATCGTCGGCGGGCGGGTCCGTGCCCGAGCGCCTTCCCCGTTTCCGGGTGGGTGAGGGGGTTGTGCCATGGGTGTCGCCTCCGCTCGTCGCGCCGGGCCTCGCGGCAACTGGTGGCAACCGCTTGCCAGGCGAATTTCACGGCAGCTTAATGTCCCGGTATCCACCTCGAGACGTCGGCATCGTCGCCGCGCAGCCAAGGAGCCCCCATGCTTCCTCCCCGGGACACCTCGACGCGAGAACGCAGGTCCCTCAACGGCCTGTGGGCCTTCCGCCTCGATCCGCAAGGTGTCGGGCGGGACGCGGGCTGGTGGCGCTCACGGTTGCCCGAGGCCCGGGAGATGCCGGTTCCGGCCAGCTACAACGATGTCGTTCCGGACACCGCCGTACGCGATCACGTCGGCGACGCCTGGTACCAGACCACCGTGCGCGTCCCGGCCGGATGGTCGGGGCAGCGGATCGTGCTGCGTTTCGACGCCGCCACCCACCGTGCTGCGGTCTGGGTGAACGACACCCTGGTCGCCGAGCACGAGGGCGGCTACACCCCCTTCGAGGCCGATGTCACCAGCCAGGCGGCGCCGGGGGCCGAGGCACGTGTGACCGTGGTCGTCAACAACGAGCTGACCTGGGCCTCCGTGCCGCCCGGCTATGTCGAGGAGACGGCACGGGGCCGCCGCCAGCGGTACTTCCACGACTTCTTCAACTACGCCGGCCTGCACCGTTCGGTCTGGCTGTACTCCACCCCGGCCGCGTGGATCGGTGACATCACGGTCGACACCGGGTTGGAGGGCACCACCGGCACGGTCGGCTACGCCGTGCACGGCGCAGCCGACCAGTTGGACCGGGTGCGGGTCGTCCTGCGGGACGCGGAGGGCGCCGAGGTCGCCTCCGCCGAGGGGCCCGAGGGCGTGCTGCGGGTGCCGGACGTCCACCCGTGGGCGCCCGGCGACGGATACCTCTACGCCCTGGAGGCACTGCTCCTCGACGACGGTGGCCGGGTGAGCGACTCCTACGTCCTGCCCGTCGGCGTGCGGACCGTCGAGGTACGCGGCACCGAGTTCCTGATCAACGGCGAGCCGTTCTACTTCAAGGGCTTCGGCAAGCACGAGGACGCGCCGGTGCGCGGCAAGGGCCACGACGACGCGCTCATGGTCCACGACTTCGAGCTGATGGAGTGGATCGGTGCCAACTCCTTCCGCACCGCCCACTACCCGTACGCCGAGGAGGTCCTGGAGTACGCGGACCGGCACGGCGTCGTCGTCATCGACGAGACGGCGGCCGTCGGCATGAACCTCAAGCTGCCGGCCATCGCGGGACACGGACCGGCGCGGGCCACCTACACCGACGAGACGATCGGCCCGGACACCCGGCGCACCCATCTGCGGGCCCTGCGCGAGCTGATCGAGCGGGACCGCAACCACCCGAGCGTGGTGCTGTGGAGCATCGCCAACGAGCCCGAGTCGGCCGTGCCCGCCGCCCGGGAGTACTTCGCCCCGCTGTTCGAGGAGGCCCGCAAGCTCGACCCCACCCGTCCGGTGGGCTTCGTCAACGTCATGCACGACGCCGCACGGCAGTGCCTGGTGTCCGAACTGGCCGACGTGGTCATGATCAACCGGTACTACGGCTGGTACGTGAACGCCGGCGACCTGGAGGCGGCCGAGGCCGCCCTGGAAGCCGAGCTGAACGACTGGGCGCGGCTGCACCGCAAGCCGGTCATCGTCACCGAGTACGGCGTCGACACGCTGTCCGGTCTGCACAGCGTGACGGACGTGCCGTGGTCCGAGGAGTACCAGGAGCGGTTCCTCGCCATGTACCACCGGGTGTTCGACCGGGTCGACGCCGTCGTCGGCGAGCACATCTGGAATTTCGCGGACTTCGCCACCCGCGTCGAGACCGGCCGTGTCGACGGCAACAAGAAGGGCCTGTTCACCCGCGACCGGCGCCCGAAGAGCGCCGCGTTCTCCGTGCGCCGCCGTTGGAGGAACGATGTCTGAGACGCAAGCCCGCCAGAAATCCGCGACCGGGGCACGGAACGCCGGCCCGACGGAGCGCCTGAGCCTCCTCCGGGTCATCGGCTACGGTGCGGGCGACGCCGGGAACAACGTCGCCTTCCAGTTCTCCGCGATGTTCCTGCTGCTGTACTACACCGACGTGGTCGGGCTGAGCCCGGCGGCGGTGGGCACGATGTTCCTGGTGATCCGCGCCTGGGACGCGGTCACCGACCTCATCGCCGGACGCCTGGTGGACCGTGTGCAGACCCGCTGGGGCAAGTTCCGCCCGTTCATCCTGTTCGGCTGCCTCCCGCTGCTGCTCCTCAACGTGGCCCTCTTCCACGTCCCGGACCTGCCCTCCGGCCTCCAGCTGGTCTACGCCTACGTCACCTATGCGCTGATCGGTCTGGCCTACAGCCTCGTCAACATCCCCTACGGCGCGCTGGCCACCGTGATGACCCAGGCGCCCGACCAGCGGACCCGGCTCGGCGCGGCCCGCGGCGTCGGTGCCGTCACGATCATCATCGCCCTGGGCGCACTGGTCGGCTCGCAGCTCGGCAAGGTCGACATGCAGAGCCTGTTCTCGACGCTGACCTGGTGGTTCGTACCGCTGGGCGTGGCGTTCTACCTGCTGACCTTCTTCACGTGCCGGGAGACGGTGCGGCGCGACCGGGAGCGGGTCACCCTGCGGCAGACCCTGACCGTGCTGCGGGTCAACCGTCCGCTGATGCTGCTGTCGCTGAGCACGCTGGTCTTCCTCACCGGCTACTCGACCGTGATCGGCATCGCGGCCTACTACGCCCGTGACGTCCTCGGCGATTCCAGCCTCTACCTGGTGCTCAACCTGTGCAGCGCGGCCACCCTGCTGCTGATCGTCCCGCTGGCGCCACGGCTGGTCCGCCGGTACGGCAAGAAGTTCCTCTTCGGCTGGGGTGCCGGGCTGACCTGTGTCGGCGGTGTCGGAGTGGTGCTGGCGCCGGGCGCCTCGGTGGCTCTGGCCGTGGCGGCCTGGGTGGTCATGAACCTGGGCATGAACACGTTGAACACGCTGACGATGAGTTTCGAGGCGGACGCCGTGGAGTACGGGCAGTGGCGCACCGGCTACCGGACGGAGGGTGCGACGTACGCCGTCTTCTCCTTCACCCGGAAGATCGGCCAGGCGCTGGCCGGAGCGGCACTGGGGTACCTCCTCGCCTTCGGCGGCTACTCCGGCACGGCCGCGGTGCAGTCCGACGGGGCGCTGACCTCGATCCGGCTGGCGGCCGGTGTGGTGCCCGCGCTCTGCGCGCTGGTCGCCGCTCTGGTGATGCGGTTCTACCCTCTCAGCGACGCCCGTTTCCGGGAGATCGTGGCGGAACTGGCCGAACGCGGGGCACGGAAAACGCCGTCCGCAGGCCCCGCGGACGAACCCGGGCCGGCGTGATCGCGACGAGCGGCACCGATGGCGGCGGGGCCCCCTGGGGCGCCGCCGCCGCGGCGGTCCGCGGCGGCCACCGCCGCCCCCGCCACCGACCACGTGAGGCCGGCACATCGCGCACCCGGTGCGGGGACTCACCCGCGGACGAACGAAGGAAACAGTCATGACAGTCGTGCAAAGCGCCTCCCTCACGGGGGCCGACGCCCGGGCAGCCGATCGCGTCGGCGCGCTGCTGCCCACTTCGGGAAGGCTGGGGGTGGCCTTCTCCGGTGGGGTGGACTCCTCCGTCCTGCTGGCGCTCGCGGTGCGCGCGCTGGGCGGCGACCGGGTCGTCGCCGTACTGGGTGTCTCCCCCAGCCTCGCCGCCGACGAGCGCGCCGCCGCTCACCGGGTCGCCGCGCACATCGGTGCCGAGGTGGTGGAGGTCCGCACCCACGAGGGCGAACTGCCCGCCTACCGGGCCAACGGTCCCGACCGCTGCTTCCACTGCAAGAACGAGCTGTTCACCCGTATCTCCGACGAGGTCGCGGCGGCACACGGGCTGACAGCCGTCGCGTACGGCGAGAACGCCGACGACGTGCGCCGCCCCGACCGGCCGGGCAGCCGTGCGGCGGTCCGGCACGGCGTGCTGCGACCGCTCGCCGACGCCGGCCTGGACAAGGAGGCGGTGCGGAGCGTCGCCCGCGCCCTTCGACTGCCGTGCGCGGACAAGCCCGCCGCGCCGTGCCTGGCCTCCCGTGTCCCGCATCACGAGGAGGTGTCCCCGGGGAAGCTGGGCCAGATCGAGCAGGCCGAGCAGGCGCTGCGCCGACTCGGCTTCGGCGACTGCCGGGTGCGGCACCACGGCGACGTCGCACGGATCGAGCTGCCGGTCGCGGACATCGCTCGGGCAGCCGGGCCGCTCCGCGAGGAACTGCTGGCCGCGGTGCGCGAGGCGGGTTTCCGGATGGTGGCGGTGGACCTGGCGGGCATCCAGTCCGGCGCGTTCACCCTGCCGCTGGTGGAGGTGTCCCATGGCTGAGGCCTGGACGCCGCCGACGGAGCTGGAGGCCTTCGCCCGGCTCGACCACGACCGGGCCGCGCGGCGCGGCTACCCGGAAGCGGTGTACTGCGAGGGGAAGACGGCGCGGCAGGTGGGTGCCATCGCGGCGGCGGTGCGTTCCCGTGCCGCGGCAACGCTCTTCACCCGGGCCTCGGACGAGCACGCGGCCGCCGTCCTGGCCGAACTGCCGGACGCCACGCACGATCCGGAAGCACGCCTGCTGGTCTGGCCCCCCGAGCCGCCGGAGCCCTCCGGCGGCCGGGTCATGGTGCTGGCGGCGGGGACGTCCGATCTGCCGGTGGCCCGTGAGGCGGAACTCACCGCCCGTCACCTGGGCCGGCCCTGTGAACTGGTGGTCGATGTGGGGGTGGCCGGTCTGCACCGGGTGCTGGCCCATCTCGACCGGCTGCGGGGGGCCCGGGTCGTGGTGGTGGCCGCCGGGATGGACGGGGCGCTGCCCAGTGTGGTGGCGGGTCTGATCGCGGCACCGGTGGTGGCGGTGCCGACCTCCGTCGGGTACGGCGCGGCACTGGGCGGCGTCGCGCCGCTGCTGTCGATGCTCAACTCGTGCTCGCCCGGGGTCGCCGTGGTCAACATCGACAACGGCTACGGGGCGGGGCATCTCGCAGCGCAGATCGCGGCGCCCTCCTCCGACTGACCGGGCGAGCCGCCCGGCGGCTCGCGCGCCGACTCGCTCCGCCGTGCGGCGCCGTTGGCGTGCCGCCACCGCCGTGCCGCCACCGCCGCCCCTCCACCACGGCCGGCGACGTCGTGTCGGGGCGCCGGCCGCGGATCAGTCCGCCGCAGCACCGCCGTACGGTTCACGGGGTCCGAGGTCCGCCGGTACCGGTGCCCCGGGGGTCAGCCCTCGCTCCGCCGCGGCGGCGGCGACGGCGGCGAGCACCACCCGGGGCGCCAGGCCCAGGCCGGCGGCCAGCTGGGCGGCGTCCTCGAACTCGGGCGTGGCCTGCACGATGGTCCCGTCGTGGTGGCCGACCTTCACGGGCATGCGGCTTCCCAGCACGTCGACGTCGCACCAGCCGCGGTCCAGCGCCGTCTTGCGCACCCGGTGCTCGCGCACCCCGAGGGTGCTGGTCTGGTGGAAGACCGTGTCGCGCAGCGCGCCCGCCCGCCCGGACGGCGCGAGCACGCGGAGGGTGTGGGCCGGCCGCCCCTTCTTCATCAGCACCGGCACCAGCCAGGCGTCCGAGGCGCCCGCCGCCAGCAGCGCCGCGAGCACGCCGGGCCACAGACGGGGGTCGAGGTCGTCCACGTTCGCCTCCAGGACCACCTCCTCCCCCGGGTCGCCGGGGTCGCTGCCCGCCGGTGCCGTCGTGCCGATCAGGACGCGGACCACATTGGGGCGCCCCGGAGTGTCTCGGGTGCCCGCGCCCACGCCGGTGGCCTCCAGGCGCATCGGCGGCAGGTCTGAGCACTCTTCGGACAGCGCGGTGACCAGAGCGGCTCCGGTGGGTGTGGCCCGTTCGCCCCTGCCGCCGGCGAACACCTGCCAGCCGGTGGCGAGCCGTGCGACGGCGGGGACGGGCACCGGGATCTCGCCGTGCGCGGTCCGCACCGTGCCGGCCCCGACGGCGAGGCGACTCGCGGTGATCCGGCCCACGCCGAGCAGGTCGAGTGCCACGCAGACCCCGACCACGTCGGCCACCGAGTCCCAGGCGCCCACCTCGTGGAAGTGGACGTCCTCCGGGTCCACCCCGTGGACATGCGCCTCGGCCTCGGCCAGCCGGGCGAAGACGGCGAGGGCGTGCCCGCGCACCCGCTCCGGCAGAGCCGGCGGCGCCTGTTCGATCAGGGCGCGGATGGTGCTCCAGGTGCGGTGCGGCTGGTCGGCAGCCGTGGGCGAGACCACCGCCCGGGTCGCGCGCATCCCGGCCCGGACGACTTGTTCGCAGGTCAGCCGCACGGTGTCCGGGAGCACCGCGTCCACCGCGGCGCGTACGCCGTCCAGGGGGGCGCCGGCGTCGAGCAGGGCGCCGAGCAGCATGTCCCCGGCGACGCCTGCGGACACGTCCAGCCACGCCGTCCGCATCTCAGCGGTCCCCACCCGCGCCGGGCCTGCGCAGCCGGTACAGGACCTCGCCGGCCTCCGGCACCACCAGGGTGTCCGGGTCGGCGGCGAACGCCGCCGCGTCCACCTCTGCGGGGTCGAGGTGGTTGAGGTTGGCGGCGCGGACAACGTCCTCCGGGATGCCGGTGGCCAGGGTGACGGTCACCCGGCAGCGCTCCCCGTTCTCCGGGTCCCAGGTGCCGGCCCCGCGCAGATGGGTGGAGTGCGCGAGGACGCCCCAGTGGAGGTCCTTGAAGCGGTCCCACTGGCCGGTGAAGTAGTCGCGGCAGTGGTATCCCACCTGTTCGATCTCCGGATGCATCTCGGAGATCCGGCTCACGTGCGGGGCGTAGAGGATCACCTCGCCGCCGTCGGCGACCACCGGTTCGAGTTTGTAGAAGCCCTTGGCGGCGGTCCAGATGTCGTCGTACTTGGCGGGCATGAGCGACAGCACCCGCCGTACGGGAGCGTCGAGGTAGCGCACATGGGTCTCGGCGGAGACGTCGGCCGCCGCCGACCACGCGTCCTCCGGGGCGCCGTACGCGGCGGCGTGCAGGTCGCCCGTGCCGGAGCGGACGACGACGCACAGCGCGCGCCGGCGGCTCGGGATGAGCGCGGAGGCCTCGTCGATCAGCGCGCGGACGGGGGTGATGCCGCGGGTGCCGATGATCTCGGCGCTGGTGATGAGCGCTCCGAGCCAGTGGGAGACGTCGATGATCTCGGGGCCGGCCACGCCGGGGAAGAAGTACTTGTTGCCGCCGGAGAAGCCGACCACCTCGTGCGGGAACACCGGTCCGACGACGAGCGCCACGTCGGCCTCCACCACCGCCCGGTTCAGCCGGACGTCGACGTCCTGGCGCAGACGGCCGCCGGAGAGCTCCGCGACCCGGTCGGCGGGGATGGCGCCCACCGACGTGAAGGTACCGGGCTCCCACCACTCGTGGTTGACGACGGTCATGCCCGGATAGGTCTGCTCCAGGTGCCCTTCCCGGTAGCCGAGGTGGGCGGCCAGTTCGGGCTCCGCCATGGGAGCGTGGGTGCCGAGCGCGATCAGCACGGTGAGCCGGCTCACCCGTCCGTGGAGCGCGGCGTGGAGGGCGGAGAGCAGCAGCGGCAGCGGGCAGCTGCGGGTGCCGTCGGGCACCACCAGGCAGACCCTGCGCCCGTCCAAATCCTCGCCGGCGAGCTGTTCACCGACGAACCGCCTCAGCCGTTCCTCGGTCAGGATCTCGTCCGGGCTCCCGATCCGCGCGGCGGGCCGGGGGCCGGCTCCGCCGGGCGTCGGGGTGAGGTGCGTGGTCATGACCGTCAGCCGACCACGGTCCTCCCCCGGGAGGCAAGCACCCGAGGCAACTCATGGCAACCGATTGCTGTCCTGCTCCTGAACGATCGACACTTCACCGCATGTCAGGTTCCACCACCCCCCTCCAGCTGTCGCCCGACCGTCTGCTGCCCGCCGATCCGGGGGTGCGCGCGCTCGCCCGCCGGCTCTACGACAGTGTGCGCGAGCTGCCGATCCTCTCCCCCCACGGCCATGTCGACGCCCGCATGCTCGCCGACGACACGCCCTTCAGCGACCCGGCGAGCCTGCTGATCACCCCGGACCACTACGTGACCCGTCTGCTCCACGCCGACGGTGTGCCCCTGGAGGAGCTGGGGGTGGGCCACGGCACCCTGGCGGAGCCCGAGGCGCGTGCGGTGTGGCGCAGGCTCTGCGAGCACTGGGCCGTCTTCCGGGGCACCCCGGTACGCCACTGGCTGGAGTCGGAACTGGCCGAGATCTTCGGGGTCACGGAACGGCCGGGTCCGGACAGCGCGGACCGGATCTACGACCGGATCGCCGAGCGGCTCACCGAGGACGCTTTCCGGCCCCGCGCCCTCTTCCGGCGCTTCGGCATCGACGTTCTGGCCACCACCGACGACCCGTGCGACGACCTCGCGGCGCACCGGGAGCTCGCCGAGGACCCCCACTGGCGGGGGCGGGTCGTGCCGACCTTCCGCCCGGACCGCTATCTGGAGCCGGGCCGCGCGGACTGGACCGAGAACGTGGCGCGGCTGGCTGAGGCCGCCGGCCTCGACACCGGGGACTACGACGGATACCTGCGGGCGCTCGAGGCCCGCCGCCGCTACTTCGTCGAGCACGGCGCCACGTCCGCCGACCACAGCCATGCCGACGTACGGACCGACCCGCTGACGCCCGCCGAGGCCGCCCGCATCTACCGGGCCGCCCTCGCGGGCGAGGCGTCCGAGGCGGAGACCACCGCCTTCCGCCGGAACATGCTGCTGGAGATGGCCCGGATGTCCTGCGAGGACGGCCTGGCGATGACCCTGCACCCGGGCGTCCTGCGCGACCACCACGGCCCCACGTTCCACCGGTACGGCCCGGACACCGGCCACGACCTCCCCGTACGGGCCGAGTTCACCCGGGCGCTGCGGCCCCTGCTGGAGCGTCACGGCACCCGTCCCGGTTTCCGGCTCGTCCTGTTCACCCTCGACGAGAGCGTCTTCTCCCGGGAGATCGCCCCGCTGGCCGGGTTCTATCCGTCGGTGTACGCGGGCGCCCCCTGGTGGTTCCTCGACGCGCCGGACGCCATCGGCCGCTTCCGCCGTGCGGTGACCGAGACCGCCGGTTTCACCCGCACCTCGGGCTTCGTCGACGACACCCGCGCCTTCTGCTCCATCCCGGCCCGCCACGACATGTCCCGCCGTCTGGACTGCGGATTCCTCGCCGAACTCGTCGCCGAGCACCGCCTCACGGAAGACGAGGCGTTCGAGACCGCGACCGAACTGGTGACCGTCAACCCGCGGAAGGCGTTCAAACTGTGAGCCCGGCACCCGGCACCGCCGTCCCCCGCCTCTCCCGCTCGCGCAGCCGCGACGCCCGGCAGGCAGCCCCCGTCCGCATCCTCCACCTCGGGCTCGGCGGGTTCTTCCGCGCGCACCAGGCGTGGTACACCGACCGCGCACCGGACGCCGATCGATGGGGCATCGCCGCCTTCTCCGGCCGCCGTCCCGAACTCGCCCACGCGCTGGCCGCCCAGGACGGCCTCTACACCCTCGTCACCCGGGACTCCGACCGGGACCGCCACGAACTGGTGAGTTCGCTGTCGGCCGCGCATCCGGGCGGGGACCACGCCGCGTGGCTCGCGTACTGGGAGCGGCCCGCGCTCGCCGTGGTCACCCTGACGGTCACCGAGGCCGGCTACACCCGCGCCGGCGGTGTCGCCGACAGTCTCGACACCGGCCGGGCGGACGTCGCCGCGGACATCGCCGCGCTGCGCGCGGACGTGCGGGCTCCCGGCGCCACCGCCGCCGCCCGGCTGCTCGGCGGTCTGGCGGCGCGCAGGGCGGCCGGACACGGTCCGGTCGCCCTCGTCTCCTGCGACAACCTGCCCGGCAACGGGCGCGTGCTGCACCGCGTGGTGCGGGAGTTCGCCGAGGCGACCGGGCGGCCCGAACTCGTCGCCGCCGCAGGCGATGCCTCGTACGTGACGACGATGGTGGACCGCATCACGCCCGGCACCACCGACGAGGACGTCATCGCACTGCGCGCCGCCGGCGGCGGCGAGGACGCCGCGCCGGTGATGACCGAACCGTTCTCCGAGTGGGTGCTGGAAGGAGAGTTCCCCGCGGGGCGTCCCGCCTGGGACGAGGTGGGCGCGCGGATCGTCTCCGACGTCTCACCCCACGAGGAGCGCAAGCTGTGGCTGCTCAACGGCGGCCACTCGCTGCTCGCCTACACCGGCTCCGCGCTGGGGCACGACACGGTGGCCGAGGCGGTCTCCGACGCGCGGTGCCGCGACCGGCTGACGCGGTGGTGGGCGGAGGCCTCCCGTCACCTGCGGCTGCCCCCGGGCGACCTCGCCGCCTATCAGCAGGCACTGCTGACCCGCTTCGCCAACGCCCGGATACGGCACACCCTCGCCCAGATCGCCGCCGACGGCTCGCAGAAACTCCCGGTCCGCGTCCTGCCGGTGCTGCGCGCGGAACGCGCCGGGGGCCGGGTGCCGCAGGCCGCCGCACAGGTGATCGCGGCGTGGCTGCTGCACCTGCGTGGCGCCGGGGCACCGGTCAAGGACGTCGCCGCGGACACTGCCACGGCCGCGGCCCGCGGCCCGCTCCCCGACGCCGCGCGCCGGGTGCTCAATCTCCTCGACCCCGCCCTGGCGCACGACGAGGAGTTGCGGGCGGCCGTGACCGCGTACGCCGAGAGAGGTCACGTGGTGAACGCATGACGAGCCGCCTGAGGGACACCGCCCGCCACGACCCTGCGGGCCTGCCGCGCAGCTCCACGAACGAGCCGCCGGCCATGTACCGCGTCGAGTTCCGGGAGCGCGTGGACGGCTCGGGCCGTCGCGTGACGGAACTGCTGCACGACGGCCGGGTGCTGGGCCACCCCTACACCGAGACCCCGTCGGCGGTCCCGGGCTACCGGTATCTCCCGGTGTTCTTTCTCGCCCATGCAGTCTGTCTGGGCTGGTCACCCACACTACGAAGCCTCCACGCCGGGGCGTTCCTCCCCGATCACCCCGTCGGCGTCGACAGCGCCGACAGCGCCGACGGCGAAGCCGCCGAACAGGCCGCCGCCGCCCTCACTCATGTCTTCGCAGTCGACCGGCTGGGCACCGACGTGGAGGACCTCCTGGATCCGGACCTCATCACGGCGGTGGCCCGGCTGACCCACCACGCTGCTCCCCACCTCACCGCTGCGGACTGGGAGCATGCTCTGGGTACGGGGATGCGGGCTTGGCGACGGCTCTACCGGGCATCCGGCCGGATGGTCGTGGCCGACCTGGAACGGCACCGCCTGTTCGTGCCAGGCTGACGTCTGCGCGGTGCGGATGCACACCGGCTCCCGTCCCTGGCACACCCGCAGGACACCGCCCCCCGGCTGGCGCTCCGGCGTCCGCCACCAGGCGGATCAGCGGCATCGACGTTCCGGCTAGGACTTGTCCGGCCGATCACGTGCGGAGCCAGATGGTGAGGGCTGCGACGGTGGCGGTGCCGAGGAAGACGTAACCGCGTTTGTCGTAGCGAGTGGCGACGGCCCGGGACTGTTTCAGGCGGTTGATCGCACGCTCGATGGTGTTGCGCTCCTTGTAGCGGTGCTCGTCGAAGCCTGGCGGCCGTCCGCCGCGTGAGCCTTTGCGCAAGCGGGCGGCCTGGCTGTCGGTCTTCTCCGGGATGGTGTGGCGGATTCCCCGCCGTCGCAGGTACTCACGAATGGGGCCGTTGCTGTAGGCCTTGTCGGCCGCGAGGCTGTCCGGCTTCTTGCGTGGTCGTCCCGGGCCAGGTCTAGGCACCCGGATCTTCTCCAGGACCGGCTTGAACTGGGTGCAGCCTGCCCGCTGCCCTGGAGTGACGATCAGGAACAACCGGCGGCAGCGGCCGTCCGCGCTCAGGTGGAGCTTGCTGGTGAACCCACCCCGCGAGCGGCCCAGGCCCTCACCTCCAGCACCACCTCCACCAGGCGGGCGACGAGGCTCTGCCATGGCGTCTCGTCCTGAGTGTTCCATCTCGTCGGCCCCCTGTGATCCCGAGGCCGGAGGCGGGTCGGTGCGGGCGCCGGCCGCATGCTGGTGCGCGCGGACAATGGTGGAGTCGATCGAGATGTCCCAGTCGATCTCGCCTGCGGCGTCGGCCGCGGCCTGGACCTGCTGGAGCAGACGTTCCCAGGTTCCGTCGGCCGACCACAGGCGATGGCGTTCATAGACGGTCTTCATCCGCAGCCTGGTCGAGGATCTCGCGCAGAGCACGCCGACCCAGACCGAGTACGCCGAGCGGGCCGAGCTGGCCCGCGCCGAGCGCGCTGCCGCCCTGGGCAGCGCGCCGAGCCCGGAGGCCGAGGCGAAGGCCCGGGCTCTGCTGGAGCGTCTGGGCGCCACCGCGCACGGTCCGCGGGCGGCCGCCCGCGTAGTGGCGGCGATCGCGGTCGTCCTGGACCACACGACAGCCGCAGCGTTGTACGACCCGAAGGATCCGTTCAATGAGGCGGTCGCCGCGTTCCATGTCCAGGCATCCGGCGGGCTCGGTGATCTGTATGCGCCGGTGCTGTCGCTGACGGCCGGTGACGCCGAGCGGCCGGGTTTGCTCAGCTACGTCAAGGGGCTGCGGTTCATCCGGATCGAGGCGTTCGACACCGACGCAGCCGTCACCGCCACGGAGCTGCTGCGCTTCGGGCACTCCTGGGCCGCTGTCCACGCCATCCACTCCGCCCGGCCCTCCCCCGCCCATCCCAGCGGCCGGTTCCTGCTCACTCTGACGCCGAAGGCGTACGCGGGCACCGGCGTCCAGGCCGTCCACCCCGGCCCGTAACCGTCAACGCCCGGAAGCTCCGTCCAGCCCGCCCGCGCCGTCGCGGACCCGCCCGCCTGGCACCGCAAGGACGCGATACAGGGGACGTTGGCGGTGCCTTCTGCTGCGGCCCGCCCAACGGCACGTCGGGGTTCGCATTGACCAGGGCGTGGCGGATGTCGACGGCTTCCTGGCTCGGCTGCTACAGCTTCCCGGCCGCCGGCGCCCTGCGCCCGCTGCGCGATCCAGACGCACTGGAACTGGACGAAGACGAGGACGGGTCGGCTGCCGGCTGCCGGCTGCCGGCTGAAGCGGGTTGTCAGCCGGCGGGCACCAACGCGGCGTCGTACTGTACGACGGCTCAGAAGCTGTGTTCTGACGCTGACGTGTCAACCTCGTTCAAGGGCGGGCCCGCCCTTGTCAGTGGCCACCTGTTTACTTGGCATATGACCGACAAGATGAGTCACAGCGATGTCCACCGAACCACGGCTATCACTTCCGACACCGAGATGGTCGAGCCATACGGAGGCGGGACGGGATTTCGGTTCAAGATCCGCAACGTGATGATCGATGGCCAGGCCGACGTGTTACACGTCCGCGGAGGAGGTTCGCACAAGGTCAGTTTCGACGTGCTGCATGATTGCTCGGAGTGTGGCAACGCCATCAACCAGGTGATCGTTGGTCTGGCGGGCCAGGATCGAGCCCAGGCTTCGGTATGGAACGGCAAGCAGCGCAGCGGGGGCGGCTTGAAGGTGGTCAATGCCGACACGCACGTTGAGGCGCTGGCGGAAGACAACCCAGGTCCGGCGGAGTGGGTAAATGTGTCGTGCGACCTCGTTGTTCCCGACGAACCCGGCGTCTACTCGGTTCGAGCACGTTACGCCCAGGCGTATCAGGGACGCCTGATGACTGCCGAAGGACGTGCGATCTCACAGCCGGAGTACCAGGACGTGCTGGGTTGGTGGAAGGTCGACCGTCCGGAGGGGCCCGGCCCGGAATCGACCATAGGCACCATCATCGTCGAGGCGTGAAGCTGCTGCTCAGCCTCTTCGGCCAACCCCATGACCTCGACCGAGCTCGGCATGGTCTCACCGCCGACGTCGATCGCCGCCCAGAGGGCCCGCCTCACCCGCCAGGGTGGCGGGGCCCCGGGGAGTACAACAACTGGCCCCGGCCGGATGCGGCGGTCAGCGTATCTGTCGGCAAACGATGGCGAGCTCAAGCGCTCAGCGCATCACTGCTGTTCAGGAGGTCAGCTTAGACCTCTGCCGGAGTGCGGTAGGCGTGGGTCTTGCGCGGACTCACCGTGCAGCACATGCAGCAGCGCCCCGGACGAGGGTGGTGTCCGGGGCGCTGCTGCGGGGTTCTCGGGAGGCCCTACGCCTCAACGTACGCGACGATCGTGATCGACCCCAGGGCGGTCACCTAGTAGATCACCCGCACGCCGTCGATCTCGTCGACGTAGTCGCGCAGCAGGGTGCCGGGCACCTCGGTGCCGAGCGCGGGGTTGACGCCGATCGCGACGATCACGCGGTCCAGGCGGTGCGTCTCGGACGCGGTGAGCTTCGCCAGCGAGGCATCGTCTGGGCTCCTCTCGTGAAACCCATCTGACCCTCTGTCACCTCTTCCCGCATCTCGGGGGAACCTCAGAGACGGCACTGCGGCCGGGAAAGACAGGCCAGCCCACCCCCGCGATGCCGTCACTCCGCCACATCCGCAGGCTGCTGCGGCACAGTCTTCGACACCGCACCCGCCACCACTGAAGGCACAGCCCATGACGTCGGGCCGTGAGTCGGCTGCGGCCCCTCCTTCAAGGTGGCCGCAGGCGCCGAGGCGACCGTCGCCGCTCACCTGTCGACCGACGGCGAGCCCCAGCTGACCGCGTTCACCGACGACGTGGCCCCGGTGGCCGACGGCAAGACACGGCTGACCGTACGGCACGTCGCCGCCGCCCCGGCCGTCGACGTCCGTGCGGGCGGCCGGCCCATCTTCGTCGACCTCACCAACCCGAAGCAGGAAGGCGCCACCGTCGACGCCGGCACCGTCGACACCGACGTCGTGCTCGCCAACACCGACACCGTGGCCATCGGACCCGCCGACCTGGACCTCACCAGCGGGACCAGCACCATCGTGTACGCCTGGGGCAGCGCGGGAGACGACAACCTCGCGCTCACGCAACAGACCCTCGACACACAGTAAAGGGTCGTCCTCGCCCTCGAACCACGGCTCCCCCAGCGGGGGCCAGCCGTCGCCGGTGAGCGCTTCGTGCCGCGTGCCTGCCGCACCAGGTCGACTTCAGTACGGCGACGAACGTGTCCTGGTCGCCGGTCACGGCGCGGCCCCCGGACGCAGACCGGCTCCGGCTTCATGGGCGCGGGCGAGCAGTGCGTTGACGGCGAGCGCGGCCGCGGGGTCGGAGTCGGGCAGCCGGTCGACGGCGACCCGCTCGTCCTCGCTCAGCCCGTCCAGGAGGCCGGTGCGGGCGAGGGTGCTCAGCAGGGCGTGACGCAGGACGTCGGGGGCGAGGGCGGCACGGCGGGCGGCTTCGGCTTCCTCCTCCTGGCGGCGCCGCTCGTCCTCCAGCTGCCGGTCGCGCTCGCGTTCGGCGGCGGCGGCGAGCTCGTCCTGGACCACGGCGTCGGCGTCCGGGTCGTACACGCCGCCCACGTCGGCGAGCAGATGCACGATGCGCGCCCACTCAGCGACTTCGGCCGGGCCTCGCTCATCGCTGACCAGGTCCTCGTGGTCGCAGACAGGTGCAGCTGCAGCTCGGCTTCCTCGAGGACGGCCGCCGCCTCCGGGTGAGTCATGCCGCAGGCCCGCCGGCGGACCGAGCGGCGCCCGGCCTTCGCCCAGTCGATCGGCTCGCGGGGCACGGCCGTGCGGTGGGCGGGCCCGCGCGGGCGCCGGTGGGATCGGGGTGCGGGGGTGCTCACACGAGCCTCCCCATCGTCGCACTCATCGCCGCGCAGGCCGAGGTGCCCATCGTGAAGTTCTGGGGCGAGGGGCTGCTCGCGTCGGTGGACGGGCTGCGGTTCGTCGTCCCCGTCCGCACGATCAGCACGGCGCCGTCGCCGAAGTACTTCGGGTTCAAGCGGGGCATCACCTGGCTCAACGCCGTCAACGACCAGGTCGCGGGCATCCGGCAGATGGTCGTCCCCGGCACCCCTCGCGACTCGCTGCACATCCTGGACGCGCTGCTGAACCTGGACGGCGGAGTCAAGCCGGAGAGGGTGGCCACGGACAACGCCTCGTACTCCGACATGGTGTTCGGCCTGTTCAAGATCCTCGGCTACAACTTCAGCCCGCGGTTCCGCGACCTGGACGACCAGCGGTTCTGGCGGGCCACGATGCCCGGCGTCGAGACCGGCATGCTGAAGGTCGCCGGTTCCCCGGTCACCAACCAGGTCCGCGCCTACGACCTGCTGCGCATGTTCGGACGCGACGGGCGCCCCACCCCGCTGGGTGCGGCCTTCGCGGAGTACGAGCGGATCGCGAAGACCGAGCACCTGCTGCGGGTGGTCGACCCGGTCGACGACACCTACCGAAGGCAGATGAACCGGCAGCTCACCGTGCAGGGGTCCCGCCACAAGCTCGCCCGCGACGTGTGCCACGGCAAGCGCGGCACCATCCACCAGGCGTACCGGGACGGGATGGAGGACCAGCTCGGCGCGCTCGGCCTGGTCCTCAACGCCATCGTGCTGTGGACGACGAAGTACATCGACGCCGCAGTCGCCCAGCTACAGGCCGAGGGCCACGAACTTCGCGAGGAGGACATCGCTCGGCTCTCCCCGTTCAAGCACCGCAACCTGAACCTGCTCGGCCGCTACAGCTTCACCGCCTCCACTCCGGCAGCCGGTGCCCTGCGCCCGTTGCGCGATCCGGACGCGTCGGAGCTGGATGAGGACGACGGGGACGAGGCGTGAGCACGCCGATCCATTCGGTGCCCTTCATCGCGGCCGGCAGGTGAGCGGCAAGAGCACGGGTTCCGTTCGCCTGGACCATCTGGGCCGCGAGTCCCTCTTCTGTGCGCAGGAGTCCCGCAGCGGCGATGCGGCGGATTGTGTCCATGAGGTGTTCGAGGCCGATCCGGAAGACGGTCGTGGACCGGGCGGGTTCGCCGTGCGAGAGCGTGTACAGCACGGGGTTGGTCAGTCCGAACTCGACCACGGTGTCCCAGCCGACGCGCAGTTCCTTGACCGGGTCGTAGGCGAGGGTTCGATCTGCTGCTTGGCTGCCAGGAACCGGGTGAAACCGTGCTCGGCCACTGCATCCAGCAGACCCTCCTTGTCGCCGAACAGCCGGTAAAGGGCGGGCGGTTGCAGTCCGGCGGCGTCAGCGACCGCCCGGGTGGTGATCGAGTCGCGGCCCCCTTGCTCCAGCAGGCCGGTCGCGGCCTCGATGATCCGGCGGCGCGTCTGTTCTCGTGCGGCGGTAGCGGGCTCCGCGGCGCGCCGGGTGGGGATCGGTTGGGTCGGTTCAACAGCCATGGAAGCAACGGTAGCGTCGCCGAAACCTGGATGCTATCGCTGATATCGCTTTTATGTTTCCATTGAACGTATCAATGGTATCGTTGAAGGAGTTTCACTGGAAACACCAGTACGAGGAGAACCGCCATGTCCGACCGTTTGCGGATCATCGGGGTGGAAGAGACCGCCGTGGTACCGGCCGTCCATGAGGCGTACCAGCGGGCCGGATCGCCGCAGATCCCCGCCCGCGGCTTCGGCGACAACCCCATCGCCAAGAACCTGCACGAGGTCGGCGAGCAGCGGCTGGCCCACATGGACGACCAGGGCATCGACGTCGCCGTGCTCTCCCTGTCGTCCCCGGGTGTACAGGATCTGTCCGAGGCCGACGCGGTCGCGGTGGCCCGCGAGGCCAACGACCAGCTTGCCGAGATCGTCGCCTCCCGGCCCGACCGCTTCCAGGCGTTCGCCGCGATTCCCACCCAGGCGCCGGCCGCGGCCGCGGCCGAACTGGAGCGAGCCGTGTGCGAGCTGGGCTTCCCCGGCGCCATGCTGTACGGGCGTACCGGGGACAAGCTGGCCGACCACCCGGACAACGACGAGCTGTACGCCATGGCCGAGCGGCTGGCCGTGCCGCTGCACTTCCACCCGCAGACACCGGTCCAGCCCGTCATCGACGCCTACTACTCCAACCTCCCCGAGCCCATGGGCCCCGTTCTGGCCGGAGCCGGGCTCGGCTGGTACTACGACCTCGGTGTCCAGTACCTGCGCATGATCTTCTCGGGGGTCTTCGACCGGTTCCCCGACCTGCAGGTAATCGCCGGGCACTGGGGCGAGGTCGCGCTGTTCTACCTCGACCACACCGGCTTCTTCGGCGAAGCAGGCCGCCTGCGTCAGCCCTTGGCGGACTACTTCAAGCAGAACTTCTGGGTCGCTGGCAGCGGCACCAACAGCCCCCGCTACCTGCGCTGGACCGCCGAAGTGATGGGCACCGACCGAATGCTGTACTCCACCGACTACCCCTTCACCTACGGCTTCCGCCCCGGCGGTTTCCCCTACGTCGACACCAGCAACGGTGAAGCCCGCTCCTTCCTGGAGAACTCGCCCTTCACCGACGAGCAGAAGGCCGACATCGGCCACCGCAACTGGGAACGCCTCACCGCCCGTGCCAAGCGCCCGACGGCCTGAAGCCCCCAGGGGCCGGCCGGAACGCCGCCACGCCCTCCGGCCGGCCCTCACGGCCCCACGGACCTCGGCGCACACCGGATTCGTGACGAACGCGGTCCTTACCATCCTCGCCTGGCGGCTCCGCGCTCAGGCGCCGGGACAGTCGACCCCAGCCTGTCGGCAAACGAAGGCGAGTCTCGGGCTCGTGGAGTAGGCATGCCCCCCGCTGAACCCAACGCTGAGCGGGCACGGTCGTTCCTGCTGGCCACGTTCGCGTTCTTCGGTGGAGCCGCCCTGGCCCGGATCGCCGGTGGCTCGGACCATCTGAGCGCTCAGGTGGGCATGGGGCAGGCGGCAGAACTGCTGAGCCGGGACCGACGGGCGAGCAAGCAGAACGCGGCCGCCGTACGGGAGCCGCTCACCCGGGTCGCCACCGCGGCGGCCCCGCTGATGCGCTCCACCGACGCGCCCGTCGCCGCCACCACCGAGCAACTGCTGGGTGCTGCGCGGACGTGGAGAACACCGAGCGCCTGAAGGCGGCCCTCGAGGCGCTCGGGCAGGCCGTCCGCGCGGCCACCGCCCCGTGCCTGTCCTGGTGGGCGCGGCGCCGCCCGGCCCGGACGGTCTCGTAGGATGCGCAAGCGCCCTGTCCCCGGCAGCTGGAATGCCAGGGGCAGGGCGCTTGCGTGTGTCAGAGCTGGATGTCGATGTGCTCCACGCCGGTGCACTCCACGCCCTGGTCGTGGGCGCGGGTGTTGTTGTTCCGGAAGTACATCTCAGCGAGGCCTTCGGCGGCGATGCGCTGGAGCTGCCGCTCGCTGGCGCCGGCGTCGCGGGCCTCGAACAACCGGTCCGCCCAGCACGGCGGCAGGGCCTGGGTGATGTCGCGGAACCGGACGTCGTTGGTCGTGCCCGGTGCGGCGGTGAACCCGAACCTTGCGCGGGTGGAGACGACCAGACCGCCCGTGGACGCGGCCCGCTTCTTCGCCTTCGCGCGGATCTGCGGCTGCCACCGCCACTAAGCTGGGCACTCCTCCGCCCCGTCCGAGGAGTAGCGTGCCGCCGGCCTTAGTCCACCGGATCACCACATACGACCCTGCCGACCGCGACGAGCATGGCCACTACACCGGCGCCGAGGACGCGGTCAGCGACCACGGACCTCTCGAAGCGGCGTACCTGGCGGCGATCACCGCTTTCGCGGAGGCATCGGACATCGACCGGTTGGAGATCCGCGAACCTGCGGTCACCGGCTTCGTCCACTTCGGTGTGCAGCCACCGGTTGAGGGGCACGGCCTCGGCGGGCTCTTCCCGCCCGACCTCACCGGCTACCACGACGGGGCCGAGGTGTCTCTTCCGGTCGCCTTGGAACTGGTCCGGGCCATGCTCCGCGACCAAGGCGCTTGGTGCCGACTGGAGGTGGGGGATTTGTTCACCGTGCACGTCGGATGGGACCAGTATGTGTACGTGGGCAGTGACCGGCCCTGTGCGGACGCCGTGGCCCGTACGCGGGAACTCGGCCTCTTCCCGGAACCGCTTACGGCCTCGCCCTACGCGGCCGAGGTCGACGAAGCGGAAGTGACGGAGCCAGCCGACGAGCACTTCTGGATACGCGTGCACACTGCGCTGGCCTCACGGCATGTGTTGCTCCTCGAGGAGAGCTACGTTCGCAACGCCGCACGCTGGCACCGAATCACGCCAGAGAACCTCG
The DNA here is from genome assembly GCF_044750285.1 of Streptomyces sp. NPDC088812. Lineage (NCBI taxonomy): Bacteria > Bacillati > Actinomycetota > Actinomycetes > Kitasatosporales > Streptomycetaceae > Streptomyces > Streptomyces sp. NPDC088812. The sequence goes on along the minus strand of NZ_JBIVJP010000020.1, from coordinate 141,703 downwards.
GCACAGTGCGCGCCGGTCTCGGCCCACGCGCCTTGCTGACCGTCTGGCCCGACCTGACCCCGGACGTCGGCGCCGTCCTCGCCGCATTGCCCCAGGAGGAATCCATCGAGTTCGTCTGGGAGGCGCAGGACGGGACGATCAGCCACGCGATCGTCGACGACACCGACTACCAGGCGCTCAGCGCCCACGTGGCCGATGCCCGAGCCGCCTGCGCGCTGCCCCTGTCCCTCGCCGAACACCACCCGCTGCTCTGTGCTGCCCTCCCGGACAGCGACGGCGTACTGCGCGCCCGGTGGTGACCCGGTTCGCACGCCGGGCGAGCCAGCAGGCGCTGTGCATCGAAGTTGTCCTGCCAGGCCAGATGTCGTGCTCAGTCACACAAGCTGAGACTGAGCACGATGGTTGGCCTCTGAGCACGCCGGTTGGCGCCTGAGCGCGATAGCTGGCCCTGCAGGGCGGCGGGCGGGGCTCCCGCCGGAGGCGGTACCGAAGCCCGTCACCAGGCTCCAGCCCTATGACCAGTGATCTCGGGTTCACCTGCGCGTGCTGCGGAGCCCACCACCCTGAGCTGCCGATGAACTACACGGCCGAGGCCCCCGCCGTATGGGAACCGGCCTTCGCCGGCGCCGACGACTGCTTGCTCTCGTCCGACCAGTGCGTGGTCCGTGCACAGCACTACTTCGTCAAGGGCCTGATCGAGATACCCGTCATCGGCAGCAACGACGTGTTCTCCTGGGGCGTCTGGGTCTCGCTCAGCCGCGAGAGCTTCTCCCGGGCCGCGGACCTGTGGGACACCCCCGGCCGCGAAGCCGAGAAGCCGTACTTCGGCTGGCTCACCACCGACCTGCCGGTCTACCCGACCACCACACTCAACCTGAAGACGCACGTCCACACCCGCCCGGTCGGTGAGCGCCCCTTCGTCGAGCTCGAACCCACCGACCATCCCCTCGCCGTCGAGCAACGCTCGGGGATCAGTGCCTGTTCCTGATCAGAACATGCCAGGCGTGCTTTTGTGATCTCTCGCAGCGGAGGTCGTTTGGCTAGATCTTCTGGAGAGCGAGAGCCGCTCTGCTTGCCCCAGTACTGTGGCTTCGATGACCGACTCTGAGATCGAGATCACCGCTGACCTGGTTCGCGAGCTGCTGCAGGAACAGCATCCCGACCTTGCGGGGCTGGCCATCCGCGAGGTGGCTGGCGGCTGGGGCAACCAGATGTGGCGGCTCGGGGACGAGTTGGCCGTGCGCATGCAGCGCATGGCCCCCACCCCGGAGCTCCAGCTCAAGGAGCGCCGATGGCTGCCTGTCTTGGCCCCACGCCTGCCGCTCCCGGTGCCGACCCCGGTGCGGATCGGTGAACCGTCTGCGCGCTTCCCCAAGCACTGGACTGTGATGACGTGGGTTCACGGCGAGCCGCTGGACTACACCTCGATCAGCCGCGGCGACCACGCGGCCGACACCCTGGCGGGCTTCCTCAGAGCGCTCCATGTGGAGGCACCCGCCGAGGCGCCCACCATGTCGGACCGCGGCGCTCACCCCAAGAAGTGCACGGACGGCTTCGAGAAGTTCTTGCAAGGCGTTGCCCCCGGCGGCATTGCCGCCGACGTCCGGGCCGTCCGGGCCGTCCGGGCCGTCCGGGCCGTCCGGGCCGTCTGGGACGATGCCGTTGCGGCCCCCGAGTGGGAGGGCCCGCCGGTATGGCTGCACGGTGACCTCCACCCGGCGAATGTCGTCGTCTCGGACGGAACGCTGTCGGGTGTGATCGATTTCGATGCCATGTTCGCCGGCGACCCGGCGTGGGACCTCGCGGCCGCATGGGTGCTCCTTCCTTCGGGCGCCGCCTCTCGATTCTTCGACGTGTACGCGCATGCGGACGAGACGACGATCCGGCGCGCCCGAGGGCTGGCCGCCATGAAGAGCCTCTTCCTCATCCTCATGGGCCAGGCCGGAGATCGGGGCCTTCCGGGCGGCAAGCCGACCTGGGGGCCCGCAGGCCGGGCAGCGCTCGATCGTGTTCTGGCAGCGTGATGTAGACACGGAGCATCGCTCGCGCGCTGTGCTCGCAGAGATGAATCGACCTCGCTGTCCTCCACAGGCATCGTGTTCTGGCCTGCTGCCGCAGTGTGCAAGCCGGAGGTCAGGGAATCGGTGTCGCGGATCCTGACCAGCTGACCTACCTCGTGGGAAAGTGTTCTCCCGCCGGGAGCACGGGCCGGTCCGGGCGGAGTTACCGAGGGTGAACTTGAGAACGATCAGTCCCGGTTGGCCTCGCGGGAGGCGGCTGTGAGCTCCCGGCGGGAGGACCGGCGGGTGATGCGCCTGGTCATCAGCGTGATCGCGGCCCAGGTGATCAGAGATTCCGAGCGCTGGATGAGACGTTCGTAGTCCCGGGCGTGACGGCGGGCGTGCATGATCCAGGCGAGCGACCGTTCGACCACCCAGCGGCGGGGCAGGATGACGAACCCGACAGCGCCCTTCGGACGGCTGATGGTCTTGAGCGTCAGGCTTAGGTGCTTCTTCGCCCAGGTCACGAGCTGTCCGGTATAGCCGGATTCGGACCGGACGACGGTGATCTCAGGGTGCATCAGCCGCAGCCGGAACAGCACTTCCTTCGCCGCGTCGCGGTCGGTCATGTCGGCCGGGGTGACCATGACGAACAGCGGCAGGCCCCTGGTGTCCACGACCAGGTGCCGCTTGCGGCCATTGATCTTCTTCGCTCCGTCGTAGCCTCGCGAGTCGCGTCCGACGGTCCCGGCGGCCTTGACTGACTGGGAGTCGATGACGGTGGCGACCGCGCCGGGGCCCGGCCCATCTCGCGGCGGATGCGTTTGCGCAGCTGGTCGCGGATCTGTCCGACGACTCCGGCGGCCGCCCAGCAGGCCATGAAGTTGTAGCAGGTCCGCCAGGGCGGGAAATCCCGGGGCAGGGCCCTCCACTTGCATCCGGTGTCCACGACGTAGCGGATCGCGTCGACGACCTCGCGGCGCGGGTGCTTCTCGGGGCGTCCCCCCTTGGGGGACTCGCAGGCCGGCGGCGGGAGAAGGGGCTCGATGAGGGCCCATTCGTCGTCGTAGGTGTCGGAGGGATAGCAGCGGTGCCGGGACAACTCGAACCTCCCTCCCTGCGGCGGGGGTTGGGGACGGCTGGGCCGTCCCCAACCCGGTCAGGTGTTGATGTACTCGGCACCGCCGGCGGGGTGCCGATCGCCTCGAACCGCTCCTCCTCGTCCGCGATCCCCGCCAGGATCCGGTGGACCGTGCAGGAGACACCTGCGCCCCGGCGATCCTTCGGCCACCGGGACGCCGTCCACCTCGTCTGGTTCACCATCGAGTACGACACCCCGATGTCCTCGGCCAGCCGGAACAGCGACTCCTTCACCGTGAACGGCGGCTCGCTCCGCTCCTGGCCGCCGTACTCGCGCATCGGCTCGACCTCCAGCGCGTAGTCGCCGATCGCGAACTGGATGCGGCTGGCCGTCTCCACCAGCTTCCGCAGCTCCGCCACGATCTGGGCGTACCGGCTCGCGCTGACACTGCCGACCCTGTCGCCGTCGCCGGTCTTCTCGATCTCCTCGGGCACGGTTCTCACTCCAACCCGTGGGCCGGGCACGGCCGTTGACCGTGACGAGACACGGCCCGCCTCTCGAACCCGAGAGTCACGCGAGCCGGGCGAGGCAGGTGGGTGATCTTCGTGGCCAGCCGGGCCGTCATCGTCGTCCGCATGCTGCCCGAAGTGGCGCGGGACGCTGGCCCAGGTGTCAACTGAACCGCCTCAGTGGATCGTTTCAATCAGACCTCCCATAGTTTTGTCCTACCTGTTGACGTGCTTTCCGTCGGACATTTAGCCTCCGGGAAACCTGATTGAAACCTTTCACCCGGAGGACTCATGTCCAGACCCTTGTCACGCCGGAGAGTCCTCCAAGCGGGCAGCGTCGCTGCCGCGTCCGTCGTGCTCACCGGAACCCGGGCCGCGGCGGTGTCGCGCGCCGGGCGCGGCCCGGGTGCTACCGACGCTCCCACCGGTCTGTTGACCGACCTCCTGCCGCAGGGGCTGGGCGCCACGGCCGCACAACGCCCCCGCTTCAGCTGGCAGGTCCCCGACGTCGGCGCCGCCACGGTCCAGCGGGCCTACCAGGTGCAACTCGCCGTCACCCCGGACGGCTTCCGCAAAGGCCGGCTGGTCTGGGACAGCCACAGGGTCGCTTCCGCCCAGTCGACCGCCCTGCCCTACGGCGGCCCCTCCCTCCAGCCCCGTACCGCCTACTGGTGGCGGGTCAGGACCTTGGCGCAGGGATGGTCGACCTGGTCGGAACCGGTCCTGATGGCCACGTCGGTGGAAAATCAGTGGACGGCCGAGCCCATCTGGGCCCCGGCCGGACCCACCATGACCGACGGCACCTTCGCCGCCCGGTTCAAGATCACCACGGTCGCCGCCGGGTTCTGGTTCCGCGCCGCCGACACCTCCAACAACTACATGTGGCAACTGCGCGCCGGCACCACTGCGGGAGTGCTCCGCAAGCACGTGTGCGTCAACGGGACCTACACCGTGCTCGGCGAGGTCGCCCTGCCCTTCCCGGTCACCACCGCCACATGGGTGGACCTCTCGATCACCATGACCGGCTCCACCTTCACCACCACCGTCAACGGCACCGTTGTCGACACCACCACCCACACCCGGTACACGACGGGCAACGTCGGCCTGCGCAACGGCCTCACGGAGTCCCAGGTGTACGACAGCGTCCGCTTCACCGCGGCCGACGGCACCGTGCTGATCCGGGACGATTTCGACTCCGACGAGGGCACCTTCGCCGCCGGCACCGTCGCGAACGGCGAACTCACCTTCCCCACCGGCGCGGCCTCCCTGTCCTCCTACGGCACTGACGACACCTGGGCTCTGCTGCGCCACGAATACCGTCTGGAGAAGGGCAAGGAGGTCGCCGCCGCCGTACTCCACGTCGCCGCGACCTCCGCCACACCCACCCGCCAGTACGTGGCCAAGGTGTGGAGCAACGGCGGCGTTGTCGGCTACGCGTCCGTGCGTTCCGGCACCGGAACCGCGTACCAGTCCTTCGACATCACACCCACCCTGCGCACCGGTGCCGCCAACGCGCTGGCCGCGCTGTGCCACACCACCTCGGAACAGAAGTTCCTGGCCCAGCTCGAGATCACCTACACCGACGGCAGCCAGGACACCGTCGGCTCTGGAGACACCTGGAAGGCCCGCCGCCAAGCCGGTCTGCTGCCCGCCCGGGGCAGCGCGGGCACCAGCTACTTCACCGTCCCCCAGGAGTACTGGGACCTGCGCAAGGAACCCGTCGGCTGGACCGCACCCGGCTTCGACGACACCGACTGGTACACCCCCGCAACCCGCGAGGCCATCGCCGACCTGGTCCCGGCCCCTCTCGAAGCCGTACGCCTCCATGACGTCACCCCCGCCGCCGTCACCGAGGCCGCCGACGGCCGCTGGCTCGTGGACCTCGGCCGGGAGATCGTCGGCGGACTGGCCCTGGAGGTCACCGGCAAGGCCGGCGACACCGTGGAGGTCCGGCTGGGCGAGGAGCTGAACGCCGACGGCACCGTCAGACACGCCCTGCGCACCGGCAACACCTACAGGGAGGTGTGGACCCTGCGCGACGGCACACAGCGCTTCGAGCACTGGGGCTACCGCGGCTTCCGCTGGGCCGAGCTGCGCACCACCGTCGACCTGACCGGCGCGACGCTCAAGGGCCGCGCCTGGAAGGCCGACTGGGACGACTCGCACTCCTCCTTCACCAGCTCCGACGCCGACCTCGACCGGGTGTGGGAGCTGTGCCGCTACTCCATCGAGGCCACCCGCGCCGACCTCTACCAGGACACCCCCACCCGCGAGCGCGGCCCCTACGAGGGCGACGCCCTGATCAACCAGCTCTCCGAGTACGCCGTCCAGCGCTCCTACGCCCTCGCCCGCTGGTCCGACGACTACCTGGCACGCCGCGGCACCTGGCCCACCGAGTACCGGCTGATGTGCGCGATCTCCGCCTGGGAGGACTACCTCGCCACCGGCGACGACCGGCAGCTCGCCAAGGACTACGACCTCCTCGCGGCCAAGAACCTCACCGCCTACCTGGGCTCGGACGGCCTCGTCCGCAAGGACCCCGGCAAGAGCAGCCAGGACCTCGGCGACCTGGTCGACTGGCCGACCGCCAGCCGCGACGGCTACGTCTTCACTACCGTCAACACCGTGGTCAACGCCTTCCAGTACGCGGCCTTCGACGCCCTCGCCAAGTGCGCGGACGTCCTCGGCAAGCAGGGCGAGGCCGAAACCCTGCGCGGACAGGCGGACACCCTCGCCGCCGCCATGCGCGCCACCCTCCTCGACAGCACGGCAGGCCGCTTCATCGACGGCGTCGGCACCGACCACAGCGCCCAGCACGCCACCGCCTTCCCGGTGGCGCTCGGCGTCGCCGACACCCTCGACGACACGGTGCTGACCAGGCTCGGCGACACCCTCGCCGCCGGCGGCATGAAGGTCAGCGTGTACGGCGCCCAGTTCCTCCTCGACGCCCTGTTCCGGCTCGGCCGCGCCGACTCCGCGCTCGCACTGATGACGTCGAAGGCCACCAACTCCTGGCTGCACATGATCGACGACCTGAAGGCCACGATCGTCACCGAGGCCTGGGACCCCGCCCTGAAGTCGAACATGACCTTCTCGCACGCGTGGGCCTCCGCCCCCGCCAACGCGGTCGCCCGCCATGTGCTGGGCGTCCAGATCACCGAAGCGGGCGCGGCCGGGTTCCGCATCCGGCCCCGCACAGGCGCGCTGACCCGGGTCGACGGGACAGTCCCCTCGCTGCGCGGCCCGGTGAAGGTGTCCGTACGGCGCACGCCGGGCCAGCACTCCGTCCAGGTCACGCTGCCGCCGAACACCCAGGCGGTGGTGGAGGTCGAGATCGGCGACGCCCAGCCGTCGGCGTACAAGGTGACACCCAGCGCATCGGCATTCCCCGCCCTGCGCGGAATCAGCGGTGTCCCCTGGACCGGCGCCACGGCCGAGAGGAAGGTGAAGGCGACGTCGTTCACCGACCTCACCGGAACAGTCCTGCGCGTCGGCCCGATCGCCTCCGGCACGACGACGATCTCCCTCAAGTAGGCATACAGAGGGAGGAGTCGAGTCGTAGGCGGCCGACCCTGTGGAGCGGTGCGACAACGCATCGCACCGCTCCAGGAATCGCAAGGCTTCCGTCGGACCTTCGCTCGGGCCTTCGCTCCACCCTTCCGTCGGAACGGCTTCCGTCCCGGGCCGCGATCGTCCTGCACGCGCTGCGCTGACCGGATGAGATCCGTGACCCGGCCGGGCTGGTCCCGCCGCCGGTGGAAGTCTCTGAGGCGGAGATCGAGCGGGCGCTGGTACTGATGGAGACGATGAGCCGCGACGACCCCGAGTTCCGCGACGAGTACACCGAGGCCATGGGCAAGAGCGTCGAGGCGAAGCGGGCGAGCCGCGAGCCGCCCGATGTGCCGGCGCCGGGAAAGCCCGCCGAGGTCCTCCATCTGATGGCCCGCCCTGAACGAATCCGTGCAGCGGGCCAAGGCCTCACGCGGCGAGGACGCCGACGTGCACGAGATGCTGCGGGCCAGGAATGCCGCCGTGAAGAAGCCGGTCGCGGAGCGCGTACGGAGCGGCAGGTGCGGGCCTACGGCGGAGGCTGACGTAGCGCACGGTCGAGCCCCACTTCTCCGTGACGGGGGTCGGACACCACTGACAGGAAGGGAACCCACCTCGACCGCATGTGTATGTTTTGTGCTGACATGCAGTCCGCAGAACGCCATCAGCCAGAACAGCGCGGTGGTGAGAGCCAGCTGGCGCGAGAGCAGCAGCCCCAGTCCCAGCAGACGGTCTCTCGGGACTTCCGTCGGCAGCTGCGTTGCGGGCAGGCCGAACCGGGCGGTGATGCCTGCCGCCTGTTCGGGGCGCCCGGTGCGCAACAGATGAAGAGGGCTGTCGGGCAGCCGCAGCAGGGCCCAGGGGACCACGGTGACAAGCGCCGCAGCGCCCACGAAGTACAGGACGCGGAAGGAGACGTCGGGCAGCAGCCGGGCTCCGAGCAGTGGTGCGCTGAGAGAGCCCAGGCAGGAAGCCGCCATGACGACGCCGATGTTGCGGGACCGGCGCCCGGCTGGGGTCAACTCGGCGACGACGGACATCAGCGTGGGCAGCACCACGCCCAGGCCCACGCCGGCGAGGAAGCGGGAGGCGGCGAAGGTGCCGGGACCGCCCGCCGCACCGGAGGCGAGCGTGCACAGGGAGAAGGACGACAGGCCGCTCAGCAGGAGCCGGCGGGGCCCGACGCGGCGGCCCATCGCCCCGGCGACGCCGACGCCGATGAGCATGCCGAGCGCCGCCAGGGATCCGATGTCGCCGGCCTCTGCCTCGGAAAGACGCCACGACGGCGTGGCCAGCAGCGACGGCACCGTAGTGCCGTACACCGACAGGTCCTATCCCTCGAACAAGGCGATCAGAGCGGTGAGCAGGAGAAATGACGGCATGGCCGGGGTTCGGTCGCGGGAGCCGGGTGGCTCCGCTGGAGCTGCTGTCACGGGCGGTTTCCCTTCGGGAGGTGAGCGTCGCCGACGTGGTGCTGTTGTTGTCGTGCCGCACGGGGTATGTGGGCGCCGCAGATGCGCGGAAGCGGCGGGGGCGCGCGGCGTGGTAGGGCATCTGGCCGTGGTCGCCGACCGCGCTGCGGGCGGCGCGCCGGTCAAGGAGCGGCGGTGGGTGTGGGGTTTCGGAGCGTGGCCGTCCGCGATTCGATGTTCTTGGACGTCGAGGAACGGCGAAGAAGCACCAGCCGGCCGAGCAGTCGGATGAAGTGCTGTTCACTGCCCTTCGCTGCTGGTCACCTGGCTGCACCGAGTTCGGGGACCCGGCAGGCCGGTTGGCGCAGTCCGGCTGGAGTGCCACGCGCTGCCGTTCCTGCGGCTCGTCCGCCCGGCGGCCTGGCGCGGACTGCGATGTCCCGGGTCCGGAGAGCAGCGTCTTCGAGACGGCCGGATGGACGTTGCCGGTTTCCTGGCGGCCCGGGCCGGGGTGGTCCGGGCCGCCAGGTGTCGCCGGGTGTCGTCGGATCAGGTGGCGATGTCGGGGTAGGGCATCTGGATGTGCTGCATGCGCTCGGCGTACGCCTTCTGGTACTCCAGCGGGCCGTGGTCGCGCTCGAACATGGCGATGAAGAGGGTGAGCGTGAGGAACGGGTGGGCGCCCATCTCGAACAGGGTGACGTGGTCATGCTGGCGCAGCGCGCGGCGTTCGTCCTCGGTGAAGGCCAGCCAGGTGGTCTTCTCGGCGTCGATGCAGTTGAGCAGCTTGCCGGCGATCTCGCCTTCCCACCACTCGACGGTGGCAGAGGGGTCGGTGCGGTAGCGCTCCACCAGTTCGGGGTCACGGTCGATGGTGTAAAGGAACGTGTTCAGCAGGTACTTGCTCACTTGGCCACCTCCGCCGCGTTCGCCGGGACGGCGACCGGCTGCGGCGTACCGTTCGGGTACCAGGTGAAGTAGGCCTCCCTCGTGTGGAACAGGTCGAGGGGGTCGACATGGTCGGCCTTCGTCCCCTCGCCGGCCACGCCCATCATCAGCATGAAGTCCATGAACCCGTGCGTGGCGTTGCCCGGGGCGTGCAGGCTGTCGAGAGTCACCTCGGCCAGGCATCCCTCGATGTCACCGGAGGTGATCCACTGCACCGCCTTGCGGTCGAACTCGGGGTCGGGACCGTGCTCGCCGAACTGGCGCGGGCCGCCCAGTTCCAGCGACAGGTGACCGGTGCCGATGACGGCCACCCGCTTGTCGCTGTCCCAGGACTCGATCATCTCCCGGATGGCCTGGCCGAGCTGGACGAAGCGCTTGGGCTGCGGCAACGGCGGGGCGAAGATGTTGGTGTAGATCGGCACGATCGGCAGGTCGGCCTCGGGCCGCAGTGTGATGATCGGGCAGGTGATGCTGTGGTCGATCCGCAGCTCGTTGGAGAAGGCCAGGTCGAAATCACGGTCCAGGCCGTCGCGCAGCAGGTGCGCGGCAAGGTCCTCCTCGCCCTTGAGCAGCATCCGCGGCAGGCCGAACTCGCGTTCTTCGTTGTACCAGTTGGCGTCGAACACCGGCGCCTTGCCGACCAGGAACTGCGGCATGTTGTCCAGCCACAGCTGGTGGAAATGGTCGCTGCCGATCATGACCAGGACGTCGGGCTCCGCGGCGGTCAGGGTCTCGCGGAAGCGCTCGATCTTGGCCACCCACTCGTCCGCGAAGGGCGGCCGGTCCTCGCCTGTGGAGATGCTGGTCCGGTAGTAGAAGGGGTGGTGGGTGGACGCGATGACCGCGGCCAGTTCAGCCATGACGACCTCCGTCGGTGTCGTGGTGGGTGAGCGGGTCCGACAGGTAGGGGTCGGGGTCGACGGACCGGTTGTTGAGGTCCACCGACAGGAAGACGCCGCTTGCGACCGAGTGGCGCAGCTCCTCGGCGAGCTGCCCGATCAGTCCGGCGGTGCGGGCCAGCAGGGCAAAGCCGCGCAGCAGTTCCATGGGGAGTCCGAGGTCGGCCAGGGCCGCGCCGCATACGCCGGCGCCGTTGAGCGGCAGCTGCTTGCCCAGCACCTGCGGGTGGACCCGGCCGATCGCCGCGAACAGTGACAGGTGCGGCCCGAACAGTCCCTCCTCCGCAGCGATTTCGAGCAACCGCGGTGTGCGGGGGTCGCCTTCCTTGTGTACGTGGTGTCCCAGGCCGGGAACGAACCGGCGGGCCTCCCGCTGCACGCGCACGGTCTTGAGGGCGAGGGCGTCCCAGCCGGCGTCGTCGGTGGGCAGGGGGCCTTCCGCACCGGTGAGGACGTCGTGCAGGAACCGGCCGCAGTCCTCGGTGACGCCCAGGAAGCGGGAGCCGCCGCCGAGCAGCCCGGCGGCGAGCGCGCCCTGGACGGAGTCCGGGGCGGACAGGTAGGTCAGCCGGGTGACGATCGCCGTGGGGGTGAAGCCGTGGTCGGCCAGTGCGGCGAGCACCGCCTCGAACACCCGGGTTTCTCCGGGAGTGGGCCTTCGCTGGGTGGCCAGCCAGAACGCCAGCTCACCGAAGCCCACCTCGCCCATCACGTCCTGGGCCAGGTCCGCGCCGAGCAGAGTGATCGTCTTCAGGCTGGAAGCGCCGAGCGCGGTGGGGTACACCGGGCGTTCGATGAGTTCCCGGACGTCGGTCTCGTCAACCACGGTCGTCCTCCCGCGGGGCGGAGAGCCAGGCGCGGACGTCGGCGCCGTGCTCGTCGAGCGCGGGCGGGGCGAGCCGGTAGCTCGCCGGGGTTCGCGACAGCCGGATGGGATGGCGAACCGTGGGGACCGCGTGGTCGCCCTCGCCGACCTCCACGACCGGTTCGAGGCCGAGGTCCTCGGCGAGCCGGACCCCGCCGGCGACGGTGTTGATCGGCCCGCAGGGCAGCCCGGCCTCGGTGAGGATGCCGAACCAGTCCAGCGCGCTCTTGGTCGACAGCGCCTCCAGCAGCAGCGGCCGCAGCTGCTCGCGGTTGTCGTTGCGCTTGCCGACGGTGTCGAAGCGCGGGTCGTCGGCCAGCTCCGGGCGGCCGATCACCGCGGCGAGCTTGCGGAACTGGCCGTCGTTGCCGGCCACGACGATGAGCTCGCCGTCACCGGTTTGCAGCGGCTCGTAGGGGAACAGGCTCAGGTGCGCGTTGCCCATCCGGTGGGGAACGACGCCGCCGGCGACATAGGCCGAGGTCTGGTTGACCAGCGCGGAGAGCGCGGTGGACAGCAGGTTGGTCTCCACGTGCTGGCCTTCACCGGTGAGGTCGCGGTGGTGCAGCGCGGAGAGGATGCCGATGGCCGAGTGCAGACCGGTCATCACGTCGAAGACGGAGATGCCGGCGCGGAACGGCGGCCCGTCCGGGGCGCCGGTCGCCGCGTGTACCGGTCGCAGCAGCAGCCCGTCCCGACCGGAGACCCGGTCACGAAGGCCTGACCATGGTCGCGAGGCGACAACGCCTCCGTGGACCAGGCCCAGGAACGCGCCCGCTACCAGGCCGAGCGCACCGAGGCCGAAGAGGCCCTGCCCGAGCTCCGCGCCACACAGCCACAGCCGCCCGAACGCGCCGGACTGGAGCAACTCGTCGGCGACGCGGACACCCCGTGGCACGCGACAACGATCACCGACCCGGACTGCACACCCCTGATGCGCACCGGCCGGCTCGGGGCTACAGGTCGATGTCGACGAACAGCCGCAGCTGCGAGCGGACCGTGGCGGCCAGGCTGAAGTCGCATTCCGAGAGCAGCCACTGTGTGTGTGCGCCTTCGTGCAGGGCTGTGATGAGGCGTGCGGCTTCGCTCGTCGGCATCGGTCCGCGGAACAAGCCGCGGCGATCGAGATCGTCCAGTGCCTGGGTGACAAGTTCCTGGAGTTCGGCATGCCACCTCCGGAAGTAGCCGTGAGCTGGGTGCGTGGGACTGATGGCCTCCGCGGTGAGGGTCGTCAGGAGGCGGACGTTGTCCGGCTGCTGCTCGTCGCGGTCGGCGATCGCCGCGAGCCCCCGTATGAAGGCCACGCCGTCGCGGCTGTCGAGCCCGTAGAGGTAACCGGCTCCCTTGATCCGGTCGTCGAGCAGAGCCTCGAGCAATGCGTTCTTGTGCGGGTAGTGATGCAGGAGTCCGGTGTGCGAGATCTGTGCGCGGCCTGCCACGTCGCGGAGCGAGGTCGCATTGAACCCTCGCTCGGCGAACGCCTCGGCTGCGGCGAGGAGGATCTGCGCGCGCCGACGCTCGGATGCCTCTTCCTGGACGCTGCGGCGGCGTCGGACGGGCACATCTTCGGTCAAGGGCATCTCCGGCTCCTTTTCACAGACCACGCGTAAGGCATTGATCTTACAAGTGGTCGGTGCTTCTATGGTCCGCATCGACGAGGACGTCGAACGAAAGGCTCGGTTACATGGTGGCAAAGAAGCTGAAGACGGCAGAGGGCGTGGAGTTCCGCGATCTCAACCACAACGGCACGATGGAGCCGTACGAGGATCCGCGGCTCGATGCGGCTGCCCGCGCAGCGGACCTCACCGGGCGTATGACGGTCGAGGAGAAGGTCGGGCTTCTCTTCCAGGCTCCCGTCCCCGCAGGACCGGAGGGCGATCTGGTCACCGGGCCGACTCCGGCCGGCGACGTCGACACGGCCGCCTTCATCGTCGACCGCCATATCAACCACCTCTACACCTTCGACTTCGCGAGCCCGGAGATCGGAGCGGCCTGGAACAACCGCCTCCAGGACGTCGCGGCTTCGACCCGTCTGGGCATTCCGGTGACGGTGTCGACCGATCCGCGCAACTCGTTCGGCTCGAACCCCGGTGCGGGTATGCGGTCGCGCGGTTTCTCGATGTGGCCGGAAACGCTGGGGCTGGCTGCTCTACGAGACGAGGAGACAGTTCGCTGCTACGCGGACATCGCCAGGCAGGAGTACGTGGCAACGGGCATCCGCGCGGCGCTTCACCCGCAGGTCGACCTGCCCACGCACCCGCGCTGGGCGCGCCAGTACAACACCCTGGGCACGGACCCGGAGCTGGCATCGCGCCTGGTCGTCGCCTACCTGGACGGGTTCCAGCGCTCGGCGGCGCTGGGACCTGACAGCGTCGCGTGCACAACCAAGCATTTCCCCGGCGGAGGCGCGCAGAAGGACGGCGAGGACCCGCACTTCGTCTACGGTCGCGAGCAGGTCTACCCGGGCGGACGATTCGAGGACCACCTCGCACCGTTCCGTGCAGCCATCGCCGCCGGAACGAGCGGCATCATGCCGTACTACGGCATGCCGGTCGGCCTGTCCCGGCACGGCAAACCGGTGCCGGAAGTCGGCTTCGCCTTCAACGAGGCCATCCTCCGCGACCTGCTGCGCGACGAACTCGGCTTCGAGGGGGTCGTACTCACGGACTTCACCGTGGTCACCGACGGCATCATGTTCGGCCGCCGGTCCATCGGCCGAGCCTGGGGTGTGGAGCACCTCTCGTACCGCGACCGCGTCAAGCGCCTGCTGGATGCTGGAGTGGACCAGATCGGCGGCGAGCACTGCACCGAACTGCTTCTGGAACTGGTCCAGGAGGGGCAGGTCTGCGAAGCCCGGCTGGACGAGTCGGTACTGCGGCTTCTGAAAGTGAAGTTCGAGCTGGGGCTGTTCGACGACCCGTACGTCGACGTCGATGCCGCAGCCCGCATCGTGGGGCGGGAAGAATTCCTGCGTGCGGGACTGAGGGCCCAGTCCAGATCCGTGACCGTCCTCACCAACCGGGCGGACACGGCTGAATCCGCGCCGGTTCTGCCCCTTCGTCCGACTCCTGGCCAGAAGGTCTACACCGAGGGCATGGACGAGAGCGCATTGCGCGATCGCGGCCTCGTCTGCGTGCGGTCCCCGCAGGATGCGGACTTCGCCCTGGTACGCCTGAGCGCGCCGTACACCCCCCGCGACGACTACGCGCTCGAGGCGTTCTTCCACGCGGGCACGCTCACCTTCGACAAGGAGCTGCAGGAGCACGTCCTTGCCGTGGCGAGCACGCTGCCGACGATCGTGGACGTGTACCTCGACCGTCCAGCGATGCTCGAGGCGATCACCGCCGAGGCCGCCGCGGTCACGGCGAACTGGGGCACCTCGGACGCCGCATGGCTCGACGCCGTATTGAGCGAAGCAGCGCCGGCCGGGACCCTCCCGATCGAGGTGCCGCGCAGCGAGGAAGCAGTCGACGCCAGCCTGCCCGATGTCGGCGCAGCGACCGAGAACCCCCTGTTCAGGCTGGGGCACGGCATACGCCTGGCCTGCGAGGAAACGCGATGAGCAGCGAACCCCGGCAGCCGCTCCTCCCCGCGCGGGGGCAGAGCTCACCGATCTCGGCACCCCGCTGATCGCCCGTCGACTCACAGCCCACGACTGCACCGTGGCCGTGTCGGTCGACGTCAGCGGAGGCGCCGGCGGGCTCGTCATCCGCCACTCGGAGAAGCACTGGATCGCGATCGAGGCCGGCAGGCGCGGGGAAGCAGGCATCTGACCGCCCGTGCCTCCCTCACCGGACTCGAGCGGGTATGGGCGGCCAGCATCGTCGGCGACAACCTGCGCCTCATTGCACGGTTCAGCACGCCGCCCACCGGCCATGCCGGAAACGGCGCACCTTCGGTCAGAGGCGATCGCATAGCGCTCTCGGCCGAGACGTCCGCCGGCCGCGTCGCGCTCGTCGAGCTTGACGGGCGGTTGCTTCGAGACCACCGAGTCGTTCACCGGTCGCGTCGCCGGCGTGTATGCCCGCGAGGGCGACGTACGCGTCCGCCGGTACGAAGCCATCCCGACTGCTCCCTGACCCCCGCAACCCGCACCCCGGACCCGGGCCATGCTCACCCCGGGCGCTGACGATCAGCATCGCGCTCCTGGGGTCGTGTCGTGTCCCACCATGGGTGCACCATGTGGTGCAGGAGATCAAGCGCTTCGCGTTCCGGTACTGTGGGCTGCTGCGGGGAACGCGACCGTGACACGCAGGCCGCCGCCCGCTCGTACCCGTGTGTCGATCGCGGCGTCGTGGGCCTCTGCGACGGCCCGCACGATCGACAGGCCGAGCCCCAGCCCCTCGCGTCGCGCGGCACGGGTGTCCTCCAGCCGTTGGAAGGGCTGGAACAGCCGCTCCACCTCTTCCTGCGGAACCGCCGGACCGGTGTTGGACACGGTGATCGTCGCCTTGTCGCCGTCCGTGCCGGTGGCCACCTCGACCCGGCCGCCGGGCACGTTGTAGCGCAGCGCGTTGTCCACCAGGTTCACCACCAGCCGTTCGGCGAGGCTGCGGTGGCCCAGGGCGAGCGCCGGACCGGTCGCCAGGTGGAACGTCACCTGCCGGTCCCGTGCCTCGGCCCGGCGCGGGTCCACTGCCTCCCCGGCCAGCCGCGTCAGGTCGAGCGGCTCTCGTACGTCGATGCCTCCCTGGCTGCGCGCGAGGGTGAGCAGGGCCTCGATGAGCCGTTCCTGTTGCACGCCGCCGGCGAGGATCCGCTGGTGCGCCGACCGCAGCGAGTCCACGGTCGCGTTCGGGTCGCCCAGTGCGACCTGTCCGAGGGTCCGCTGCCGCGCCAGGGGGGTGCGCAACTCGTGGGAGGCGTTGGCGACGAAACGGCGCTGTGCCTGGAAGGACGCTTCCAGTCGGCCGAGGAGGCTGTCGAAGGTGTCGCCGAGTTCCTTGAGTTCGTCGGCCGGGCCGTCGAGATCCAGTCTGCGGTGCAGGTTCGTCGCGGAGATCTCCCTCGCCGCCGACGTGATCATGCGCACCGGACGCAGGATCCGGCCGGCGACCACCCAGCCGAGGACGATCGAGAGCACGAGCATGAGTCCGAGCGCGGTGCAGGACTGGACCACCAACTGGTCCATGACGGCGGACTTCTGACGCAGCAGCGTCTGCCGCTGTTGCTCGGAGAGCACCTTCACCTGCCGCTGCCCGCCGGGCGGTGTACCCGGCGGGGGGTGGGCGGACGCCTCCGCGGTCGGGGACCCGGGAGCGGGGATGATGTCCTTGGCCAGCGATCCGCTGATGGCGTCCCCCAGCAGGAACCAGGTCACCGTCAGCAGCGCGGCCCCCGAGAGCAGGAACAGGCCGCTGTAGACAAGGGTCAGCCGGAGGCGCAGGGAACGGCGCGGCAGCCGCGGACGGACGATGCGGCGGGTGAGCCGGGCGGACAACAGCGACATGGGCGTCCTCAGATCCGGTAGCCGCGCTTGGGCACGGTCTCGATGACCGGCGGATCACCGAGCTTGGCCCGCAGCCTGCTGACTGTGATCTTCACCGCGCTGGTGAAGGGGTCGGCTGCTTCGTCCCAGACGCGTTCGAGCAGTTCCTCGGCTGACACGACCCGCCCCTCGGCGGTCAGCAGCGACTCCAGGACCCCGAACTCCTTGGGCGACAGCTCCAGCGGCCGCTCCCCGCGGCCCGCCCGGCGCCGCGCCGTGTCGACCACGAGGTCCCCGTGCCGCAGCACCGGCGGCACGGCGGGATGCGCGCGCCGTCCCAGCGCCCGGATCCGCGCGACGAGCACGGGGAAGTCGAAGGGCTTGGGCAAGTAGTCGTCTGCTCCCAGGCTCAGCCCGTCGACGAGATCGTCGGCGCTGGCCGCGGCGGTCAGCATCAGCGTCCGGCAGCGGCATCCCGCCGCAATCAGTTCCGCGCACACGTCGTCTCCGTGCATCCGGGGCAGGTCCCGGTCGAGCACGACCACGTCGTAGTCGCTGAGCAGCGCCCGCGCCAGTCCGTCCTGACCGTCGAAAGCCACGTCCACGGCCATCTGCGCCCGCCGCAGACCGATCGCGACCGTCTGCGCCATCTCCTCGTCGTCCTCGATCACGAGTACCCGCACCCTGTGCCTCGCTCTCCGCATACTCGCCCCGCACCCCGACACTGCAGCAAGGATCTTCCCTCTCCGCCGGTTTCCACAAAGTTTCGTCGCGCACGACGTCCCGGGCCCCGTACGGGCCCGCACCGGGGCGCCGCCCAGCCCAAGGCAGTGCGCCAGTCACTCTCCGCGGCTGCGCCCCGGCGGATGCGCGCGGTCGTCCGAGGGGCGTTCGGCGTCAGTAGGGAGAGGGAGAGCCGGACGATGCGGCTCGTCCGGTCCACGGTCCCGGTACGCCCGCACGCGCGGCCGTACGGGAGGAACACCTGGCGGCCTTTCGACGCCCGTCCGGCGAACGTCTCCGGTCTCCGCGTGCAGCGAAACCCTGCCGAAACCACCTCACCCGTAGACATGGCCCTGCCGGCATCACATGACCAGTACCGCATGACCAGTGAAGGGTGAATCCCCGTGATCGACAGCCGTCCCGCGGACCGGAATCCGGTCCGTGCCGTGAAGCGACGCCGCGGCACCACCATGGCCGTACTGCTGGCGGCCGTCGCCGTCTTCGCCGGTGCTTGTTCCGGCGGTGACGACGAAGCCTCGGCGTCCTTCTCCTCCGCCAGCAGCGGGGAAGGCGACCTGGTGGCCTATGCGAAGTGCATGCGGAAGAACGGGATCTCCGACTTCCCGGACCCGGACTCCAACGGCGGACTCGTGGTGCCGGCCGGAGTCGACCCGAACTCCGACGCCTACAAGAAGGCCGACAAGGCGTGTGCCGAGTACCGGCCGGACACGGGGTCGGCCGGCTCGGGCGGCAACAGCGGCTGGTCCTCCGAGGACCAGGTCAAGTACGCCGAGTGCATGCGGGAGAACGGCGTGCCGAAGTTCCCGGACCCCGACCCCAACGGCAAGGGCAGCGTCATCGGCCAGGGTTCCGGTGTCGACCCCGACTCGTCCGCGTTCAAGAAGGCAGCCGAGAAGTGCGCGAAGTACCAGCCCCAGGGCATGCAGAACCAGGTTCCCAACAAGCAGGGCGGAGGGTCGAATTGACCGCGACGCGGGTTCCCGTGCCGGAGATGAGGGCGGAGCCCCCCGAGGTCGGGGAAGAGCAGCGGCGGCGGCGCCCGCGCCGGATCCGCCGGGGCCGGATCGCCGCGGTCACCGTGGCGTTGATCGCGGCGGGCGGCGCGACCGCGGTGGCCGTCACGGACCCCTTCGAGGGGCGGGCCCAGGACAACACCGCCATCGCGGACACCGAGACGTCGACCTCGCTCGCCGAGGTCGTCCGGGGCAGCCTCTCCGAGCGCACCCAGGAGAACGGAACGCTGGGCTACTCGGGCTCGTACGACGTCGTCGGCAACAGCAGCGGCACGCTCACGCATCTGCCGTCCGTGGGCGAGGTCATCCGTCAGGGCGACGTGCTGTACCGGGTGGACGGAAAGCCGGTGTTCCTGCTGAAGGGCTCCGTCCCGCTCTACCGCGAACTATCGCGCGGCCTGGAAGGAGCCGACGTCCGGCAGCTGAACGCCGCGCTCGTCGCTCTCGGATACGCCGAGAAGTCCGAGATCGACCCCGACTCGGACTACTTCAGCCGGCAGACCCGCTGGGCCCTGATGGAGCTCCAGGACGACCTGGGGCTGGAGGAGACCGGCAGACTGGCCCTGGGCGACGCGGTGTTCCTCTCCACCGATGAGATCAGGGTCACCAAGGTGGACGGCGTGCGAGGAGGCAGGGCGGTGCCGGGACAGGCCGTCCTGTCCGCGTCCTCGACCGGCCGGCAGGTCACCGTCGCCCTCAACGCCTCCCGGCAGTCACAGGTGGCCGTCGGCGACGAGGTGACCATCACCCTGCCCAACGGAAAGACCACCGCGGGCACGGTGTCCTCGGTGGGCAAGGTGGCCACGAAGGACGAGAACAACATCACCGTCGAGGTCAAGATCAAGCCACTGAGGCCAGAGGAGACCGGCGAGCTCGACCAGGCGCCGGTGCAGGTGGCCATCGTCAGCGACACCACCGAGGACGTGCTGTCGGTCCCGGTGGAGGCGCTGCTGGCCCGGGCCGGCGGCGGCTACGCCGTCGAGGTCGTCGACGGCGAGGGCGTGCACCGCCTGGTCCCGGTGAAGACCGGGCTGTTCGACGACAGCGCCGGCACCGTCGAAGTCTCGGGCAGCGGTCTGAGTGCCGGGCAGAAGGTCGTGGTGCCGGGCTCATGACAGAGGCATATACGGACACAAGGGTGACGTCCGGCCGGCACAGCGGTGAACCGGTCATGCAACTGAGCGAGGTCACCAAGGTCTATCCCGGAGCGACACCGGTGGTGGCGCTGAACAAGGCCACCTTCACCATTCACCGGGGCGAACTGGTGGCCATCGTGGGCCCGTCGGGCTCCGGCAAGTCGACGCTCCTGCAGGTGATGGGAAGCCTCGACCGGCCCTCGTCGGGAACCGTCCGCATCGTTGGCCAGAACGTCGCCGACATGCCGGACCGGGCCCTGGCGGTGATGCGGGCCACCCGGATCGGCTTCGTGTTCCAACAGTTCTTCCTGGCGCAGCACGCCACCGCCCTGGAGAACGTCGCCGACGGACTGCTCTACTCGGGCGTCCGCCACAAGGACCGGATGAAGGCCGCGGCCCGGGCGCTGGAGCGCGTCGGACTCGGACACCGGATCGACCACCGCCCGACCCAGCTGTCCGGCGGTGAACGGCAGCGGGTCGCGATCGCCCGAGCCCTCGCCGGCAACCCGGCGATCGTGCTGGCCGACGAGCCCACCGGCAACCTCGACAGCGTCAACGGTGCCGCGATCTTCAAGCTGATCAAAGAACTGAACACCGAAGGAGCCACCATCGTCGTGATCACCCACGACCGCGGACTGGCCACGCAGTTGCCACGCCGTATCGAGGTGCTCGACGGTCGCATCGTCTCCGACATCAGCGAGCCGGACGGTCTCGCCTCCTCCGAGAAGGGACTGTCATGACTACGGCCACGCCTCGTCCCGCCGTCCGGATGCACCCCAGCGACCTCGCCCGCACGGCCGGCGTGGGACTGCGTACCCGGCGGATGCGGGCCGCGTTGTCGGCGCTGGGCATCGCCATCGGCGTGGCGGCCATGGTGGCGGTGCTCGGACTGTCCTCCTCCTCCCAGGCGGGCCTGCTGTCCGAGATCGACAAACTCGGTACCAACCTGCTCAAGGTGACGCCGGGCCAGACACTGAGCGGCGAGGACGCCAAGCTTCCGACCAAGGCCCCCTCGATGATCGACCGGCTGGACGAGGTCGAGATGGTGCAGAGCACCGGGGCGACCGAGGCTCAGGCATACCGCAACCAGGACATCCCGGCCGTCAACACCAACGCGCTCACCGTCACCGCGGCCAGCCTCGAGCTGCCCGAGGCGGTGCGCACCGGCATTGCCGAGGGCCGGTATCTCAACGCCGCCACCTCCGAGCAGCCCGTGGCCGTCCTCGGCTCGGCCGCCGCCAGCCGGCTCGGCTTCTCCCGGGTCCACCCCGGTACGCGGATCCGGGTCGGCGGACAGTGGTTCTACGTCGTGGGCATCCTTGAGCCGGCGGCACTCACGCCCGAGATCAACTCCTCGGTACTGGTGGGCTACCAGGCCGCCCGCAAGTGGCTGAACTTCGACGGCTACCCGACCACGATCTATGTACGGGCCGCGACCGACCACGTCGCCGACGTCCAGAAGCTGCTGGCCGCGACGACCAACCCGACAGCTCCCGGCGAGGTCAGCGTCACTCAGCCCTCCGCCGCGCTCGAAGCGCGCGCCGCCGCCGAGTCCGCGCTCAACGGCCTCTTCCTGGGCCTCGGTGCCGTCGCCCTGCTCGTCGGCGGGATCGGAGTGGCCAACACCATGGTCATCTCCGTCCTCGAACGCCGCTCGGAGATCGGACTACGGCGAGCCCTCGGCGCCACCAAGGGACATATCCGCCTGCAGTTCCTGTCCGAGGCGGTGCTGCTGTCCGCCCTGGGCGGCCTGGCAGGCGTCGCACTCGGCGCCGCGTCCACGATCGTCTACGCCCAGATCAAGGGCTGGACCACGGTCGTTCCACCGCTCGCCTGGGGCGGCGGACTCATTGCGGCGGTCGTCATCGGCGCGGTCGCCGGTCTGCTCCCCGCCCTCCGCGCGGCCCGCATGCAACCCACCGAGGCGCTGCGTACGGCCTAGTACTGCACCGGATCGGCTACTGCCGTGCGTACGGCTGGGACGGCACGGCGCTGACGCTGTGGAGCGCGGACCAGACGGTGGGCGAGTGGCTAGGGTGGAACGGCGGCCGCACCATCGAGATCGTCCGTCGTGAGGTCGCGGAGACCCAGGACAACTGGGCGAGGCTCGGTCTCGCCCAGGCTCGGCGGATTCGTCGGCGGCGGTCGCCGGGTCAGGGGGGAGGAACGAGCCGGGGCTGAGGCGCTGCAGGGCCTGCCGGTGTTCTTCCTGGCCGACGCGGTGTGCCTCGGCTGGTCACCCACCGGATCCGGCGTAGGCCAGCAGCGAACGGCCGCCGTTGAGCAGCCGGCCGCAGCTTGCGCTCCTCGTAGTCTCCCGGGCGTTCTCCCGCCCCGGCCGTGTGAACGCCGAGACAGCCGAACGGATACGTGCCGTCGCGGCCGAAATGGGCTACCGCACCAACTGTCTGGCCCGTGCGCTGCCCACCGGCCGCACCTCGATGCCGGCACTGGTGACCTCCGACGTCACCAACCCCTCCTACGCCGAGATCATCCGCGGGGCGGAAGCCGCAGTCGCCGAGGCGGACAACACGATCCTGCTCATCGACGCCCAGGAGGACGACCGGATCGAGCGCAAGAACATCGAACGAGCGCTACTGAGCGTCGAAGGCATCGCGCCGGCCGGCACCCGGATGTCGGACTCGGCGATCCGGATGGTCGCCGAACAGAGGGCCCACGGTCGTACTCAACCGGGACATCACCGACGTGTCGAGCATCGTCACCGACAACCTGCACGGCGCGCGCCTGACCGTGGACCACCTGCCCGCGCTCGGGCACCGGGTGGTGACGTACGTCGCGGGTCCGGAGTCCTCCTGGGTGGACGGGATGCGCCGGCGCGGCCTGCGGAGGCGGCGGGTGCGGTCCTGCGCACACAACGCCTGGGGCCCGTCCCACCGACGATCACCGGAGGCGCCCAGGCGCAGGCGGACGTCGTTCGCGGCGCAGCCCTGCCAGCAGCCACCAGGTCAGCACGCGGTACGCCACCCGGCCCCGTGCGGGCCGCCGTGCGAGCGCAGAAACTGGGACTTCGTTCGCCGCACATCTTGTCGAAGCACCGAAAGCCATGTCAGTCTTGCTGACATTGCAGCCCGCCGAAGGGCCGGGAGCACACGCGGCGCACCACCCCCTGCCGCCGCCGTAGCCACCACCCACCGTGGCGGCTCCCGCAACGGTTGTCTGCCGTGGTTCGACATCAGCCTGACCGCACGCGAGCGTCCGGCGCTGCCGGAAGCCCACCGTTGAGCGTTCGGTCACCATGCCCACCCCCGGACGGTGGCCTCGGCAGCCGCGCCGCCACGGCGACGGTGGCGCGGCCCGGCTCCGAGATACACCCGCACACCCAAGGAATCAACGATGATCCCGCCCGACGAAACGTCTGCCTCCGCCTTCGAGCCGCCACGCTCCGAACCCGCGCCCTGCGCCGACGCCGCGCACCTGCGTGCCGGGCACCGGACGAGGCCGACATCCGCTGCGCTGACCAGTGGCCTGATCGGAGGCGTCATAGGTGCGGTCATGAGCGCACTGGCCAACTACATCGTCGTCGGCCTGCCCTCCAGCCCAGCAGCCAACGCGGCCAATCACGCCGTCTCCGGACTGATCAGCGGATTCCTCGCAGGATTCCTCGGTCTCCTGGCATTCCAACGCAAAATGAACCGGGGCGGGAAAAGCGGAGCCGCCGAGATCCTTCGTACTGACGGGCAGTCCCTCACAGCGCCGCCGGAAGCCCCCGCCCGTTGAAGCGGTGGTGTCCGCGACCGGCGGAGCCGCCCCCTGCCCAGCCGAGGGCTCTCGCCGCGCCCTGCCCGGGACCGACCGCCCCCGCATCGTCCCCGCCGTCGAAGACGGCCCAAGGAAGAAGAGCCGACATGTGCAATGACCCGTCCCGCCACACCGCGCCGTCCGAAACGTCACCCGACGGCACGAGCACCGGAGCCGACGCGTCAACGGTGTCCAGGCGCCGACTCGTGCAGACGGGCCTGGTGGTGGCCGGCGGCCTGACGGCGTCCGGTCTGTGGGCGGCGGCGCCCGCCGCGGCCCAAACGGCGGCAACCGCCGACTCCGGCGCCGACCGGCTCGTCATGCTCGGCGTCGACGGCGGGCCCGCCATCAACGCCGGACACGCCAAGCCCGCCCTGGCCCTGGTGGCCGGCGGCAGCGTCTACCTCGTGGACTGCGGACTCGACACGGCCCGGCAGCTGGTGGCGTCGGGCCTGGGCTTCGCGAACGTCAAGCACCTGTTCCTCACCCACCAGCACGTCGACCACACCTCCGGCCTCCCCGACCTGGTCCTGCACGGCTGGACCTACGCGCGCAGCGCCCTCGCAGGACTCACCCTGTGGGGGCCGCCCGGCACCAAGCAGAAGGTCACGGGACTGCAGACCATGTTCGGCCAGGACGTGCGGCTCTACGAAGCCGGCGGCGGCTTCGCCGACTACCCCACCCTGCGTGCACACGACGTGAAGGTGGCGGGCTCCTCCGCGATCGTCCGGATCATGGAGGACGACAACGTCATCGTGGACGCGACCCGTGTCTTCCACGGCTCGGAGGTGAAGGACGCCTACGCCTACCGCTTCACCATCAAGGCGAGCGGCAAGACCGTCGTCTTCTCCGGTGACACCGCCGCCCCCGACGCCAACCTCATCCGCCTCGCGCGCAACAGCGATGTCCTCGTGCACGAGGCGATGGACACCTCTCTCATCGACAAGATCACCGCCTCGCTGCCGCAGGCCCAGGCCGAGGAACTGCGCACCCACATGATCCAGGCCCACTCCGACGTGTCGGACCTGCCCGCTGTGGCGAAGGCCGCCGGTGCGCAGCGACTCGTCTTCTGCCACTACACGCCGATCCCGCAGGCCCCCTCGGTGTTCGCCGCGAAGGCACAGGCGGCAGCCGACGCGATCGGCTACCGGGGCTCGATCATCGCCCCCTCGGACCTGGACGTCATCACCCTCTGACAGTGATCATGTGATTGGTGGTTCTGCTGATGAGCCTGACTCGCCCTCTGACCGTGATCGGCCAGTAGGACTCCATCAGGTCTGTGTGGAACGTGGCGGACACGCACGGCGGCGAAGCGGGACCATAAGCCGCCGTGCTCCGCGCGGCCCCGCCGGCGGGCGAGGGAGGTGGAGCCTCCGCCTGTATCAGACCGACGGGCAAGCCACCGACAAGCAAGCTCGAGCAAGCTAGGGGAGATGCATCGATGTGTGAGTGCAGCGTCGAGGAGACCGGTGAGCTGCCGTCCCCCGGCAGCGGCAGGTGGGCGATCCGGTAGGCGTCGGCGGTGCCGGACGCCTCCAGCACGAACCGCTCACCGTCGAAGGCGGCGCCGCCAGGGGGGACTCTCACGTCACCGACGTCCCGCGTGGACCACGGTTCGGGCAGTTCGGCGGAGGCTGCGGCGAGACCCGAATCGGCGCTACATCCCTGGGAGTTGGCGGCGGTTGCGGTGTAGTAGTAGGTTCGCCCGCCCTGCGCGTCGGCGTCTGTGCAGGTCGCCCCCTCGACGGCCGCCGCGATCTCCTCGTACGGTCCCTCGGGGCGGGTCGCCCGGCGGACGGTGTACGTCGTCGCCCACGCGGAGGGCAGCCAGGACACCGTGACGCTCTTGCCGTCGCGCGCCGCGGTGACTCCCGCCGGTGCCGTCGGCACGGTCGGCGACGGGCCTCGGTGCACGCGTAGGCGAAGGTGCCGAAGCCCGGCAGGTCGTCGTTGCCGCCCTCGACGACGCGGGCGCCTTCGGTGCCGCGGAAGACGGCCGCCTTGGTGTACGAGGTGTCGAGGCCACGGACACCGCGTAGTGGGCGTAGTACATCTCGTAGATCGTCGGCAGTGTGCCGCGGGCCGTCGGAGACGGTCGTCTTGATGTACTTGCCGGTGCGGTCGAGGTCGGGGTGAAGGGGACGTCGCCGCCGAGGTTGTACCGCGCCGCGTACTCGGCGTCGGCGAGGATGCGGTGGCCGGCGAAGCCCCACAAGTCGACGCCCTGGTTCCAGGCGACCTGGGCGGCGTCGCCCATCAGGCCGGCGGCGAGCTGCTCGTGGCCCTGGTCGCGGCCGGACTCCTGCCCCTGGCCGTCGTCGCTGACGACCCGGTTGCGGACACTGCCGTTGCCGGCACCGGCGGCCACGAACCGCAGGGCGTCCTCGAAGAGGGTGGGCTCCTCGCAGAACACGCCGATGGCGAGGACGGACTGAATGGCCGCCAGGTCCCAGTTGCCGTCGGCGTAGAGCATGTAGCCGGAGATCGCCGGATACCAGACATCGAGGAAGGACGCCTCGCAGCGGGCGATGTCCCCCGCGTTCCAGCCGTCGTAGCCGGTGTGGCGCAGCAGTTCGGCGGCGTTGACGAGCTTGAAGGCCTGAAGTCCCGCGCCGAGCGGGCCGTCGGCACCGGTGACCATGGTCAGCGAGGCCGACCAGGCGTTGGGGATGTCCCGGGCCTTGTCCGCGTGCGCCCGGTTGCCGGTGACGGCCCACATGAGGGCGTTCTGGTAGGCGGCGGCCGAGTCCGCGACGGCCTGGTTCATGAAGTTGGTGGGGCCGCGGCCCCAGGAGGTGATCTGCCCGGTGTTCTGGACCGGGTACGTCGACTTCGAGCGGGCGTGGGCGGAGAACACCAGGTAACCGTCGTGGATGGGGGTTTCCTGGGCGGCGACCGCGGCCTTCGTCCGGGCGAGGTCGGCGGCGCTGTGCAGCAGTCCGGGGTGGGTGAAGGCGCGGGACGCGAGGTCGGTGTCCTGGGCCCAGGCCGCCGCGGCGGAGACGGACGGCAGTCCGCCGCCGGCCGCGGCGACGAGGCCCGCCGCGCCGAGGAAGTTCCGTCGGCTGAGAGGAAGCACGGGTGACTCCATTGTTCTACGGGTTCTACGGGTTCTACGGGTTCTGCGGGTGCCGGATGTGCCCGGTCATGCGTGCTTGACGGTGAAGGTGACGGTCTGCGTGGCGGTTCCCACGCTGTTGACGGACCTTGCCGGAGATCAGGCCGGTGGCCGGGTCGATCGACAGCCCCTTCGGCAGCCCCTCCGCGGCGAAGGAGACGGGTAGATCGTCGGCCGTGATCAGGTAGGTGAAGACCTGGTTCCTGGTGGCGGTGGCCTGCGCGGGGCTGGTGATCGTCGGCTGGTCCGTGGAGGTGGCCTCGGTGGAGTTCAGGAACCGGGTGTTCACCACGTGCTCGTTGGCGTACGCCGGCATCATGTCCTCGAACCGGTACCAGCCGGGCTTCCTCATCCCGTTGGCTATGGCCTTGCCGTTGATGACCAGGTTCTGGAAGGTCACGTTCTTGATCGCGTGGTCCGCGTCGTAGCCAACCATGATCGACGGGTTGGCGTGAGTGCCGTTGTAGGACAGGTTCTTGATAGGGCTCCTCCGACCTGCTGGGGAAGGGCGGGCACCCGCACACCTGCGCCGGTCCCCGCGACGACCGCCGGGGCCGGTTCCCGTCAGACGCCGTCGGACCCGGTCGATCGCGTTCGCCTCAGTTCGTGGGCTTCGGCGAGGAGCAGATAACCGCTGGCGGTCCAGGTGTATGCACGGTCGCGCAGCCCCTCGCCGGTGAGGGCGTCGAAGTTCTCCGCGGAGCCGGATGCTTCGCACAGGGCGCGGAACCGGGCGCCGACGTCGTCCGCGAGACCGTGCCGGCCGGCGCGCCGCAGACCGTCCTCGACGAGGACGGTGGACGGTGCCCAGATCGGTCCGCGCCAGTAGCCGTCCGGGACGTAATGCCGCGAAGTGGGTTGTTCGGTGGCCAGGCCGTGCGGGGTCAGGTGTGCCGTGAGCCGTTCCGCGAGTGCGGTGCTGATCTCGTCGGGCAGGTGCTCGCCGAGCGCGATGGGCATCAGGTCCAGGAGGCTGGTGCCGGTCCGGGCGGTGCCGGCCGCGGGCGAGCGGGCGGCGAACGAGCCGTCGGCCCACAGTTCGTCGAGCATCGCCGCCTGCATCGAGTCCGCGGTGTACCGCCACCGGCGGGCCTCTTCCGTCCGCCCCAGCTCATCCGCCAGGCCGGCGAGTTCACGCAGTTGCAGGACGAGGAAGGCGGCCAGGTCCGCGGTCACGACGACCCGCCCGGAGTCGAAGGTGGTGGCGTTGTCCCAGCCGCTGTCGTTGCCATGGTGGTAATGCGGCAGGGCCGCACCGGGCGCGCGTCGTGCCGTGAGCCAGAACTCCGTCCAGCGGGTGAGCCTGTCGTACGCCTCATCGAGCTGCGCCCTTCCAAACGGTGCGGGGAGCCGTCGGCGCAGGTGCCCGAAGGCCCAGCCGTGGATCGGTGGTTTGACGAAGTTGTGCAGTACTTCGGAGTGCGTGACCGAGTCCGGCAGCGCACCGCTCTCGTCCTGATGGTCGAAGGGCAGGAAGAACTGGTCCCAGGCGAGCCGGGGATGGCCCGGGGCGAGGGCGAGGGCGTTGAAACAGTGGTCCCAGCTCCAGACCTTGTCCATCCAGTGCTTGGACATGAGGACCGCGGGCCGGGTCACGAACCCCTTCGGCCGGACGGTCGCGGACCACAGCACGTACGCGGCGAGGTCCGCGGCGGGGCTCGCGGGCGAGCGCCATGGCGCGACCGCGTCGGTGAAGGCCGCGAAGGCGGTCCGTGCGGCTTCGACGAGCGGCTCGAAGGCCACCGCGCGGCGGTAGGGACGGCGTGCGGTCTCGTACTCCTCGACCGCGATCTCCCAGGCCCCGGTGGTGCCGGCGGTGACCGTGACCCCGCGCTCGGCGCTGCCCAGCGTCTGTGCGCCGGTGGTCTCGGCCACGGTGCCGGACAGCACGGTGATCCGGTAGCGCCGTCCTGTCTCGTAGGAGGTGAACACGTACGCCTCGGCCTGAGCAACTCCTTCGGGCCGGGTACGAATCCGCGCACCGCGGACTGGACGGCTTCACCAAGGCCGCCGCCGAACGCGGGCTGACCGTGCGGACGTACTGCTGCGGGGACGACGCGGCCTCCGGCCAGGCGTGCGTGGAGCAGATCCTGCGCGACGACCCCGCCGCCACGGCGCTGGTCACGTTGAACGAGGCCGCCTTGGGCGGCCTCTATCGAGGACTGGCCCGGGCGGGTCTTCATGTGCCGCGGGATTTCTCGGTCACCGGAGTGGTGGCCGGCCGCTGGGCTGAGACGGTGACCCCGCAGCTCACCGCGGCAGACGTACCGGCCGCCGAGATGGGCCGGCTCGCCGTGGAGCTGCTGGTGGACCGGCTGAACCGCCCTGACACCCCGCCCCGGCACCACATCCTCACGCCGCCTATCTCCCTGCGGGCCAGTACGGGGCCCGCGGGGACCGTGCCCGCGAACGCCGGCGCCTGACCCAGGAGCCCGCCCGCTCCCTCACCCGACCGTCACCGCCGCCGCACACGGTGCACACGACCCGTCGGCGCTGTTCGGCATGCCCGAATTCCCCCTCCCTGCCTCGCCACCCACTCATCCGCAGCAGAGGAACGCACCGATTGCGGCCAGCGCGGCAGCCCGTTCTTCGGGGCCGTAGTCGATCAACTCGTCGGCTGCGGCATCGAAGGCACGCACGTGGCTGTGCGGACCGGCCCGGGCACGGCGCGCGATCTCAGGCAGGCCGAGACTCAGGGCATCGCAGTCCCCGGAGTGGAGGAGCTGCACCAGGTGTGTGGTGACGCGCTAGTACTCCAGTGCGGTTTCGTGATCTATCCAGTGAGTTGGTCAGCTGACCGTTGTCGGTAGTGGCTGCGGCGGGCTGTTGCTTGGTGGCGTCGGCGCCAGGCAGACCAGTGCAGGAGCCTGGCCGCTGTCACGGCCTGTGGGATGAGCGCGACGACGAGTAGGCGGCGGATCTCGGGGACGGTCAGCGGGATCGGGTCGCTGCCGCGGGCGGGGTGGTGGGGATCGATGGGCCGGTCGGGCGCTGCGTCGACTGCGAGGGCGGTCAGGAAGGCCAGGGCGAGCATGGCGAGCGTGATGTGGCGGTGCCACGAGGTCCAGTTGCGGACCTGGTAGTGATCGAGTCCGACCTGGCCCTTGGCGGCCTGGAAGCACTCCTCGACGCTCCAGCGGACGCCGGCGACCCGGACGAGTTCCGCAAGGGTGACCGTGGCAGGTGACCAGCACAGGTAGAAGGCCAGTTCACCACTGGTGCGGTTGCGGCGGACGAGCAGGTGGCGGTGTCCGTCGGTGCCGATGTGGATCCAGGCCCAGTCGTAGTAGCGCGGGCCCTTCGCGCCGTTGCCTGCGCTGTGCCGCTGCCAGGCGCTGGCGGGCAGGCGTTCGGCGACGGTGTCCGCGCGCATGGTGGTGCGGCCTGAGTTGATCCGTACCCGGGTGGAGCAGGCGACGGCCATCACGTAGCCGGTCCCGCGTGACTCCAGGGCGGCACGAAGCTGAGGGTCCTGCCCGTAGGCTTCGTCGCCGGTCACCCACGGTGCCTCCACCCCGGCGTCCAGCGCGGTGGCGATCATCTCCCAGGCCAGGCGGGGTTTGGTCTGGAACTGCACAGTCTCGGGTATCCCGGCCGCCTGGCGGCGTCCGGGATCGGAGCACCAGGACTGTTCGGGCAGGTAGAGCCGGCGGTCGATCAGTGTCCGTCCTCGGCTGGTGGCGTAGGCGAGGAAGACGCCGACCTGGGAGTTCTCGATGCGCGCCCGGCAGTGCCGGTGTACTGGCGCTGCACGCCCGCCGAAGCCCGGCCCTTCTTCACGAAGCCGGTCTCGTCCACGATCAGCACCGCGCCCTGGGCGCCGAGGTGTTCGACGGCGTAGGCGCGGATGTCGTCGCGGACGGCGTCGGCGTCCCAGCGGGCGCAGCGCAGCAGCCGCTGCATCGGGCCCGGCCGCGCATGGCCTGCCTGTTCGGCCAGCTGCCAGCAGTTCTTCCGCTCGGCACGCGACAGCAGTCCGAGCAGGTAGGCGCGGGCGGTAGCCCGGGGTTCAACTCGGCTGAACCGGCCCGCGATCCGGGCCATGGCCTGCTCGAACATCACCCGCCATCGGGCGCCGTCTATGCTGTGACCTGCGGCCACCGCACGATCGTCATGAGTCCACACAACCCTTGATGATCACGCGGTGGCCGTTCCAGTTCTCACACGGGTCCGACCCAAGATCGCGAAGTCACACTGGAGTACTAGGCCGTAGGCGACGGTGGGCAGCAGGTGCGGTGGCCGGGAGCGGCACCGCATTCGTTCTCCTTCCCCCTCCCGGAACAGCTCCGCTCGCACGGCAGTGCACTGGACCAACGCGTGCACCTTTGCAGGCCGCCCTCGAGGGCACCGGACGGAAGTGACGACACACCCCATCGAAATTCCCCAGGTGGCCGTCGTTTCCTCGTCGGATTTCATTTTTCGTAGCGCATTCTTCTCACCGGGTAGCCGACCAGCTGGAATGGAGACGCCGGAGGGGTCGGCCGGTCCGGGCACGGCCTCCCCCATGTTCTCATCACGTTTCGGGGTCAACGACATTGACGCCGCATCAAGCGCCCTCTATTGTTCCGGCGTCACTCCCGGACAACTTTCGAAATACCGAACACGCGGGACGGGAAATAGCCAATCACCCTTCCTGTTTCCGCCGAATCCGTTCACCGACCCACATGCCGCGCTTTCGTGTCCGGATCCCCCGCTCCGACCGCGAGGAGACGTACGTGCGCGCATTTCCCCCGCTCGCCGTCCCGGGCGGGTCAACGCCCCCGCTCGGACTGGGCCGCCGACTGCCGGAGCGGATCACCACCATGGCCACCGTCCTGAAACAGACGCTCCCGGGCGGCACCACCCTGGCCGGGCGCGCCCACCACTAGTCCGGCAACGCACCCGCCCGAGTCCGGTTCACCGCCTTCGCCCGCGACACGGCTTTCGTCCCACTCCCCCGGAGTCACCGCCGGGCCCGTAACTCCTCAGTCCTCCCGCCCGCGGGCACTGACCGAACACGGGAGACACCCATGCCAACCACCCGCACACGGAGAGGGGCCGTGAGTATCAGCGCGCGCGTCCTGGCTCTGACACTCGGTCTGGCCGGCTTGGCCTCGCTGCATCATGAACCGCAGGCACCGACGGCTGCCGAGCCGGTCGCACTCAGCACCACCCAGGCCGACGTGACCCCGCCGCCCATGGGCTGGGCGTCCTGGAACAGCATGGCCAGCAGCATCGACCTCGCCGTCATCAAGCAGCAGACCGACGCCATGGTCTCCTCCGGCATGGCCGCGGCCGGGTACCAGTACGTCCACCTCGACGACGGCTGGTGGCAGGGCGACCGCAACGCCGACGGCAGCATCACCGTCGACGAGAACCTGTGGCCGGGCGGCATGGAAGCCGTCGCCGACTACATCCACAGCAAGGGCCTCAAGGCCGGCATCTACACCGACGCGGGCAAGAACGGCTGCGGCTACTACTACCCCACCACCCGCCCTGCCGCCCCCAACACCGGCATGGAGGGCCACTACCAGCAGGACCTGGAGACCTTCCAGCGCTGGGGCTTCGACTACGTCAAGATCGACTGGTGCGGGGGCAGAGTCGAGGGCCTGGACCAGGAGACCACCTACAAGGCGATCACCGCCGCCAACGAGGCGGCGACCGCCGCCACCGGGCGCGAGCTCACACTGTCCTTCTGCGAATGGGGCAGCGGACTGCCGTGGAACTGGGCAACCGGCTACGGCGACCTCTGGCGCACCAGCACCGACATCATCTACTGGGGCCAGACCGCCACGACCGCGAAGATGCTCTACAACGTCGACCAGGGCCTGCACCCGGCCGCCCAGCACACCGGCTACTACAACGACCCGGACATGCTGATGACCGGGATGAACGGCCTCGGCGCAGCCGAGAACCGGCTGCACATGAGCCTGTGGGCCATCTCCGGCGCTCCCCTGCTGGCCGGCAACAACCTCGCCACGATGAGCACCGCCACCCGGGACATCCTCACCAACCCGGAGATGATCGCCATCGACCAGGACCCGCGGGGCCTCCAGGGCGTCGAGGTGGCCGAGGACGTCACCGGTCAACAGGTGTACTCCAAGGTCCTCACCGGCACCGGCAAGCGCGCGGTGCTCCTGCTCAACCGCACCTCCTCGTCCGCGCCCATGACCGTCCGCTGGGCCGATCTCGGCCTCACCAGCGCCACCGCCTCCGTCCGCGACGTCTGGGCCGGAACCGACTCCGGCTCCTTCGGCACCGGGTACACGACGACCGTCCCCGCCGGCGACGCGGTCCTGCTGACCGTCTCGGGCACCGAGGCCGTCGGGACGACGTACGAGGACACCACCACGGCCACCACCCCGGTCTTCACCGGCGTGACCGCCCCGGCCGCCGGCACCAAGCTCGTGGACATCACCTACGCCAACGCGGGCAGCACCGCCCGCAAGGCCACCGTCCAGGTGAACGGCCAGTACTCCTACGTCGTGTCCTTCCCGCCCACCGGTTCGGCGACCACCTACCGGACCGTCTCCGTACTGGCCCACCTCGGCAACGGCGCGAACACCATCCGCTTCGCCCCCGTCCCGGGCACCACAGCGCCCGACATCGACGCCGTCGCGGTCCGGAACATACCCGGCACCGACGGCACCGCCCTCGTCGGCTCCGCCTCGCGGCGCTGCGTGGACATCGACAAGAACACCCTCACCGACGCCACCCAGGCACAACTGTGGGACTGCACGGGCGGGCAGAACCAGACCTTCACCCACACCTCGCGCGGTGAACTCGCCGTCTACGGCAACAAGTGCCTCGACGCCGAGAAGAGCGGCACCGCCAACGGCACCCGCGTGATCATCTGGAACTGCACGGGCGGCACCAACCAGAAGTGGACGGTGCACTCCGACGGCACCGTCACCAACGACCTCTCCGGCCTGTGCCTGGACGCCTCGAACACGGCGACCGCCAACGGCACCCAGCTCATCCTGTGGAGCTGCACGGGTCAGAGCAACCAGAGGTGGACCGCGGCCTGAGCCGGCCCGGGCGCGTGACGCCGCCTGTCACGCGCCCCGGACAACTGCACCGCGTAGCGTGGCTGGGTGGCGGCCCCGCGTATGCGCTTCCCGAGGAAGCCGCGGAGTGGGACCCGTCCACCCCGGACTGCCTCATCCTGCGCTACCCGACGGCCGGTGAAGACGCCGGCGTGGACGGCCTGAAGGGCGACGAAGGCACCTTCCTCGCGTGCTCGTTCCGGCTCGCCGACGCCCTGGCGACGATCGACCGTGTCGACGAGGCCCGCCGACTTCTCGAAAAGCTGCTCGCCCTGCGCAATGACGTCGGGCTCCTCGCCGAGGAGTGGGATCCGCGCGATATGGGCGATATCCACCGTAAACCCTCTTTTAGTTCCTCCGCGTTACCCAAAGCACCGAAATGCAACCGTCAGTTGATCCCCCACACCATGACGAGGGACACTACCTGGCGGATGCACGTTCCCGACCGAGTGGCACTCGCTTCGGCATCCTCCCGTAAGGGTCATCGGAGGCCATTTGCTCAAGGATTACTGGGCAGTTGACCTCAGGGTTTCGTGGTAGCGTTCTTGTTCGGAGGGACAGTGCAACCTGAAAGGGAAATCGTGAACACGGAGAAGATCGCCGCTCGCCGCCTCTCGCTGGAAGAGGTGACGAAGCTCGGCGTGAAGGACAGGATCTTCGTTTCCGCCGACACGGCAGAACTCAAGCTTCCCGACTGTTATGTCCCTGCGTTTCTGACCAAGTCCGGTGAGAATTTCGAGGGCGGCTCGATCACGGCGAGGACCGTATTCCAGGAAGAGGTCTCCTGCCTTCCCGGCGACGAGAATGAAGCCGGAATCTACTTGGCCGACGAGAACGGCTCGGTGACCATCGAGGTCCTCCAGTCCGCCGGTGTCGTGCTG
Source organism: Streptomyces sp. NPDC088812 (assembly GCF_044750285.1). Taxonomy (NCBI): domain Bacteria; kingdom Bacillati; phylum Actinomycetota; class Actinomycetes; order Kitasatosporales; family Streptomycetaceae; genus Streptomyces; species Streptomyces sp. NPDC088812. The sequence continues at coordinate 107,336 of NZ_JBIVJP010000020.1, read as the reverse complement.
GACCTGGCACTTTTCGTCCCTGGTGGGGACAAGGGGGCCCTCACGGCCCTTTACGCTGCGGCCCGGCAGGCGTTCGGTGCCGACATCGTGCAGATCTGGCGCCAGGGCCTCAAAGAGGTTCCCGACGTCAAGGTCGACATCTTCGAGGAGCAGATTCCCCGGGGACGCAAAGCCGGCGACAGCCCCAAGCGTGACCGTCGCGCGATCGACACCTACCCCACCCGTGCGGACTTCATCGAGTTCTCCGCGGGGTGGAAGCCGGTCGTTGAGATTCACCGGCCGGTTGTTGACGACACCCCGACCATCTGAGGCGGCGTTACCTCTCGTTCTCGGCCTGAGAGAACGCCGAAGCGCCGTTCCACTCGATGACCTCGTGAGACAGCCCGCCTGACCCCGATCAAAGCCTGAAGCTATTCTGCGACAGCCCTCAGGCTTCGGCGTAGTCGAGTGACGTCCACTTCGTGCTCAGGCGAGGCCGAGGAGCGTGAGGAGTCGGCGGGCGTCACGCGCATTGCGGCGACGGCCGGAGGCGATGTTCTTCGCGCCGTTCAGCCGCAGGGCGCCGACCTCGAGGTTGCGCCAAGTCGCCATAGCGCGCGGGGTGCGCTGTCGGTCCGCCATCCCCCGGCACCATCGGCTGGCTCCGCCCGACGGTGCGCGGAGACGCAGGGCCACCGAGGCGCAGTGGACATGAGACAGGAACCGCATTCGCGCCCCCAGCTTCATGCCGAGCCGCACCATCCGGCTGATGACGCCGTCGTTCAGCCGCCCGTCGTGCATCGCAGAGCACGCTCGGCAACGGCCTCACCGACATCGGCCGCTTCAAGCGGCACGCCGGACATCTGCCGTACGCGATGCTGTGCGGTGCAGCGTGGCGCCCTGGCTGTACCTCGGCAAGCCGCCCCGCGAGGTGACGGGAGAGGTCATCATCCAGCGGGGCGGAGCACCGACGTGGAAGGGCTCCTTCACTACCGGCACCGATGCCCTCCACTACGACCTGTCCGCGGTGATGTGGTGCCTCTTCTGGTACGAGGCACTCCACTGCCCCGGCCGGGCGCACTACGTCTACATCAGTCGACCGCAGCAGATCCCACCCCGGTTTCGGGACGGCCGACGGGAACCAGGCCACCTCGACTCGCGAGCCACAGGCGTACGGCTGTCCCATCCGCTGGTGGGACAGGAGTGAGCGCCATGGTCCTGCTGCGCCGGCTCAGCGACGTCGAGGCGGCCACACAGGTCACGACGCACGTCACGGTCATCTGGCCTCAGTGGGGCGCCGCGGCCTGAGTGCTCCAGGCCCGTCCGATCTCTGCGGTCGGAAACGGCGTCTGCTTGCTCTCGGTGAGCAGACGGCGGGTGAACTCGCCCATGACCGCGGCGGCTCGGGCATGCCGGTCGATGATCGCGGCGATCTCGCGCGGGACGTCGTCGGGCTGCCGGCCAACGATCCACTTGAGCAGGAACGCCTCGTGTTCCATACCGCCGCGCAGCCCCTCGGGCAGGTGGTGGCGGAGCAGATGGCTCACGGTGTAGCAGCGGTCATACGCTAGATGACCGGAGAGGAACTTCGTCTCGGCCGCTGACAGTTCGAAGCCGGAGCTCAGGGCGAGTCCGAAATCCGCGAAGTACAGCAGCCGACCGTCGGTCAGGACATTGGCGAAGTGGGCGTCGAAGTGGACGAGTCCGTGCGAGCTCATGAAGGCGGTCCCTCGCGCCAGGGCCTCCTCCACCCACCGGTACGGAGAGCCGTCCCCGCCCTCCGGCTCGGCGTTCCGGTGGTCGTGCAGCCAGTCGCCGAGTGTCTGCGGGACATGCTCCAAGAAGAGCACCAGGCTGGACGAAGACCGGCCGATAGCCTCCAGACGCTCACGTACGGCAGGTGAGCCCTCCCAGTGCACGACCGCCCCGTCGATGCCCCCGAATGCGTCGGCGAACCCTTCCGGAGGGGAGTCGGGCAGGATGCGCCAGTGGTACATCAGCGGAAAGCCCTCGTACTCGTTTCCGAGGACCCAGTTGGTGGTCATGACGTGCACGGCCAGCTCTCGCCAGGCTCCGAACCCGGCCGAGCCCACCCCGTACTGGTAGAACATCGGCAGTCCGAAGACGTTCGCTGTCGACCGCGCGTTCTCCGGCCGTAACTCGGTGTCCGTCAGGGGGACCCGCTTGACGAAGACCCGCGTGCCGTCGATGTCCAGCTCCGCCGATCTGCCGCCGATGCCGGAACCGAGCGGGACTGCGGCGGCCACGACCTCGCCGAGCCGACGGTCGCTCAGCAGGGACAGGCGCGTGGCCACGGTCCCATACGTGGCGAGCCGCGCGGCATACCGCGGGTCCGGGTGGTGCATCGACGACTCCTCCTTGCCCGGAACCAGGGCTTCGGTGATCTCACGGACGCGCCGAGCCTATCCGCCGGGTCCTCGGCGCGGGCACGGACGCAGGAGGCGCAGGGGGTGCCGGACAGCGGCCGCTCGAAGCCGGCACTTTGCACTCTGTACTCCGACCACGGCCGGCCCGGGACGGCCGCCTGGACCACCTCGATGCCGGCAAGGCGCGAAGCGGCGACAAGGAGGACTGGGACAACCACCGTTCTGACAGATCGGGCTGGTACGTGCCACCCACCGTACGTCGCGGGCCAGGACAAGCCTGCCGTCCACGATCCACAGCCGGTCCGCGGCATCGACAGGACGGGGGGCAGCCTCGAGCGCGAGCAGGGGCCGTGCCGCTGGACGACCCTGCACACCGTGGCCAGCGAGACCCCGAACAGTGGCGCGAGCTGGCGATTGTGCCCTTCGGGCGCCCCGGGCAGGAATTGACCGACGTCGATGCGCGGCGGAACTCGCCCGGGGTGCGGGGCTATTCAGCGGCGGCGAGGATCCGAAGGCGGGTCAGGGTCTCGCGGATGACGTCCCGCAAGTCGCGGTTCTCGGTGGCGTCGCCCCATTGGTCGAAGGCGACGCGGAACACGGCGCTGCCGGTCTCGGCGGCCAGGCTGGCCTCGATGTTGCCGATACCTCGCTGCCGCAGGGCGTCGGTCAGCGCGGCTGTCAGGGCCGCCTGCTTGATCAGCTCGCGTTCACGGAGATCGGTGTTGGCCGTGATGACCGCCTGGCGTGCCCGTGCGCGGTCACGGTCGTCGCCCGCGAGCTGGGCCACCGCGTCGAGCACGGCAGCGACGACGTCCAGGGCCGATGCCGTGGGCGGCATCGTTTCCACGACGTCCTGCACTTGCTTCGCCAGGTCGGCCGAGCCGTCGAAAAGCACCTCGCGCTTGTCGGCGAAGTAGCGGAAGAAGGTGCGGGCGGTGACGCCGGCACGCTGGGCTATGTCGACCACCGTCGTCTGCTCGAAGCCGCGTTCCATGAACAGTTCCAGCGCGGCCTCACGAAGTCGCTTCTCAGCCCCAGGCTCCCACCGTCCCATGCCACGAGTGTAGGTGAGGTCATCCGGTGACATGCCATCGCCCGCGTGATGTCATCTAGTGACATCACGAGTGCTAGAGTGATGTCACTAGATGACATCACTTGGGAGGCAGTCATGAAGCGGATCCAGTACCACCAGTACGGCGGTCCCGAAGTCATGCGACTCGAGGAGTTCGAGCCGGCCCGGCCCGGTAGCGGTCAGGTCCTGGTCCGCGTGCGGGCCGCGGCAGCCAATCCGATGGACTGGGGGCTGCGCAACGGCGCCCTGAAGATGGCGACCGGGCGGGCCTTCCCCCGCGGGCTGGGCCATGACTTCGCAGGCGTCGTCGAGGCGGTCGGACCGGGCATCACGCGACTCGGTGTCGGTGACGAAGTGCTCGGCGGAGCATCGATCAAGGCGTCGGGGGCCTTCGGCGACATGGTCGTCGCCGATGAGAAGGCAGTCGTGAAAAAGCCTGCCAATCTCTCCTTCGAGGAGGCCGCCGCCCTTCCGACCGTCGGGCTCACCGCCTTCCAGGCCCTGACCAAGAAGGGCAAGCTACAGCCTGGGCACACCGTGTTCATCAACGGCTGCCTCGGCGGAGTCGGCCGAGCCGCCGCTCAGATCGCCTTGGCGCGCGGCGCCTCGGTGGGAGGCAGTTGCCGCGCCACCGCCGCGCAGGACGCCCGCGACCTCGGCATCGACCCGATCGTCGAGTTCGGCTTCGACCCGGAGGCGCTCAGCGGCCGATTCGGCATCGTCCTCGACACCGCCCACACGCTGTCCGGCAAAGAGGCGAAGCGGCTGCTCAAGCCAGGCGGGCGCATCGTCGGCCTCCACCCCACGCCTGCGACGTTCGTGAAGGCCGCTCTGCCAGGCCCCTTCCACCTCCTGGTCGCCCAGGCCGCGCCAGAAGATCTCGAGGAGGTCGCGCGCGCCGCTGGACAGGGCACCCTGCGGGTGCCGATCGCCCGCACGGTGCCGCTCACGGAGGCCATCGAGGCGCTCACCGAACTCGAGCGCGATGGGACACCCAAGGGCGGCAAGCTCGTCATCACGACCGACTGACGCCCACCTCTGGCCGGCCCTCGGCTTCACCCCCACTACAGGAGCTCTTCGAATGAGTGAACAGATCTGGGTGCTCGGCGGCACCGGGCGCAGCGGCCGTACCATCGCGGCACAGCTCGCCCGGCGCGGCCTGACGGCCGTCCTCGTCGGCCGGGACGCGCACCGCCTGCACGCCGCATCGGAGCAGACCGGCAGCGAAACACTGCTGGCTCCTTCCCTTGCCACCACCGCCTCGGAAATCCGGCAGCAACGCCCCAGCGTGGTCATCAACACGGTTGGGCCGTTCACCGCAACGGCCCCTGAGATCGTCGACGCCTGCCGTGCCGTCGGCAGCCATTACATCGACCTGGCGAACGATGTCGCGGCGCTCTCCGCCGCATTCGAGATGCACGACGCGGCCACTCGGGCGGGTCACACGGTGGTCACCGGCGCCGGGTTCGGCGTGACCGCCACCGAGAGCGTCGTGGTGAAGCTGTGCGAGGGCCGTCCCGCACCGCTTCGGGTCCGGGTCGACATGGTGCCCTCGGCAGCGATGGAGGAAGGCACTGCTGGTGAAGCCTTGATCGGCACCCTCCTGGGCGGCCTCGCAGGCCGTCAGATCACTGATGGTCATCTGGCGCCCGCCCGGATCTTCAGCGATGCGGAGCATCTCACCCTGCCGGACGGATCTCAGGTGACCACGGCGAACATGCCGTTGGGCGAACTTCTCGCGGCTCACCGGGCGAGCGGCGCCCGCCATGTCCTCTCGGCGTCCAGCGAGGCACCGTCCTCGCCCGTGATCCGAGCGATGATGCCAGCCGTGAGCACGCTCATGCGGTGGGAGCGGCTGCGGTCGTCCACCACACGCCGCCTCGCACGGGTACGCGTCAAGGCGAAGGAACGGCCGCGCGAGTACTCCTGGGGGCACGCCGTCGTCACCTGGGCGGACGGCGAGACCCGAGAGGGCTGGCTGCGCCTGGGCGACGCACAGGAGTACACCGGAGCAGTGACCGCGGAGATCGCCCGGCGGCTGCTGGCCGGTGAAGGCCGGCCCGGCGCAGACACCCCGGCCGCCCTCTTCGGCCCTGCCCTCGCCGAATCGTGCGGCGCCGAATACCTGCTGCCCCAGCCCGACCCGCGATGACACGCGTCCGATCCGGCCCGACACGCCGACCTGTCGGTGGCTGCCGCAGCTGACCACTTGTCGGCGTACAGGTGAACGTTCATGTGTACGCCGACACCACGAATCGAGACGTGATGAGTGAGTGGTCCTGGTGAGGTCGCCGATCCAGATCGTCGAGGCGCGCAGGTGGAGGCCGACGAGGCAGCTGTCTGACGTCCGCCTTCGGACCCCGTCTTCTTCCGGTCGGCGGTCAGCATGCCCGGACCTGCGAGCCCTGTTCGACGAGACGGGGCCGGCTCGCGCCCAGCAGTGCGAGCGGGAGTGTTCGGAGTCCGGTGCGGTTGGTCTGCGTGGGCCTCATCGGCGGTCCGACCGACCGACGCTCGGTACTGTCGGCGCGGCTGCTGGTGGCGGCGCTCGGCCGGTTCCCGGCGAGGACGCTCGGACGAACACGCCGCCGCCTCGTCCGGCGGCCGGCCACCGGCTCAACGCACGGCCGGCCTGACCGCCCGAACCGGGGCCCGGGTCATGCCAGGCCGGCCGCAATGGCGCGGCGGACGGCGTCGGCGCGGTCCTGGATGCCGGCTTTGGCGAACAGGTTGTTGATGTGGGTCTTGACCGTGGCCTCGCTGATGAAGAGTTTCTCGGCGATGGCCCGGTTGGGAAGGCCCTGGCCGATATGGGTGAGCACCTCGCGTTCGCGGCGGGTGAGGTCCGGGGGGAGCGGCTGCGCGCCGGCCGGCAGGCGCGTGCGGACGGTGGCCAGGAGACGGTTCTGCACCTCGTGGTCGAGTACGGACTGTCCCGCGGCGGCGGCCCGGATCGCGCGGACGATGTCCCGGCGCCCCGCGTTCTTCGTCAGATAGCCGCGGGCGCCGGCGCTCAGGGCGGCCAGGATCGAGTCGTCGTCAGCGAAGGTGGTCAGCACGACCACGGCCGTTCCCGGGTGTTCCTCGCTCAGCCGGCGGGTGGCCTCGGTACCGTCCATCACCGGCATGCGCAGGTCCATCAGGACGACGTCGACCGGTGCGGCGGCCACGGCGGCGGCGAGCACCTCGGTACCGTCCCCGGCGGTGGCCACGACGTCGATGTCCTCGGTCATGTCGAGCACCGCGGCCAAGGGCTCGCGGACGGCGGCCTGGTCGTCGGCGACGATCACCTTCAGCGGGCGCTCGGCCTGCGGGTCCTGCGGGTTCCGCGGCTCCTGGGTCGGTTCGTTCGTCGTCATCCTGGGATCACTGCCTCCACCTGCCAGCCGCCCCGGTCCGGTCCGTCGGTGAGCGGACCCGCGGTGAGGGTGCCGCCCAGCAGGGCGACGCGTTCGCGCATTCCTATCAGTCCCATGCCGCTGCCGACACCCGCGGTCGCCTCACCGGTCGCAGGCCCGTTGCGGACGGCGAGGCCGGTCGAGTCGGCGTCGAACGTCAGCTCCACCGCGATCTCGGCCCCGGGAGCGTGCCGGGCCGCGTTGGTCAGCGCCTCCTGCGCGATGCGCAGCACGTTCTGGGTGACCTGTGCCGGCAGCTCCCGGACGGCCCCGCCGACGGTGAGCACCTCGCGGTGGCCGGACGACTCGATCATGGCGGTCAGGCTCTTGAGCAGCGGAAGGGAGTCCTCGCGCAGCGCGTGCACGGTCCACTGGGCCTGCTTCAGGCTCTCCCTGACAAGGCACTGCGCCTTGTTGTGCGCCGCGCGGACCTTCTCCAGGTCGCCGGTGTCCATCAGGGCGTCCGCCAGCTCCAGGTGCATGTTGATCCCGGCCAGCGAGTGCGCCAGCACATCGTGCACATCGCGGGCGATGCGGCCGCGTTCGGTGAGCACGGCCGTTCGCGCCTCGGCCCGCGCGGCCCGCTCGGCGGACTCGGCGGCCTGGAGCCTCGCCTCCACTGCCTGTTGCCTGCTGCGGCCCAGGATTCCGGCCACCACCGGGACGCCGGTGCTGAGGCCGAAGGTCCAGGTGAGCACCTGGTGATCGGGGCCTGCGTAGAAGTAGAAGACAACGCCGCACAGCAGGCTGGACAGGGCCGCGACCGCCAGGGCCGGTTTGAGGGGGAGGCGGTAGCCGGCGTGTCCGACGAGGAAGTAGGCGAAGAGGTAACCGGAGCCGCTGTTGCTCACCTCGAGCAGGGCGGCCGCCGCCACGACACCAGCGGTCATCCAGACCAGCGCGGCCCGGCGCGGGAAGTCGGGCGGCAGATGCCTGGCCAGCAGAGCGACGGAGTTGACCACCAGCAGGGCGACCACGGCCAGGCCGCGGCCGCTGACGCCCACCGGCCGGACGGTGCTGACCGAGATGCTGATGATCAGCAGGGTGACGGCCCACTGGAGGCCGGCGTCGTGCCGGAGCACGACCCGAGGGCCGGGACCCTGTGAGGGGGCCGGCCCGGGAGCGGGGAGATTGTCGGAAGCGGACACCGCGCGACGATAACCCGGGTTCAGACAGTCCGGTCCGCGGCGACCGCCGCGCGCCGTCCGTCCACGGCCGGCTGCCGCTGCTCCCGGGTGACCATGCGGCCGCGGAGGAATATGGTCCCCAGCCGTGTGACCACCTCGGTGAGTGCCATCAGCACGAACGCGGCCACCCACGCGTCCTCCGTGGTGATCTGGTGGACCAGGCTGAAGCGGGCCACGTCGTCCGCGCCGCCGTGGTCGACCCACAGCTGGAAGCCCATCCGCGCCCCCATGCCCAGCACCCACAGGGTCGCGGAGACCGCGCCCGCCTTGATGAAGAGATCCGTGCCGCTCCTGCGTATACGGGTGTAGACGCCGCCCGCGACGCCGAGGGCCGCGCCGACGGCGACGAGCGCGCCGATCAGCACCAGGTCGTTGCCGGCCGTGGGCACGGTGTGCAGGTAGCTGCGCGCGACGAAGGCCACGATTCCCAGGGGGATCACGTACGACTTGGCGTCGAGACGGCCTTCCCTCAGCTGCCGGAAGACGACGAGGAGGAGGGCGATGTCGGTGATCCAGTCAGTCGTTGTCATGCCTCAAGCCTGCTGGCACGGGCCCGTACGCACCTGGACCCACGGGGGGAACTACGGGTGATGCTGAGCAGGGCCATCGCCCACGAAGGCGCGAAGGGTGTCGGCGCTGCCGTCCGACACGCCATTGACATCGCCGAGCCCCTGCTCACCGCCCGTCCCGGCCGAAGTGACTGAGTCAGGAACTCCTGCTCTGCTCGAAGAGCCAGTCCCGGATGCCCTCGATGGTGTAGGCGGCGCGCCAGGTGCAGATGTGGTTGTCGACGGAGCTCTCCTCCAGCCCGGGCCAGACCACCGTGCCCTTCTTCAGGGCCACGAAGTTGACCGGGGTGTTCTTCGCTCGCATCCGCGCGGCGTAGGGCGCGAAACCGGCCGGCGTGAGCTGGCCGTTCCATACGGCGCGGCTGACCTCCGTGCCCTGCTTCGCGATGGTGTCCATCACGCCGGTCATGCCGGGGTAGGCGGTCTCGTCGCCCTGCGAGACGACGGCCCAGATCTTCTGCCGGGCGAGCGGCTTGACGGCGTCGAGGTCCTCCCACTGGCCGGCCACCAGGAACGAGGCGGCGAAGAGGTCGGGGTAGGTGAAGTCGAGAGCGATGGACGTCATCGCACCACCGGACTGACCTGTGGTGTACAGCCGGTCGGTGTCGATGCTGTACTCGCCGGACACCGCGTCGACCAGGCCCTTGATGGTCTTCAGGTAGGTGGTGTCGCCGTCGCTGCCCTCGTCCTCGCCCGTGAACTGCGGGGCGAGGACGAAGCACTCGTGCTTGGCCTGCTCGGCGGGGCTCGCCCAGATCACCGCCCCGAGACCCTGGGTCAGGGTGATGAGCGGATTCGAGCTGACCGTGCCCGCGTCGTGCATGAACAGCACCATCGGGTACGACTTCGCGCTGTCATAGTTCTTCGGCACGAACAGGTTGTACTTCAGGGACTTGCCCGTGGCGGAGTCCTCGTAGGTCAGCTGGCGGAAGTCGTCCACGACGAGGTTGTCCACCTTGCTCGTCGTGACCACCGCGCCGCTCGCGTAGTTCTTGCCGCCCGTCGTCGTCACCGAGGCGATCTGGGTGACCTCGGCCGAGGCCTTCTTCAGCGTCGCGCCCGAGGACATGTTCCCGCCGCCTCGCTTACCGGACGCCGCCCCGGACGGTGGCGGTCCCGAGGGGCCGCCGGACGCGGGAGGCCCCGACGGGCCGCCGGACGCGGACCCCGACGCCGAGGTCTTCTGCGAGGACGAGAAGGAGTCCGTGTACACCGCGGCCGCCTCGTCGGCAGGTGACAGTTCGACGACGACGTACTTGCCGTTCGTCCCGTGCCCCGCCTTCGCCGGCGCGGTGTTGGCGTAGACGTTGGTCACCGTCCTGTCGGTGACCTTGTACGTGGACAGCGACAGGTCCGACCGGTCGATCTCCGCGTCGTACTCCAGGGCCACCGCGGTGAGCCTCTGGCCGTTTCCGAAGACCTCCGTGATGGCGGTGGCTGCGACGATGTGTCCGGAGCCGGCAGCGGCACTGCCATCGGACGCCGAGGCTTTGGCCGAGCCGGCCGAACATCCTCCGACGGCGGGGACGGCGGCCGCCGCGGCGAGTCCGGCGAGCATGCTCCTGCGCTTCACAGTGGGATCTCCTTGTGGTCATGGCTTGGCAGATGGGGAGGGGCGGAGGGGTTGTGTCGAAAGCCGAGGGGACGAAGGCGTTGCCGAGGGGACGAAGGCGTTGCCGAGGACCGCTGCCGGACCCGGGGCTGCGGGGCCGCCCAGTGTCGCGCGAGCGGCGTCCCGGCCGTCGCACGGCCGGCCAGGACGCCACGCCCCGGGAGGGTTACTTCTGGCGGCCGCTGATCTTGGCGACCCAGGTGATGAAGTCACCCGCGTCGGTGTTGGAGCCGTGGCCCTGGTCCCAGTACATGAGGGAGTCGACGTCGTCGCCGAGGTTGTCGAGGGCGGCGGCGAGGTTGCCGACGATCACCGGCGAGCTGTCGGTGTCGTTGGTGCCGACGCGGATCCACCAGTGGCGTGCGCGGCCGGGGTTCTTCTCGCCGATGTGGTACATCGGGTTCATCAGGTTCAGCTTCTCGGCGATGTCGCTGTCGAGACGCTTGGCGCTGAGGCCGGTGGTGTCGTGCGTGAGACCGTACGCGGTGAAGTGACGGGCCTTGGTGGTGTCCTTGCCGAACTCGTTGTTCTCGCCGGCGGACAGGTCGAAGGCGTCGAAGGCCGGGGCGTCCTTCTTGCGGGCGCCCACGTGCTTGACGTAGTCGGCCCAGGTGAAGGTCGCCCGGTCGTTCTCCCAGGTGATGAACGTGTTCTTCGCCAGGTAGGCGGTGCGCGCGGAGTCCGACAGTGAATTCAGGTAGGTCGTGGCCGCCGGCTGCAGGTACGTCTCGAGGAGGTACCGGTCGTAGTTGCGTCCGGTGAGCGGGCCGAACCCGTCCGCGCCGCGCAGCTTCAGGGACGCCTGGTGCTCGGCGAAGAGCGCCTCGAGCTCCTTGGACACGGTCTGGTCCACGGTCTTGCCCGTGGTCTGGGTGGCGCTGGTGCCCCAGCAGTACTCGTAGGCGCCGTCGGCGTGCTCCAGATCCGTGATGGGGCACCAGTCGGCGCTCGCGAAGATCGCGTCGCTGGTGTCGGCGGCACCCGCCTCCTCGAGGTACGTGTCGTAGAGCGGGCTGTCGCCGGACGCGCCGAGCAGCGCGGACAGCGCGCCACCCGCGCTGGTGCCGGTGGACACGATCCGCTCGGTGTTGCCCGGGATGCGACCCTTGTTGAACCTCACGTACCGCACTGCGGCCTTGAGGTCGACGATGGCGGCCGGCGCCGTGCCGTAGTAGGTGCCGCTGGAGTCGGTCAGGGTGCGGCCCCGGCAGCCCGGCTCCACCACGACGTAACCGGCCGCCAGGGCCAGCTTCGGCAGACTGACCCGGCCGCCGGTGGCGTCGGTCATGTCGTTGGCGGCGCCGTCGTCCCCGCTCCCGGCCGATGCCGAGGACGAGGGGCCGGGCTGGCCGGAGGCACCGGCGGAGGGCAGCGTCACCCCGGACATCTCCATCGTGGCCTCGCCCACGCCGGTGGCGTCCTTCACCGTCGCCGGGAAGTAACCGCCGACCTCGTTGGCGAACACCATGGGAGCGTCCGAGGCGTCCACCGCCTTGCCGTCGATCTTCACCGGCACGCTCACGACCAGGCTCTGGTGGTCGGTGTCCACGGGGCTGGTCACGTAGGTGAGGGGCTTCCAGAAGTGGTAGACCACCTCCTTCGACGTGCCGTCGGCCGTGGTGATGGTGATCGTCTTCTCGGTGTAGGCGTCCGGGTCGAACCGCAGAGCGTCCGAGGCCTGCGTGCTCCTGTCCCCCGACGCCTGTGCCGACAGGGCGATCCCGCCGACCGCCGCGACTCCCGCCGTCGCGCCGATGCCCAGCACCACGGACCTGCGCTTCACTGCCCTGTGCTTCATTGAATGTCGCTCCTTTTCACGGCAGCCGAGGCCACCGGTGTATGACGTGAGAGAGAACCGCCCCACGGCGGCGGCCCTGCGCGCCGTGAAGGCATGAGAGGCCGGGTTCCGCCCGTTCCCGTGCGGGAGGGCACCGGCCGGACCGGGGCACGGTGACAGTGGCCCCGCCTGCGGTGCGTGGCCGGGAGGCCACCGGAAGCCGCCACGGGCCGGACGGTGTGCGCTGCGCCCGCCCCCGACGTGCCGCGTCGCCGCCGGTACCGGCCGCATCGCCACGGGGGTCGCGGACGTGGCGGCGGGGCCGCGGGGACGGACGGAGGCGGGCCAACGCCCCTGACAACCGGCATGGCGCTCCTGAGGACGCTGAGGGGATGCCCGCCCATGCTGACGGAGTCACCTCGGGCTGAGGGAGGAGGGAGTCCGGAGTCAGGTAAGAAGCACAGAATGGTGCGTCATGATGCGGCCGTGATGAATCGTGTTCTGGTCTGCGACGATGATCGGGCGGTCCGTGAGTCCTTGGAGCGGGCGCTGGAACTGGACGGGTACGACGTCGTCACCGCCGCGGACGGGGTGGAGACACTGGCCCGGGCGCGCCGGGAGTCGTTCAGCGCTCTGATCGTCGACGTGACGATGCCCCATGTCGACGGCATGGGGGTGTGCCGTGTGCTGCGCGCGGACGGTGACAGCACCCCCGTGCTGATGCTCACCGCGCGGGCGGATCCTCCGGACCGGATCGCCGGTCTGAACGCCGGTGCCGACGACTACCTGCCCAAGCCCTTCGAGGTGTACGAGCTGCTCGCCCGGCTGCGGGCGCTGCTGCGTCGCACCGCGTGGAACACGGGCGGACCGGACGCGGCGCCGGTCCCGGACCCGGGCTGTGACCTCCTGCGGACCCGGACCGGATCGCTGCGGATCAGCGTCGCCGCCCGGCGCGCATGGTGGGCGACGGCCGAGCTGCGTCTGTCCCGGACGGAATTCGACCTGCTGGCCATGCTGGTGCGCAACGAGGGGATCGTGCTGGACCACAGGACCGTCTACCGGGACGTCTGGGGCAACGGCGCCGTGGTGGACCCCAAGAACCTGGCGACCTACGTCGGATACCTGCGCCGCAAGCTGAGCGACGCGGGGGCGCCCTCCTTGATCCACACGGTGCGGGGCGTGGGATACGTGGTGCGGCGACCGTGAGCCTGCGGACGCGTTTCGCCCTGGTCTGCGCGGCACTGAGCGCCGTGGTGGCCGGACTGGTCGGCATGCTGAGCTACGACTCCGCCTCCGACCGCCTGCTGGCGGAGGTGGACCGGGCGATGCGGACCCGGACCGTCGCCCTGGCAGCCGACCGGGAAGCGACGGTGGCCGCCGTCGAGGCGACCTCGCGCACTGCCGACCTGTATGCCGGGCAAGATCTTCCGGGGCCGGAGAACATGTCGTCGTGGCAGATGGTCATGCGGGCGGTCTCGGCCGACGGCACCTCCACCCGGCTGGCCGGCCCCGCGACAGCGCTACCGGTGTCCGATACCGCGCACGCTCTGGCCGCTTCCGGCGAGAAGGGCGACTACGTCACATCCGAGGTCGACGTGGACGGCGTCATCTACCGCGAACTGACCACCGCGCTGGGCGGGAAGCACGGCGCCCTCCAAGTGGCCGTTCCGATCGATCGGACGTATTACTCGCTGGGCGGCATGGCCAGGGAGATCGCCGCGCAGGGTCTGGCGGTGACGCTGCTCGCCGCGGGGCTGGGCTTTCTGCTCGCCCGGGGAGTCACCGCGCGCCTGCGCCGTCTGACCCGGCTCACCGAGGAGATCAGTGCCGCCGGCAGGCTTTCCGGGACCTCCCTGGAAGGCGGGCGCGACGAGGTGGGCCGGCTCTCCGCGTCGTTCGGCACGATGCTCACCCGGCTGGTCGCCGCACGCGAGGCGCACGAGCGGCTGGTCCAGGACACCGCGCACGACCTTCGGACTCCACTGACCAGCCTGCGTACCAACGCCACCGTGCTCAACCACGCCGACCATCTGTCCGCCGACGCCCGTGAGCGGCTGCTCGACGACGTGGAGGGCGAGACCCGCGAACTCAGCGGACTGGTCGAGGAACTGGTCGAACTGGCACTGGCCCGGGACCGTGAGGAGCACGAGGAGCCCGTGGAGCTGGCCGCGGTGGCCCGGCGAGCGGCCCGACGTGTGCACCGGCGCACCCACCGCCTGGTCCACGTCGACACCGACGACTCCACGGTGCACGGCCGTCCGCACGGGCTTGAACGGGCGGTGGGCAATCTGCTGGAGAACGCCGCCAAGTTCGACCCCGAGGGCGGCGAGGGAGGGGAGCCCATCCGGGTGCGTGTCCGCAACGGCACCGTCACCGTCTCCGATCGCGGCCCCGGCATATCCGAGGCCGACGCCCGGCAGGTCTTCAACCGGTTCCACCGAACCGATGCCGCCCGGGGCCTGCCCGGCTCCGGCCTGGGCCTCGCGATCGTGCGGGACGTCGCCGAGTCGCACGGCGGCACGGTCTTCGCCCGTACCCGGCCGGGCGGCGGCGCCGAGGTCGGGTTCAGCGTGCACGGGTCACGGTTGGTGCGCTGGGACGGGTGAAGCCGTCGAGCCGGTGGTGAGCGGCGATCCTCGACCGCAACGCCGCCTGCCTGCTGCGACTCACCCCTGCCCGGAGATTCTGGCCTGAAGGCGCGCGACCGTCCGGGCGAGGTACCCGTCCTTCACGCCTACCAGTCACACGTCGAACGTGTTCGTTACGATCGACGTATGAGTGCGAGAAGAGAGCCGGTCAGCCGGCGGGAGCGTCCGGCGAAGCCCGCCCTGTCCCGGCGCTGGATCGTGGACACGGCCGTGCGGATCATGCGGGCCGAAGGGCTGGAGAAGGTCACGATGCGCCGCTTGGCGCAGGAGCTGGACACCGGGCCGGCCTCCCTGTACGTCTACGTCGCCAACACCGCCGAGCTGCACGCGGCCGTCCTGGACGCGCTGCTGGGTGAGGTGGACCTGAGCGGCGGTGACGGCGGTGACGACTGGCGCGATCAGCTCCGCGCCGTCATGACGTCGTACACCCTGGTGCTGTTCGAGCACCCGCAGCTCGCCCGGTCCGCGCTCGTGGCCAGGCCGAGCGGCGAGAACTACCTGCGGCTGGTCGAACGCATCCTCGACCTGCTCGCGCGCAGCGACGCCCCCCGCGCCCAGGTCGCCTGGGGCGTGGACAAGCTGCTCCAGGACGCCACGGCCACCGCAGCGGAGCAGTCGACGCACGAGCACGACCCCACCTCCGAGGACGACTGGAACGCCACCGTGCGCGCGCTGCACGCCGTCGACGAGACCACGCACCCGGCGATCACCGCGCACATGCCGGACCTGATCGGCGGCACGGTCCGGGACCGGATGCGCTGGAGCTTCGACGTCCTCGTCAACGGCATCACGGGCACCCCGGTGCCCCGCCGGGCGGACTGAGCCCTTCAACGTCCTTCCAGGTCCCTCCCGGTCCGGCGCGCTCAGCACGCCCGACCGGGGAAGGCCGTGGCAACGCATGGACGAACTTGTTCGCTACGAACATGTTCGCTACCATCCGAAGTGGCCGGATGGACCGCTGCGACACCACTGCGCAGTGCGGTCCCGCCCGGTGCCGGCACCGGCGGCGACCGCCTCCTCGGTGCGTACCCGCGTCCCCCTTCCGTGAAGAGGTCCACGATGAGCACCACCCACTTCCCCGTCGCGATCGTCGGCGGCGGCCTCGGCGGTCTGACCGCCGCCCGTGTCCTGCACGTCCACGGCATCAAGTCGGCGATCTTCGACCTGGAGGCCGGCCCGGAGGCCCGTACACAGGGCGGCATGCTCGACATCCACGAGGAGAACGGGCAGCAGGCCCTGCACGCCGCCGGTCTGCACGACGGCTTCCTCAAGATCGTCCACGAGGGCGGCCAGGCGATGCGCCTGCTCGGCCCCGACGGCACCGTCCACGTCTCCACCGAGGACGACGGCGACGGCGACCGCCCCGAGGTCGACCGCGGCGACCTGCGCGACCTGCTGCTGAACTCCCTGCCCGAGAGCACGATCCACTGGGGCCGCAAGGTCACCGGCGCCCGGCCACTGGGCGACGGCCGCCACGAGGTCACCTTCACCGACGGCTCCGCCATCACCACCGACCTCCTCATCGGCGCCGACGGCGCCTGGTCACGCGTCCGGCCCCTGCTCTCGGACACCAAGCCCGCGTACACCGGCATCTCCTTCGTGGAGACCGACCTGTACGAGGCCGACACCCGTCACCCGCGCAGCGCCGCGGTCATCGGCGGCGGCTTCTTCATCGCCCTCGGGCACGAGCGGGGCTTCCTCGCCCACCGCGAGACCGACGGCAGCCTGCACGTCTACGCCGCGCTGAAGGCCGACGAGGGCTGGATCGACACGGTCGACTTCAGCGACCACGCCGCCGCCAAGGCCGCCGTCCTCGCCCACTTCGACGGCTGGGACGAGGGTCTGCGCGGCCTGGTCACCGACGCGGAGACCATCACCCCGCGCCGCATCCACGCCCTGCCCGTCGGACACCGCTGGGACCGCGTCCCCGGTGTCACCCTGCTCGGCGACGCCGCCCACCTGATGTCCCCGTTCGCCGGCGAGGGCGCCAACCTCGCCATGTACGACGGCGCCGAACTCGCCCTCGCCCTCGCCGCCCACCCCGGCGACACCGAGGCCGCCCTGGCCGCCTACGAAGAGGCGCTCTTCCCGCGCAGTGAAGCCTCCGCCGCCGAGTCCGCCGCCAGCCTGGACACCATGTTCGGCAAGGACGGCCTGGAGCAGATGATCGGGTTCTTCACCACCGGACCCGCCGGCCAGTGAGACCGTAGCCGACCGCCGCCCGGCCTCGACCGCTCGGCTCCGGCCCCGGAACAGCGCCCGGGCCGCATCCGCGCCCCTCCCCGCCACATCCCACGGCGGGGAGCACGAGCAGGAGCCTCACCCAGGACTGCGTTCCACCGGCGGGCCGATCCGGGTGGACACTGCCGGAGCCGATGCTCGTCGCCCCCGTGACCGATCCCGTCCTCCTGTCCGGATGGGCCGCCGAGGTGAAATCGGCCGGCTGGCGGGCGTTGCTGTCCCTGGACGCCGAACGCCTGGTACTCCGGTCGCGCCAGGGAACGGACCTCGCCCCCTCCTTCCCTGAGGTGCGCTCCGGCGCCGCACAGCTGCCGGACGCGACCGCACTCGACGGCGTTACGTGACCTGAAGGCCTGTCTCGGACAGGTGGTGTCTTACGGATTCCGCGGACCAGGAGTGTCCCGCCGGGCCGCCGGGCCCCCCGACAGCCGGTCTGTGCGGGAAGCGCCATCTCTCGGTGCTGCACGTGCGGCACCGAGGGGGTTCGCACTCGTAGGGAAGCCGGTGGTCCTGCTCCGGCGCGGCGTCCGGGGCGGCTGTTGGCCGCTGGGCCGCGATGATGTTCCGGCTCGGCCGACGTGACCGGCCGAGCCGGCTCATGTCAGCGGCGCCGCTGGTCGGCCCGCAGCTCGAAGTCTCCGTAGCTGTTGTCGACCGGGTTGACGGTGACGCCCGGTGCGACGATCTCGTCGATGGCGTCGAGGATGTCGGACGACAGCGTGACGTCGGCGGCGGGCAGAAACGCCTCCAACTGCTCCATGGTCCGTGGCCCGATGATCGCCGAGGTGACGCCGGGGTGGTTGACGACGAAGGCGACGGCCAGCTCGATCAGGGTGAGGCCCGCCTTCTCCGCGAGGACCGCGAGCTGTTCGACGGCGTCGAGCTTGCGCTGATTGGCGGGGGTGCTCATGTCGAAACGGGCCTGGGGGCGTGCGGCGGAAGCAGGGCCCTCGGTGGCGTTCTTGCGGTAGCGGCCGGAGAGCCAGCCGCCGGAGAGCGGGCTGTAGGTGAGGGTGCCCATGCCGTGACGGCGCACGGTGGGCAGGACGTCTTCCTCGATGCCGCGGACCAGGATGGAGTACGGCGGCTGCTCGGTGACAAAACGCTCCAAGTGCCGCTCCCGGGAAGCCCATTGGGCCTCGACGATCTGGGATCCGGAATAGGACGAGGAGCCGATGTAGCGGACCTTGCCCTGGTGGACGAGGTCGGAGAGGGCGCCGAGGGTCTCGGCCACGTCTGTGTCGGGGCTGGGGCGGTGGACCTGGTAGAGGTCGATGTGGTCGGTGCCGAGGCGGCGCAGCGAGTTCTCGACCTCGCGGATGATCCAACGCCGGGACCCGCCGCGCTGGTTGGGGTCCTCCTGGTCCATCGGCATGAAGAACTTGGTCGCCAGGAACACGTCCTCGCGGCGGCCCTCGAGGGCCTTGCCGACGATCTCCTCTGACACGCCCGCGGAGTACACGTCCGCGGTGTCGACGAAGTTGACGCCCGCGTCGAGGGCGCGGTGGATGATCCGGATCGAGTCGGTCTCGTCCTCGTTGCCCCAGGGGCCGAACATCATCGCGCCCAGGCACAGCGGGCTGACCTGGACGCCGGTACGGCCCAGCGGTCGGTACCGCATGGAGTGGTTCTCCTCTTTCGTGTGGGGGTCAGTCGTTGCCGGAGGGCACGACCGTGCCGGTGGTCGCCCAGCTCGCGAGCAGGTCCAGGGCCTGCTGTTCCGGAGAGTCCGGCTCGGGTGTGTAGAAGTTGAGGCGCAGGCCTGGGTCGGAGGGCAGGTCCATCGCCTCATAGGGCAGGGCGAGATCGCCGACGAGCGGATGGTGGAGGTTCTTCACGCCGGAGCGGTGGAACTTCACGTCGTGCCGTGCCCACCTGCGGGCGAAGTCGCCGCTGCGGGTGGTCAGTTCGCCGATCAGGTCGGTGAGGGCCTTGTCGTGCGGCGCGCGGATCCAGCTCGGCGGGCAGGTCGGCCTCTTTGTTGTCCACGCCGAACCGGGCATCTTCGGCGGTGTCGACTGCTTCGGCGTCGTCCAGCAGGGACCGGGCCGTGGTCTCCAGGGCGGCGATCTCGGCTTCGATCTGCTCTTCCTTGCCGATCAGGCGGCCGTAGCTCATCGCCTTGTGCTTGGAGGCGCTGGCCTCCGACTTGGTGCCGTCCAGCGCGACACGGCCCATCTTGACCATGTCCAGCTTCTGCGCCAGGTGCAGCGACTGCAGGAACAGGCCGGCGAGCGCGTCCAGGTGACGGCGGCGGAACCGGCGATCGAGCGGAAGTCCGGAGCCTGGTCGGCGGCCAGGAACCGGAACGCGACATCGTCAACACATTTACGGGTGATCGCCCGCGAGGAGCGCACCCCGGTGGTGTAGCCGTAGATCAGCAGCCGCACCATCAACCGCGGGTCGTAGGGTGGATAGCCGCGCTTTTCGGTGTAGTCAGCCAGGATCGGCGACAGGTCGAGCACCTCGTCGACCAGGTCGGCGACGAACCGGGCCAGGTGGTCCTCGGGCAGCCAGTCGTCCAGCGACGGTGGCAGCAGCAGGACCTGGTGCGGGTCGAACGCCCGGAACGGCTTGCCCACCGCCGCCGGACGACCCTGCGGCTGCTTCTTCCCGACCGGCTCGATCTCGAACAGTCCGTCCCGATCACGCATACCGAGATCATCCCGCACGAATGATCACCACCCAGCAGGGTTGTCGCGTACTGACCTCCGCTCCTAATCTGACGGCATGTTGGGTATCGGGCACTTCTGGGCTTTCCTCGCCGTGGTCGCTGTGTTGATCGCTGTTCCGGGGCCGAGCGTGGTGTTCGTGGTCGGGCGAGGGGTGGCGCTCGGACGCCGGGCGGCGCTGGCCACGGCGGTAGGCAACAACGGCGGGGTGCTGATCCAGGCCGCCTTGGTGGCCTTCGGGTTGGGAGCCGTGGTCGCGCGGTCGATCGTGGTGTTTTCGGTGCTGAAGTTCGCGGGCGCGCTGTATCTGGTCTACCTCGGCGTCCAGACGTGGCGGCATCGCGGGGAACTGGCCGTTACGGACGCGCAGCAGCGGCCACCCGCGAACGTACGGCGCGTCGTCCGGCAGGGTTTCGTTGTCGGGGTGAGCAATCCGAAGGGCTTCCTGATCTTCTCGGCGGTGCTGCCCCAGTTCGTAAACCGCTCGGCGGGGCACGTGACGCTGCAACTCCTGCTCCTCGGCATCGTCTGCGCCGCTGTCGCTCTGGTTTCCGACTCGGCCTGGGGGCTCCTCGCCGGGACGGCACGTGGCTGGTTCCGCGGGTCGCCCCGCCGCCTGTCCGCGATTGGCGCAGCGTCCGGGGCGGTGATGGTCGGCCTCGGCGTCCGTCTGGCTCTCACCGGGAATGACGTGTGACAACGCACCGGATTCTCGAAACGTTGCGCGGGACGGCGGTTACTGAGACACGCTCCTAGCCGACCCCACGGCCGTGCGCGGCGCCGCCGAGGATGTCAACGCCGTCGTGATGACCCATGGTGCGCCCTACGGGTCCGGCGACTACGCCGCGGTCGACTACGGCGCCGTGCCCGCGGTGCTCGACGCGCTGGACGGACATCGTGTGCCCATGGTGCTGATGAGTTGAAGCGGGCTCCGAGAACGCACCACCGCACGGACGAAGTACGTGCCGAAGTACGGGGTCAGCCGACGTGCGCAGTCGCGTGTCCGGCCCTCGAGGAGCCGTGCGGACCGCAGGACCGCGCCTCCGGCTCGGCCACTGCGCGAGTGAAGGGCCGGTGATGTCCTTGATGACCAGCGCGGTCGGCCCGGCGACTTCCCCGGAAAGTGCCTTCGCGTGGATGTTCACCACGTAGTGCAGGGACCTGACAGCGGCCATGACACGGGCCTTGGCCTCAGGGGAGACCGGGTAGTTGCCGGCCAGTGCGCGGGAAACGGTTGCCATGGAGACGCCGGCCGACGGACGGCCCCCCTGCACTACAGAGCCACCGGCGCCGACGCGTCACCGCGAGCGGCGCCGGAGCGATGCCCGGCCGTGAGCGGAGGTGTGTCTCACTCCCGCAGCAGCCGGTCGGCGTCCGGATCTCGGGCCGTCCAGGAGGTGAGGATGCGCAGGGCGTCTTCGGAGGGACTGCCGGGTTCGGCGGTCAGGACCATCAGGCGCTGTCCGGAGCCGTCGGGGCTGGCCCAGGTGTCGCAGTCGAGGGTGAGGTCGCCCACCAGGTGGTGGCGGTAGTGTTTGGTGCCGTAACTGGCGCTGTTGACGCGGTGTTCGGCCCACCAGGTGCGGAAGTCGGCGTCCTGGACGGAGAGTTCACCGACGAGCTGGGCCAGGGCAGGGTCGTCGGCGTCGGCCGCGGCCTCCATCCGCAGCGCGGCGACGGCTTCCCGGGCGTCGTGGGCCCAGTCCTGGTGCAGGTGCCGCAACACCGGGTCGGTGAACAGCAGCCGCATGTAGTTGCGCCGGTGGGCCGGGACGGCGGCGAAGTCGGTGTAGAGGGCCACCGCGGCAGGGTTCCAGGCCAGGATGTCCAGGCGGCTGCCGAGGACCAGGGCGGGGGTCGTACGGCCGAGTTGGTCGAGCAGGCGTCGTACGGCGGGGCGCGGGCGCTCGGCGGGACGGCGGCGGCGCGGCTGGGCGTCGGTCCGGCCGGCGAGTTCGTGGAGGTACCTGCGCTGGTCGTCGTCGAGGCGCAGGGCGTGGGCCAGAGTGGTGAGGACGGTGGCGGACGCCCGGACGCGGCCCTGCTCCAGCCGGGTGTAGTAGTCCACGCTGATGGCGGCGAGCCCGGCGACCTCCTCGCGGCGCAGTCCGGCGACCCTGCGGGCGGAGTCCGTCCCGGGCAGGCCGCACTCCCGGGGGGTCAGCTGGGCCCGGCGGGCCTTCAGGAAGGCTCCCAGTGCGCGGGAGCCGGAGTTCGAGGTCGTCATGGGTACCAGTGTCGCCGCGCGGCGACGGCTGCGGCACACGTGTGAGGGGGACAGTTCTTTCCCAGGCAGGAACCTGACTCTCCCACCCGGGCGGAGAGGGGTGGAAGGTGAAACTGCGAGCACAGATGGACAGCAAGCACAGGTGAACAGCAAGCACAGGTGAACAGCAAACACCTCGTAGGGAGAGTCACCCATGGTTTTGACCACCGTCAGCTTCCACAGCGCCGGCGTCCCGGTCGCCGCCCACCTCTACACACCCGACACGCCGGCGTCCGGGCCGCGGCCGGCCCTCGTGGTCGGTCACCCCGGTACGGGCGTGAAGGAGCAGACCTCCGGCACGTACGCCCGGCTGATGGCCGAGCGGGGTTTTGTCACCCTCGCCTTCGACGCCGCCCACCAGGGCGAGTCCGGCGGTCTGCCGCGGGGCCTGGAGGACCCCGCCCAGCGGGTGGAGGACTTCAAGGCCGCCGTCTCCTGGCTCACCGCCCGTGACGGGGTCGACGCCGACCGGATCGGCCTGCTGGGCATCTGCGCCTCCGGCAGTTACTCGCTGGCCGCCACCGGTAGTGACCGCCGGGTCAAGGCGGTGGCCACCGTGTCCACCGCCGAGCCCGCCCGGCAGTTCCGGTTCGGCGCCGACGGTACACAGGACCCGGCCGTCTTCCAGGCGCTGCTGGACGCCGCCGCTGCGGCCCGCAGCACCGCCGCGCGAGGTGAGGACCCCGGCGCGATGACCATGTTCCCGCAGACGGTCCAGGAGGCCCGCGCGCTCGGCGGCGAGCACGGTGCCGAGGGCTTCGAGTACTACTGCACGGCGCGGGGCGGGCACGAGCGTTCCGCGAAGACGCTCGCCTGGGAGAGCATCGACCGGATGGCCCTGCACGACGCCTTCCACGCCGTCCCGCTGATCGGGCCCCGGCCCGTCCTCCAGGTCATCGGCGAACGCGCCGTCACCGCGTGGATGGCGCTGGAGGCCCACCGGCGTACCACCGGCCCCGCGGAGATCCACTGGATCGAGGGCGCCAGCCATGTCGACCTGTACGACAAGAAGCAGTACGTCGACCTCGCCGTCGACAGGCTCACCGAGTTCTTCACCACCCACCTCACGGCGGAGCCCCGTCTGCTTCCCGCCCGGCCGGTGTCGGCGCAGCCGGTGTGAAGTCCTCCCGCACCGCACCGCACCGCACCGCACTGCACCGCACCGAAGGCAGCAGGAGGCACGGGTGGCGGCCGGGCGGGCCCCAGGCGGGAGAGCGCGCCGGAGAGGGCGAAAGGGGATGCGCACACGGTGCCGGACGAGGCCGGGCCGATCGGTCGCGACGCCGAGCGGAAACAGGTGGCCGCGGCGATGGGCATGCGGACCGGCCGGTCATGCCCCCACGCATGTGTCACCAGGCACCGGACAGCGCCCCGGAGAGTGACCTCCTGGGCGCGCTCGCCGCGGTGGATGTCCTCGCCGCGGGCACGCCGGACTCGGCCACTCGGGCACCCGGACACGCAGGCACCCGGACATCCGGGCACTCGGGCACTCGGGCACTCGGGCACTCGGGCACTCGGGCACTCGGGCACTCGGGCACTCGGGCACTCGGGCACTCGGCTCCAAGCATGCTGCCTGCCGCGGCGCTGTGAGTGATCCCCTGACACATGTGAGGGAGGTGTTCTTCTCGTGCCGCCTGCACACATGAGTGTCAACTGGCTGTGGCAGCATGTCTGTTCGCTGCCCGCTCCCGATGGCCGGCAGGACGCACCGATCGAAGGAGCAGCACGATGACGGTCCTCGACCCCCTTCCCCTGGATGTGCTCGACGCCTACCGGACGGGTGAGTTCGTCACCCTGGGCCGCGACGGTACGCCGACGGCTTGGCCGACGGCCGTATGGCGCCGTGACGACGGGAAACTCGTGGTGACCACGTGTCTCGCGTTCGCCCAGAAGGCGCTGAACGTACGCCGGGACGGGCGCGTCGCCCTGCTCTTCTCCGACCCCACCGGCAGCGGTCTGAGCAACCCGCCGCACCTGTTCGTCGGAGGTACGGCCGAGTGCCCCGACGAGATACACACCGGACCCGAGGGCCTGGAGGACTACTGGCGGACGCTTTTCGAGCGGCAGCCGCACAGCACGTCGTACCTGGCGCGCCCGCTGCGGCGGCTGACGGGCTGGTACTACCTGCGGCTCGTCATCACCATCACCCCCGAGCGGGTGCTCGTGCGTCCGGCCGCGGAGCCGCCCGTGCCGCAGGTGGAGCCCGCCCCGGCCGGCGGTGCGCCGCTGCCGGGGGCCGCGCAGCTCGCCGCGTACCCCACGGCGGTCCTGGCCGCCCGTGACGCCTCCGGCGCGCCCGTCCTCGCCCGGACCAGGCCGGTCGCGACAGCGAAAGGCTTCGCGGTGCACGTGCCGGCCGACTGCGCGGTCACGGCGGGCCCCGCCTCGCTGCTGGCGCACCGGCACGACGAGCGGCTGAACAACCTGACCAACGTGGTCGTCCGCGGCGAACTGGAGGAGACCGGCGACGGCTGGCTGCTGGTTCCCGGCTCGGTGCTGGAGCCCATGGGCTCGGGAAAGGGGCTCGACGGGCTGCGGCTGCTGCGCCGCACCGGCCGCGCCACCGACCGGTACCTGGAACGCCGTGGGCTGCCCCGGCCCGCCGTGCGGTGGGACCTCTTTCAGCCGCTCGCGGCGCCCCGACGGTCGTCCTGACGGGCCGGCGGACCGGCGGACCGGCTCACGAGCGGGCGGTCGGCCCGGCGACCGGAGGCGCCGGTGTCCGCGTCCCACGGCCGCCGCGGGCTCCGTCCGACGGCTCCGGCACGGCGGTACCGAAGCCGTCAGGGTCCCCGGTGTGCTGCCGACCGGGAACGCCCTACAGCATGCCCGCCGACGGTGTCTTCTCCGCCGTCCCCGCTGCACCGGCCCGATCGAGGGCGTCGAGGGCGTCACGCAGTGCGGCCCGCGAGGAGATGCCCAGCTTGGGGTAGACCTGGTACAGGTGTGTGCCGATGGTGCGGTGCGAGAGGAAGAGGCGTTCGGCGATCTGCTTGTTGGTCAGCCCCGAGGCGGCGAGCAGGGCGATCTGCCGCTCCTGCGCGGTGAGTACCGCGTGCTTCCCCGCGACCCCCGGCACGGTCCGTCCGGTGGCCCGCAGTTCCGCGGCGGCACGAGCGGCCCAGGGCGCGGCGCCGAGCCGCTGGAACACCTCCAGGGCCCGTGTCAGCTCGTCGCGGGCCTCTGCCGCGGCCCGCAGCCGGCGCAGGCGTTCGCCGCGGGCGAGGCGGACGCGGGCGGTTTCGAAGGGCCACCGGGCCGAACCGTCGGCCAGCGCCGCCTCGAAAAGCGGCAGTCCCTCCTCACCGGGCGTGGTCAGCGCCTGGCTCGCCCTGGTCAGCATGCGGAGCCGGGGCGAGAGCCGGGGCATGCCGGACTCCCGCATCGCGGCGGCGTGGGCGGCCGCCTCTTCCTCGTGCCCGGTACGCAGGGCGGCCTCGACCAGGTCCATCGCTCCCCACATGGCGTGCGGGACGTACGGGGCGAGGGTGCCCGGGGGGCTCAGCGCGCAGCCGTGCCGGTAGGCGCTCTCGTGGTCCCCGTCGGCGAGCGCGGCCAGCGCCAGCGCGTGGTGGGCGAACTTCCGGGCCCCGTGGGCGCCCCGCGGCGCCGACCAGCGGACGATCTTCTCAGCGATCGCCACTGCGTTCTCCACCTCGCCCCGCGCTGCCGCGACGATCGCCTGCACGTAGTCGAAGTACCAGACGTAGAAGTGATATTCGTACTGCTGGCAGAGGAGATGGCCCTCCTCGGCACAGCGCCCGGCGTCGGCCCAGCGGCCGAGATGGTAGTAGTCGAGGCCCAGATGCATCAGGGCGCCGAGGTGCAGACGGACGGGTGCCGCGCCCGCCCGTCCCTGCTCGATCAGGCGGAGGTTGGCCTCGCGGAGGTCACCGAGCCGGTCGGGATAGGCGCCGGCGCGCACCAGCCGGGAGGGGTCGGTGTGCGGCCCGGACAGCAGGCGCTCCAGGCGGGGCAGCGCCCGGGGACCGGTACGGGCCGGGTCGGCGAAGGTCTGGACGCACACCCAGAGCAGCTCCGGCGCGGCGGGGACGAGCCGGTCGAGGAAGTCCAGCAAGGGCTGCCAGAGCCGGACTTCACCCCCGTACCAACAGAGCAGGACGAGCGTGTGCAGGGCCTCGTTGAGGGCGGTGTCGGCCGCGTCCCAGCGGTGCCCGTCCTCGGCACCGGCCTCGATGGCGCCGACCAGCAGGCGGTGTGCCGTCCCCACGTCACCGTCCCGGTTGATCAGCAGGAACGCGGAAGCGGCCGCGGCGTGCAGGGACTGTCCGCTGCCCGGGTCGACGGACCGGGCGTCCTCCAGCAGCCGTGAGGCGTCCTCCAGCTCACCGCCCGCCGCGGCCCCGATGTACGCGGCCTCCGCCAGCCGCTGGGCCCGGTGGGCGGCGGCCGGGCTCAGTCCGGCCGCCCGGGTCAGCGCCGTGACGGCCCCGAGAGCGTCTCCGCGCCGCAGCCGCAGGTGAGCGGCGTGCTCCAGCAGGCCGGCGACGGTCTCGTCGGGGCCGGTGGCGGCCTCGCCGAGATGCCAGGCGCGGCGCTCCGGACGGTCCCGCAACACGTCGGCCAGCGCCTGGTGCGCCTGCCGGCGTTCCGCGGCGGTGGATTCCTCGACGACGGCCGAGGCGATGAGGGGATGCCGGAAGACGATGTGCCGCGCGTCGGACGAGATCCGCACGAGGCGTCCCCGCTCGGCGGGTGCGAGATCGTCGACGGCGGCCCGGCCCGCGGCAGCCGCCTCCACCACGGCCAGCTCCCCGGTACCGTCCAGTGCCGCCACCAGGAGCAGGTCCCGCGCGGTGAGCGGCAGTTCGGCGATCCGGGACGCGAAGAGCGTCTGAAGGCGTTCGGTCAGCGGCAGCACCGACGGCACCGCCGACAGCGTCGCCCGCTGCTCGGCCGTCAGCGCCGCGGGCAGCTCCACCAGGGCGAGCGGATTGCCACGGGCCTCGCCGGCCACGCGGCGCAGCACGGTCGGCGAGAGGTCGGGGTGGCAGTGCACGAGGAGTTCCGTCGACGCAGCGGTGTCGAGCGGTTCGATCCGGTGCTCGGTGAGTCCGCTGGACTCGAAGAAGCTGTCGGAACCGTTGCGGCAGGCGGCGAGGAAACCGATCCTGCTGCCGACCAGCCGCCGGGCCACGAAGCCCAGAACGGCGGTGGTGGCCCGATCCAGCCACGGCAGGTCGTCCACCAGCAGCAACAGCGGAGTCCGCTGCGCCACCAGCCGCAGCAGCAACAGCGCCGCCGTCGACGTCAGCAGCCGGTCCGGCGCCGGCCCCGTCCCGATGCCCACCGCCACCCGCAGCGCGTCCTGGTGCACCGTCTCCAACTGCTGGAACGAGTCGAACAGCGGCAGCAGGAGCTGGTTCAGGCCGGAGTAGGCAATGTCCGCCTCGAACTGCACGCCCTGGGCGCGCAGGACCAGCACCCCGTCGCGCTCGGCGGCCGCCGCGACCGCGTCGAGCACAGCGGTCTTGCCGACGCCGGCCTCCCCTGTGAGCAGCAGTGCGGCCCCGTTCACCGAGGAGTGACCGAGGAACGACCGGATGTACTCGAGGTCCGCCCGGCGCCCCACAAGGCTCTGCGAAGACGGCCCGGCCCCCCTGCCCACGTCGCTCATCCGCGTTCCCCCCTTCACAGCCCGGCCTGCCGAGAAGCCCTCACTTCCCCGGACCACGACCGGCACGCGCCCGCCCGCCTCGGCGGCCAGTTTCTCACGGGAGCCGTCGTGGAGGCCGCCCGGCTCCGTCGGGGGGTGCTTCACCGCGGACCGGGCCGGGCCGCTCGGGTGCCGTCGGGAGCCGTCCGCCGCGCGTCCGGCGGATGGGCGGGGTCCGGAACGGGGAGAGACCAAGGCGGTACGGCTGCCGAGGGAGGGGAGCACGGATGGGTACGGTGCTGCCGGCGGTGTCGGTCGCGGCGGTCCTCGCGGTCGTCGTCGCGGTCGTCGTCGCGGGGCTCGTGCGCGCCGGGCGGCGCGAGGCACGGGCGGAGCGGAAGCGGCTCGCCGAGGAGGCGCGGCTGCGAGCCCGCCGCTCCCTGGCCGCGGTGTGGGCGATGGACGATCGTGCCTTCGAGGAGTACGTCGCCGGGCTGTGCCGCCGGGACGGCTGCACCGAGGTGAGACGCGTCGGCGGCTCGGGGGACCTCGGCGCCGATGTGACCGGCCGCCTGCCGGACGGCAGGAAGATCGTCGTCCAGTGCAAGCGCTACGCCAAGCACCGCTCGGTCGGGAGCCGCGACATCCAGACCTTCAACGGCACCGCGCGCGCCGAACACGGCGCCGACGTACCGGTGTTCGTGGCGTCCTGCGTCTTCACCCGTCCGGCCCGGGACTTCGCCGCCCGGCACGGCCTGTGCCTCATCGACGTCGACCTGCTCGGCTTCTGGAACGGCGGCACCACACTCGGCTCCCTGGTGGAACTCGACATCGGCCGGTCCGGCACCCACCACAGGCTCTGCCCCGACCAGGACTGACATCGGTGCCGCCGTGCAGCACCTCTTTCGCGGCTTCCGTTCCTTCGGCGTCTGCGCTGTGCCCCCTCCGCCATCACACTTTTCACGAGGTGTTTTCGAAATACGTGTGAACTCGTGCGATCACGTAACATGCGTGAGCCACGTGCGCCGGGCCGCCTCTCGTGCCGGGCGACATACCTCGCAACCAGGAGTCCGGGCATGAACACCCTCCCGCAGAGCGAAGCCACCTTGCTGATCCGCACCGACTTCTCGGACGAGGCGGCCTGGCAGAACCTGTGCGCCGCGGTCACCGTCCCCGCGGGCGACGAGGGCGGCGAGGACGGCTTCCTCGCGCTGCTGCACATCGTGGACGACCCCGCCTACCAGGGCCTCACCACCGAGCAGGTCGTCGAGCTCGCGCCCGAGGAGGACGCACTGCTCGTCGTGGCGGACGGCGAGGCCCTGACCGGCGCGGACATGCCCCTGCTCGCCGTGTACCTGGGCGGCGACGAGGACGACGGGACCACCGGGCCGGGCTTCGAGGTGCTGCGCGTCGTCGCGACGGAACTGTGGTCCGTCGAGAACAACATCTCCCTCGCGAACATGGACTGGGAGGAGTTCGTGGACGCCGCCGGGAAGGACGGCGTCTTCCGGGGATTCTGACCGGGACATACCCCCGTCGGTCCCGGACGCGCAGCGCCCGACACCCCACGCCTCGCGGCCCCGACCGGGCCCGCACCCGCTCCGAAGGTCACCGTGACATCTCCCCGCACACCCCGGCCGGCGCAAGGCCTCCCCCAGCGGGTGCCCGGCAGCAGCAAGAAGGTCAGCCCGTCCCCCCGGCCCCCCGAGGACACCGACGCCCGTCAGGGCGGTGCGCTGCCCCGCCTCACCCAGTACTCGTCCCTCGGGTCCCGCGCCGGCTTCAACCCCCCTCAGCAGCAGACGCCCGCTCCCGGGCCCGCGCCCGCGCCCGCCGAGCCGGGCCGGACCGGTGGCCTCCTCGGCCGAAGCGGCGACCGGTCCGGCCGTGCCGCGTCCCGTGGCGCCCTGGGCGTGGTGGGCGTCGTGGGACTGCTGGCCGCGGGCTCGGTCGCGCTGCTCCTCGTCCTGACCGGCCAGGACGACGGCGAGCAGCGCGGCGGGGCTTCGGTGTCCGCCGAGTACGACTACGACGACCACGACGTGGACGACATCGTGCGGCCCGGCTCGCGGGCGGAGCCGTCGGCGAGCGCGTCCGCCCACGAGAGCGGCGACAAGGACGGGGACGAGGCCGGTCCTTCGGCGTCCGCCCGGTCCACCGGCGGCGCGTCGGGCAAGGCGTCGAAGATACCGGATTAGGCCGCCACCACCGCGGCCCGGGAGGCACCCGGGGCGTCGGCGACGGCCGCCCCGTCCGGGGTGAGCATCCTCAGCCACGCCTCCCAGCGCTGCCTCGACGTCGTCGGCGGCCGGCCGGCTGCCGGAGCGCCGCTGATGATCTGGGACTGCTCCGGTTCCGCGTCACAGCGCTGGACCTTTCCGTCGGACGGGACGATGCGCACGCTCGGCATGTGCGTGGAACTCGCCGACGGCTCGACCGCCGACGGGGCCGGACTCCGACTGGCCGCCTGCGACGGCGGCCCCGCGCAGCGCTTCGAGCTGAACCACCGTCACGACGTGGTCAGCGGGCTCGCCGACAAGTGCGCGGACGTGGTGGACGGCGCGACCGGGAACGGCACCCGCGTCCAGGTGTGGACCTGCGGCGGCCAGGACAACCAGAAGTGGTCCGCGTCCTGACGCCCGGTATCCCGCACGGCGGCCCGCCGCCGTCCTGCCACCCCTCATGACCAGGCATTCGGTGCCGGCGGGCCCTCCTACAATGGCGGGGCACCGACGAAGGGACACCGATGCCACGCAGCGCGCGCACACGGACGGCGAGTCCGCTGCGGCACAGGCCCGCCGCGGCGCCGTCCGGCCCGCTCCCCGGCACGCGTACGGCCCCCGGCCGCGGGTGTGAGCGGACCCGGCGTCCCAGGGGCGGCGCCCGGTGACCTCCCCCGGCCGGCCGCGTCGCGTCCTCTTCGCGTCCCTGGTCGGGCGCGAGGACGACCTGGACCGCGTCCGCGCGCTGCTGGAGCGGCGGCCGGGCGGCGCCGTCCTGCTGTCCGGTGAGCCCGGCGTCGGCAAGACGGCGCTGCTGGAGGCCCTCGCCCGGGCCGCCGCCCAGGACGGCACCCGGGTACTGCGCGCGGCCGGCGCCGAGTTCGAGGCCGACGTCGGCTATTCGGCGCTCAACCAGGTCCTGCTCCCGCTGTACGACACCCTCGACCGGCTGGCCGCCCCCAGTCGGGAGGCCCTGGCCATCGCCCTGGGTTTGGGTTCCGGTCCGGCACCGGGGCGCCTGCTGGTCTGCAACGCGGCGCTCGCCCTGCTGCGCGCGGCCGCCGAGGACGGACCCGTGCTGCTCGTCGTGGACGACCTGCCGTGGGTGGACCGGGCGAGCGCCGCCGTCTTCGGTTTCCTCTCCCGCCGCCTGCGCGGTCTGCGCGTCCGGTTCCTCGCCGCCTGCCGCACGGGCGTGGACAGCTTCTTCGACGGGACCGGACTGCCCTCCTACGAGCTGCCCTCCCTCGGCCCTGATGCCGCCGGGCACCTC
Organism: Streptomyces sp. NPDC088812; assembly: GCF_044750285.1. NCBI lineage: Bacteria > Bacillati > Actinomycetota > Actinomycetes > Kitasatosporales > Streptomycetaceae > Streptomyces > Streptomyces sp. NPDC088812. The sequence continues at coordinate 76,416 of NZ_JBIVJP010000020.1, read as the reverse complement.
GTGGACCTGCACTTCCCCGATCTGTCCCACTCGGTCCGGCGGCGGCTGCTGGAGGCCGCGCAGGGCAACCCGCTCGCCCTGCTGGAACTGCCCGACGCGCTCCGCGCCGACCAGCGCCGGGCCCGGGAGGCCCTGCCGGCCGTGCTGCCGCTGGGCGAACGCCTGCAGTCGCTGTTCGCCTCCCGTATCAGCTCCCTGCCCGCCGCCACCCGCTCACTGCTGCTGCTCGCCGCCCTGGACGACACCGGGGACCTCGGTGTGCTGTCGGCCGCCGCCCGGGCCACGGGAGGCGACGCGGCGCTGCGGGACCTGGACGCCGCCGAGCGGGACGGGCTCGTCCGCGTGGCGGAGTCCTCCCCGCGCCGCCTGGAGTTCCGGCACCCCCTGATCAAGTCGGCCGTCGTCGAGGAGGCACTCAGCAGCGCCCGGCGCGCGGCACACCGTGCCCTGGCCCAGGTCGCCGACAAGCCCGAGCGGCGGGCGCGGCACCTGGGCGAGGCCACGCTCCAGCCCGACGAGGAGGTCGCCGCCCTGCTGGAGCGGACGGCCCGGCACATCCAGGACCGCGGGGACGCGGTCGGCGCGATCGCCGCGCTCACCCGGGCCGCCGACCTCAGTCCCCGGGACAGCGACCGGGCCCGCCGCCTGGCCGAGGCCGCCTACGTGGGTGCCGAGGCGATCGGCGCGCTGAGCAGCGCGTCGGTGCTGCTGGAGGACGCCTGGCGGGCCGACCCCCGGCACGGTGCCTCGCTGCGGTCCGCCACCGCGGCCGTGCAGCTCGTCCTCAACAGCGACGGCGACCTGACGACCGCCCACCGCCTGCTGGTGGGTGCCATCGAGGACGGTGACCACGGCTTCCACGCCGACGACCCCGCCCTCATCGACGCCCTGCACTTCCTGCTGCTGCTGTGCAACTACGGGGCGCGCGAGGAACTGTGGGCGCCGTACCACGCGGCCGTGGCCCGGCTGCGGCCCGCTCCCCCGCCCCTGCTGCTGGTGGCGGCCCGCACCTGGGGCGATCCCGCGCACGCCGACGCGGCGACGCTGGCGGAGCTGGACGCCATCATCGAGGACACGGCCAACGAGACCGACCCCGCCCGGATCGTGCGGGTGGGCACCGCCGCGTTGTACCCCGACCGGCTGGCGGCGGTCCGTGAGGTGGCCTGGCGGCTGGTGCGCCAGGGCCGCGACGGCGGTGCGGTACGCCGGCACATCGGCGCGCTGCTGCACCTGTGCCTGGACGACTACCACCGCGGCAACTGGGCCTCGGCCCTGGGGCTGTCAGAGGAGGGAACGGTCCGGGCCGAGGAGTCCGGGTACGCCGTCTGCCTGTGGTTCTTCCAGTACTCCAAGGGCCTGGTCACCGCGTCCAGGGGCGACACCGCGACGGCGCACGCGCTCGCCGAGGCGATGATCAACTGGGCGGCGCCGCGGGGTATCCGGGAGTCCGTCCACGGCGCACTGCACGTGCACGCCCTCGCCGACATCGCCGACGGCGACTTCGACGCGGCGTACCGCCGGCTGACGGCGATCAGCCCGGCCGGCAGCTTCCCGCCCTACGTCGCGCACGCCTCGTGGGTGTTCTTCGAACTGGTGGAGGCGGCGGTGCGCACCGACCGGCGCGCGGAGGCCGTCGCGCACGTGCGGGCCCTGCGCGAGACGACGAACATCGCCGGGCTCTCGCCGCGGCTCGCCCTGCTGGCCGACGCCGCCGAGGCACTCGCGACCGAGGACGACGCCGAGGCGGCCCGCCTGTTCGCCGGGGCGCTGGCCGCCGCGGACGGGCAGCCGTACCCGTTCACACTGGCCCGGGTGCGGCTCGCCCAGGGCGAACGGCTGCGCCGGTCACGCGCGTTGTCGGAGTCCAAGGCTCCGCTGACGGCCGCGCTCGCGACGTTCGAGCGGCTGGAGTCCACCGCCTGGGCGGAGCGGGCCCGCAAGGAGCTGCGGGCGGCCGGCCGGTTCGTCCCGCACGGTGGGGGCGGTACCGGAGCCGCCCTCACCGCGCAGGAACGCGAGATCGCGGAGCTGGCGGCGACCGGCCTGACCAACAAGCAGATCGCCGAACGGCTGTTCATCTCGCACCGCACCGTCGGTGCGCACCTCTACCAGATCTACCCCAAGCTCGGCATCGCGTCCCGGGTGGCGCTGCGGGACGCGCTGCGGCTGCTGGAGCAGGGCTGACATCTCACCCCGCCCCGTCGGCATCCGCGCGTCGTGGAACGTGCCCGCACGTCAAGGCGCCCGCCCCTCCCTCGGGAAGAGCGGGCGCCCGCCTCTCACGGGGTACGTCTGCCCCACTTCTGATTGGCGGTGCCCGCGCACGTCCACAGTTGCAGCCGTGCGCCGTTCGCGGTCGACTCGTCCTTCACGTCGACACACTTGTTGCCGGACTGCGGGTTGGTCAGGTCGTGCGAGGAGTTCAGGCGGAACTGCTGGGCGCCCGAGCCGTTGCACGTCGTCCAGTTGATGAGCGCGCCGTTGCCCGTGCCGCCACCGCTGACGTTCATGCACTTACCCTCGGACCGCACGGTGCCGTCGACGAACGTCCACCGCTGGTAGGACTCGTCGTAGCAGTCCCAGATCACCAGCGCGGACCCGGCGGCCGCGCCCGGGCTGTTGGCGATGCCGATGCAGCGGTCGGACGCGTAGCCGTAGATCCAGACGCCGGTGGACGCCGGGGCGGTCTGGGCCGACTGCTTGCTTCCGTTGCCCGACGACGACGTCGATCCGGAGCCGGACGACGTCTTGCCCGACGTGTTCTGGGATCCGGCGGACGTCGTGCCCGACCCCGCCGAGGTGCTGGTCGTCCCCTGCCCGGACGAGGCGGTCCCGCCGCCGGACGCGCCGGCCCCGGGGGTCACCGTGACGGTGATCTTCTTGCCGTCCGGCCCGGTGGTGGTCACGGTCTTCGCCTTCGGGGCGGCACTGCCGTGCGTCCCGGAGGCCTGCGGCGACGGTGACTGCGAACCGACCACGCCGGACACCGTGCCCGCCGCCAGCCCGCCGCCCAGGACGGTACCGGGGGTCGCACCGGGCTTCGCGGACGACCGTCCGTCGTCGCCGTTGCCACCGCTGACCATGAAGGGCACGCAGATCAGCAGCGCACCGACGATGGCGGCCCCGGCGAGCAGGCTCTTGTGGGGCCGTCCGGTGACGGCCTCGACCTCCGACGTGACGGAGTCACCCGTGGCGGGGTCGTCCGTGGCGTCGTCGGTCGCGGTGGCGGTGGCGGCGTCCGACGACCCGGCACCGGTTTCGGTCCCGGGCTCGGCCGCGGACTCGTGCGTGGACTCGGACTGTGACTCGGGACCTGACCCGGTCGTCGTGGAGGAGGCGGGCTCGGCTTCCGCGGCGACCTGTCGCTGTCCGGTGCTTTCCTTCTTCTGTTGCCGCTCCTGTCGCCGCTCCTGTCGCTGTTCCTGCTGCTGTTCCTGCTGCTGTTCCTGCTGCTGTTCCTGCTGCGGTTCGGGTTCCTCCGGCTCGGTCAGGACGGACGGCACGGCGGTCGCCACGGCGGCCGGCTCGTCGGGGGAGCCATGGGGTCTGGAGGTCGTCATGACACCTTTCCGGTGAGGTCGGTGCGACACATGTCGATGACACTCAGATATGTGCAGTCGCTGATTCTAGGCCGTTTCTACAGCCTCCGTTGACACACGTATCTGCGTTACGGACATGCTGACCACACCCGCGGGGTTCACATAGAGCCGCACCTCGTCGTCCAGGTCCCGGACGAGATGTCGGACGGAGACCGTGCTCGTGGCGTAACGACCGCCGGCCCGGGTCTGCTCCTCGGAGGTGAAAACGGTGACCACCGGACCGCCGTCCGGGCCGCTGACCACGGCGGGACTGCCGTCGGGCGCCGACACCACCTCGACCTCCGCCTCGGCGAGCAGCCGGAACACCTGCTGTTCCGGGCCGTATCCGGTGGCCGCAAGCCGCACCGCCTCGTCGATCGGATCGGTGGCGGGCGGCCACCCTCTCAGGTCCGGCGAAGGCCGGTAGTCGTCGTTGTACCGCCACTCCACCACCGCGCCGTCGGCGCCGGACCGGTACTGCCCGACCACGGCCCAGTTCGGCGGGGTGCCCTCGCCCCGCCAGGCGGGATCGACCATGCCGAACCAGTGGCCGGGGGCGAGCCGGGCCGCTTCCCGGATCGCCGGCGGGACCTCGGACAACGGCGTCTCACGTACCAACGGCGTCTCACCTGCCAACGGCGTCTCACCTGCCGAGGAGGTCGTCACCTTCACATCAGTCATCTGTAGGGGGGCCCTTCGCGATGTATGGCTATTCGTCGTACACCTGCACCTTCGCCAGGTCTTCGTGCCGGAGCACGTTCAGGCTGAGCAGGTAGGTCCTGGTGTGCGGATGGATCGGCTCGTCTCCTCGACGGACCTGGAGCACCCATCGGCCGAGCCGGTACGGCAGCATCTCCCCGGAGGCACGGGTGATCCCGTCGGGCCCACCCGTTGCCCGCACGTACTCCCCCGCGGCCAGCGCCATCATCCGCTCCGTCAGGTTCACCTCGTTCAGCGGCTCCACGGGCGGCATCACGGGCTGCGGCGCGGGCGGGTGCTCCGCATGGAGCCGCACCCGCGCCACGTGCTTGGGTTCGATGACCCCCAGGTGCTGCAGATAACGGCTCGTTCTGCGGTGGATCGGCCTGGTTCCCATGCGGACGCGGTTGACCCACGTGCCGAGGTGCATGGGCACGTTCGTCCCGGCGTACTGGGTGATGCCCACGGTGTCGCCCCGTTGCATGACGTAGGCTCCCGCGGCCAGCGCCAACGCCCGCTCCTCCGGCGGCACGCCGTGCAGCGGATCGTACGGCTGCGGTGCCTGGACGGGCGGCGGCTGCATGCGCGGAGCCTGGACCGGTGGCGGCTGCATGCGCGGTGCCTGCGCGGGCGGCTGCACGCGCGGTGCCTCGACGGGCGGCGGCTGCGTGCGCGGTGCCCGGACGGGCGGTGCCGCCACGGGGCGGTGCGGCTGCGGCAGGCCGGGCGGCTGGACGACGCCGAGACGTTCCAGGTAATCCCTCGTCCCGGGAGCGATCGGTTGCGTGCCCTTGCGGACCCGGCCGGTCCATGGGCCGAGAGGTTCGGGCAGTTGTGGGGACCCGAGGGCGGTGAAGAGACCGCGCACGCCCCGCCGCTCCCTGACGAACTCGCCCGCGGCGAGTGCCATCGTCCGCTCGTGGGGCGGCACACCGTCCAGCAGCCGCGCGGACGGCAGTTCCACGGGCGGGGGCGTCGGCACGGGTTGCGGTTCCCGCGCGGGCCGGGGCCGTCGCGCGGGCCGCGGCTCCGGTGCGGGGCGCGTCTTCTTGCGTGCGCCCGCACGTGGGGCCGCGGGCTGCTGCGGTGCCGGTTCGTCGACGGGCTGGTTCTGGCGGTGGTAGCGCTGGTGGAGGTGGAGCATGTCCCCCTCGTGCACGGCGAAGCCGTGGGTGGCGTGGATGTGGCGCAGGACGTCGCCGATGGTGAGGCCGGCGCCGTTCCGGGACCGCAGGGCGGCGAAGAGGGCGCCTTCCTGCTCGTGGGTGAGGTTGTGAACGCCGTGACGTGCGAAGCCGAACCGGTGATCGGTCGGCTGTCCGGTCCAGGGGTGCTCCGCCCACGGCCCCAGAGCGATCAGGGACTGCTGGAGGGGCGAGTCCACGTCGATGACGCTCGGTGCCCGCCGGGACCCGGAGACGTACGGTGCGGCCGCCTGGTGGGGCAGCACGGTCGTGGCGACGCCCGGCAGCGCGAGACCCTCCGGTTCGCGGTCGTCGTCGACATACATGTCCTCGTCGGACGACTCGCTGAAGAGGCTGCCGGCCCGGGACGGCGTCGCGGACGCGGTGCGTGCCGACGCCGACGTTGACGCCGGTACCTGCGCCGGTGCCTGCGCCGAGATGTTCATGGGCGGTGCCGCGGCCCAGTGCTGGAGGCCGGTCCCAGGATCGAAGCGGACCATGGACACCACTTCGTGCCCCGATCCGAACCTCTCCCAGTCCTCGGGGTCGATGCCGGGCTGGAAGGGGAGGAAATCGATCGACACGCCGTACACCTCCGCCAGCAGGTACGGGAAGACGTCACCGTGCTCGTTGTCCCAGTGGCCGGGAGCGGCGACCGCGTCGATCAGCTCGGTCCGCTCGCCGAGGGACCCGAGCCCCAGATCGTTCCAGATGCTCAGCGGTTCACTCAGCAGCCGGCGCAGCCGGTGCGCCATGTCGGCGCGCAGCCGGGCGGCCGACCACAGCCGCCGTGACTCGTCCCGCATGTTCCGCGCGACGATGAACGCGTTGAACAGGCAGTCGCCGTCCCCGTCGACGTTCACCAGTCGGTGTCCCACGACGGCGACGGTCGCGGCCGCCTCCCGCATACCGGGTGTCACCGCCTCCGCGGACACGCCCCGACCGTGCCCCGGAGCCCATGTCCACCCGGTGTCCGCGCCCGTCGCGGAGCCTCCGGCGACGGGCTGCGAGCCGCCGCGCCCCCGGCCGAACAGACCGGGCCCGGCCGGCCGGCGCTCGGCGAATCCGGCCGCCAGCAGCCGGGCGCGGTCCATGTCGCCGCCCGCGACGGCGTCCGCCACCTGAGCGACGATCTCCTCGTTGGCCGCCTGCTGCGCCTGTGCCCGAGCCCGTACGTCCGCGGGTTCCTCCGCTCCGGCCGCGAACACCGGCCGCAGATGGGCACCGGCCTCGGTCAGCAGGGAGACGGCCTGCTGCCGGCTTTCGTCCGGCACCTCGGCGGCGTCCTCGTCCTGTTCCCGCACCTCTTCTTCCACCGCGCGTTCCTTGCCCTTGCCGTGATCGCGCTTCCCGGCCCGGACTTCACCGGAGCCCGGCTCGGTCGACGAAGCCGACGGCGACGGCGACGGCGACGGCGACGGGAGGACGGTGCGCAGGTCCGCCGCGAGGGTCTCGTCGAGGTGCGGCCGGGTCAGGAGCAGGCTCGCCTGGTCCAGGGGTGACAGACCGGCCTCCCGGACGGGCACCCGTGCGTCCGGAGCGAGGTCCCACATCAGATGCAGACCGGTGTCGTACGTGAGACCGGTCAGATCTTCCCGGGTGACCTGCGCGTCCATGAACCCGGAGGCCGCGAGCCGCTCCGCGAGCTCCTGCGGAAGACCGTCGAAGGCAGTGGTGCTCGCGCCGACCACGATGTCCGGCTGCGGCTCCGGCCCCTGCTCCGGTTCCGATTCCGGCTCCGGCTCCGGCTCCGGCTCCGGGGTGAAGCGGCCCCATTCCGCGCTCCGGCCGTCCGGCAGTGTGTCGACCCCCAGCAGCCCGTCGACGGTCGAGTTCGGCGCGAACACCTCGGCCCCGAGGGCGTTCGCGACGGTCTGGGCAAGAGCGGGCGTACCGGCGCCCGCGACACCCGCGGTGCAGGAGACCAGCACGACGTCCGGCTTCAGACTGGGCCGCCGGCCGAGGTAGCGCGCGAACTCGGCGTGGGAGACGCGGGCGAACTGCTCGTCGTCCCGCACCAGCGCGACCGCGTCCCCCTCGGCATGGCTGTCCCAGAAGTAGGGCTGCGACCCCACCCAGGGAAGCGCCCTGGCGGCACCCGAGTAGTTGCCGTCCGGTCCGATGTCCCGGTATTCCTCGCGCAGCGCGTAGTACGCCTGCTTCTGCTGCTCCTCGTGCCGGATCTCCTGTTCGACGGAGGCGCGCCCGACCGGCCGGAACGTACCGGCATGCGCGATGGGCACGGTCAGCAGGAACCGGTCCGGAACGGCCTGTCCGTCCGTCGTGACGACCACGTCGGGCGTCGGCTCCGGCACCGGGCCGGGTGCGAGGTCCTGGGGCTCGGTGAGGACCCACGTGCCGTCCGGCACGGAGTCGGCCTCCAGGAAGGCGGCCACGTACGCCGTCCGGTCGGCGCCGGTCACGATCGTTTCGAGGTCGCCGGTGTGGGCCCAGACCTTCCGCCGGGTTTGGGACGCCAGCAGGCGCGGCAGCTCCAGCCGTCCCGCACCACCCTGGGAGACGAGCAGGACGAGGGGGCCGGCCGCCGCGTCGGGCGGCAGGTCGGCGGCGACGCGGTGCGCGAACTCGCGGGGCGGCAGACTGCGGATGACGCCGTTGTCGAACTGCACGGAGACGTGCTCAGGGGTGTCGCCCTTCACCGCCCGCACGAAGAGGGGCTGTTCTCCCTCGTGCAGCAGGCTCTCCCAGGGTGCCTGTTCCTCGGGCGCGTAGAGCTGGAACCACTGCCGTGGGTCGACGGTGAAGACCTGGTCCGTCCGCAGGTTGCCCAGGATGTTCGCGGGGCGCATCGTCGGCGGGAAGTAGTCGAGGCCGAGCGGGGCGTCGTCCTGCACGATCACCGTGTGCACCGCCCGGGGATGCGCCGACTCGGCGAGGGGCAGCCCGGTCTCGACGCTCTCGACGGCGAACCGCAGCCCTGACTCCTGGGCGAAGGCCCGCAGCCGCGTGCCCAGTTCGGCGCTCCTGGCCCGGGACTCGCCGTCCCAGTACGGCAGGGCGACGTGCTCCACGTCCTGCCAGCCGAGCCGTCCGGGCAGGATCGCTCCGAAGTGGGCGGAGGTGGCGAGCCGGCCACTGCTGCGTTCCAGGTACAGCTCCGGGTCATGCGCGTATCCCGTGGCCTCCGCCAGCGCGAGCCGGACGGCGTCCGCGTCGCCCCGGACCACCAGGGCGTACAGCGACGACATGGTGAAGCCGGTCCGGAAGCCCGACGGGACGACCGCGGCGACGGACCGGCCGCCCGGCCACTCCAGCCGGTCCGGCACGGGGGTGTGCAGGGCGCGTAGGCGGACACCGTGCTTCCAGTGGAGCGCGACGCCGTCGTGGGGCGCGCCGCCCGCACCCTGCCGGCTCCGCGACACCAGGGCGGCGGACACCGCGCTGATCGGTTCCGCACCGGGTGTGCCCGGATCGGTCAGGGCACCCAGTACGTCGTCGATCCCCACGTCCGGGCTCGTCAGGAGGGTGTCGAGACGACCGGCGTCGACGTTGGTCACGGCCGCCATCGACTCGGAGGCCAGGTAGGCGTGCAGTGCCTCGGCCGTCCCACCGGCCCGCGCGGGGTCGTCGAACCCGTAACCGGTTCCCCACTGGTCCTCGAGGTGGCGCAGACGGTGCAGGGCGGCCTGGCGCGCGTACGGCATGGACTCCTGGGTGTACAGCTCGGCCGCGATCAGCTCGAGCCGCTCCTGCCGGCCGGTCCGCTGCCACGCGATGTTCCGCCCGGCCAGCTCGGTGAGCACTCGCCGGGCCGCGGCCGCGGCGTCGCGGGCCCGTCGCAGCGTTTCGACGTCCGTGCCGGGGGCGCCGGTGTCCGTCCCGCCCCGTCGGCGGAGCAGTGCGTCGATTCCGTGGACCATGCGTTCGAGCCGGGCCGCGGACGGGCCGGGGCCGTCGGCGGACCCGTGGAGCATCCATGGCGCACGCGGGTCCCGCTGTTCCTGGCCGGCCTTGTCCCGCCGCGTCAGCTCGGACCGGATCCTGGCCGCCTGCGCGCGCAGGTGTGCGATGTGGCCGACGAGCAGGTGGTGGTCGTGGACGTCATCGCCGCCGGTGAGCTCCCCGGAGAGCAGGTCGAGTTCCGCCCTCCACTCCTGGCGGCCCTTCAGCGCGCCCACGAGCTGGACCGAGGGCCCGGCGAGGAACGTGTCCGTGAGGTCGCCGCGGGCGGCTCTCTCGGCCAGTGCCCGGCTTGTCTCGATGGCCTTGGTCCTGGCGTCGTCCGTGTCCCGGCTCCGCCCGGCCTTCTCCAGCGAGCGCCACACCTCCAGGCCCCGCCTGGCGTCCGGCAGCGGATCGGCGACGAACTCCTGCTGCTCGCGGTGGTGCAGCCGGCCGGCCGCGGCGTCCGGGACAGCGGGCAGCACACCGGCGACGGACCGTGCGAAGCCGGTGACTTCGTCGGTCCGGGCGAATTCGTCGGTCCGGGTGACTTCGTCGGTCCGGGTGACTTCGTCGGTGTCGGGAACAGGAAGGAGGGAGTTCTTCCGCGAGAAGTTCCCCGCGAACGACGGCTTCCGCCCGGGGAAGAACGTCACGACCTTTTCGAGACCCTTTTCCACCGGCTCCGTGATACTCCGGTAGATCTCCTTGTCCGCAGGCTTCTGCGGGTCCCAGTACCGGGCTGCCCCGTGCTTCACCGGACTCATCTCATCGATGATCGTCCCGATCGCGGCATCGTACGAACCGGGTGACAGCTGCGAACCCTGCGTCGGCGTGAACAGATCATAAAGATCGATGTCCGCGGTGACCGGACGAGGCTCCGACTCCCCCTCCACCTTTTCATGGACGATTCCGTCCAGGACGACGAAGCGGTCCTTCAGCCGCTCCATCTCCGGGGTGTACGTCACGAACTCCTTCCGACGCGACTCGTACCGCCGCCTGATCCCCTCCTGGTCCTCCTCGCTCCGCGCCGAAAGGTCAGCGGGCAGCCTCGGTTCGAACAGCGCCACCAGACCGAGATGCCTCCTGTCGAACACGTCAGAAAGCGCGAGGTCGTACTCGTTCAGCGACTTCGCCTTGATCTCCAACGGCTTGGCCGTCGCGTTCCTCGCGAGCCAATCCGCCCCGTACTTGTTGACCTCCCGGGTCACGATCACCAGACCCAGCTTGTTGCTCAGACTCTGCATCCGGTCGGAATGCCTGCGCGAAATACCACCGACGGAGCCGGCCTCGTCGACCGCCGGCGCACTCCACCCACCCCAGTCGCCACCGAATCCGTTCGACGGCCCTGCCTCGTTCTCCGGCACCACCACACGCTCGGAGTCCGCCCCGGAGGAGCCGGCCAGACCGTGGAAGAACCGGCCCGTGGCGATCTTGTTGCCCACCAATTCCGCACGACGGGCCAGCGGCTGCGTGTACCACTCGGCGGACAGTTCCCGGTAGGCCTCCTCCACCCGCCGCGCCAGAACCTCGTCGTTCTCCCAGCCGATCCGGCGGGCCACGTCGGCGGTCAAGAGCCTGCGGTCCTCCCCGGGCAGGCGGTCCCACGTCGGACGGCGGGCGTGTTCGCCCGCCTCGCTCTCCATACGGGTGATCCAGCCGCGGTACTTGTTGTTCAGGAACGACTGGACGAGCTGCTGGGTGTTCGCGACGCGCCGCCTGACGCGGTTCCGCTCCCGCTCCTGGGTGAAGACGGAGAAGGAAGGCGTCGCCAGCAGTTCGGGGAGGAGCTTCGCGAAAGTCGGCAGCAGCGCGGCACGGCCGGCCTGGAATTCCGCCGCCAACCGCTGGAGGTCCTGGACGCTCTCCGCCTCGCCCATCCGCCGCATCTCGTCCTCGGCGTGCGTCCTGATGATCTGGTACGCGGTCTCGATCCTGCGGTAGGTGTCCTCTTCGCCCTTGGCGGGTCTGGTCTTGAGGATGTTGCGGTAGCTCCGCTCGATGTCGTTGTCCTCGAAGACCTCGGCCCGGGCCATCCCCTGGTAGATGGCGCCGAGTTGGTGCGACTCCTGCCCCGTGGAGAGCCGCAGGGGCCGGTGGCGGAAACGACGCAGGGTGACCGACTTGCTCATGTGGCCGGTGCGGTTCTCCTGGCTGAGCACCTGCCAGCCGTCGGGACCGCGCCACAGCATGTTGGTGGTCTCGAACATGGGCCCGCTCAGACCCGTCGGGCTGGCGGGTGTGACCTCGTAGTACTCGCCGTCGCCGTACCAGTCGGTGGGCCGCTTGGTCCGGCGGAACCGCTCGGCGTTGTCCACGTTGGACAGGGCCGACGGCGACTGGAAGTGCCAGGCGGTGAACCGGCCGGGGTCCGGTCCGGCGGTGACGGCGAGAGCGCAGCCGTTCATCGTGGGGGTGATCACGAAGTCGGGGCTGAACTCCGTGTCACTGGGATCGCGGAGCACCTCCGTGTGGCCGATCGCGGTGTCCAGGTCGCCGGTGCCGCCCGTCAGATAGGGGATGAACCCGGCCTGGAGATAGGCGGTCTCCTTGCGCCGCACCGGAAGCCTGCTCTGCGCTATCCCGCTGAACGCCGCCACGTGCGGGTAGTGCTGCGCGTACTTCTCGACCGCCGGGGCCAGCATGTATTCGGGCTTGCCGGTGGTGTCCCGGCCGGTCTCCACGAGGACGAACCAGTGCCGTCGCAGGGAGGTGTCGTCCAGTGCCGCCACGACCTTCGTGGCCTCCTGGGCCGACAGCCGGGGGGCGTAGGACTGGAGGCCGACCGCCATGTTCAGCGAGACGACGTTCTCCGCCAGGAACGTGTGCGGGTCGTTCCGCAGTGACCGGACGGCGGAACTGCGCACATGGCCGGGGCTGACCGGCGTCCGCGGGTACCGCGCCCCGCGGCCGCTCAGGGGGGTTCTCGGCGTGAGCGGCGTCCTCGCGGTGCGCGGGGTCCTCGGCGGCCTCGGGGTGCGGGCCCCCTTCGCGGAACCCGGGCCGGTGCCCGCACTCGTGCCCGTGGGGCGGCCGCCGGCCCCCGGCTGCGGCTGCCCGGCGGTGCCGGATGTGCCGTCCGCCGGGGCGGAGGTCCGCGGGGTGCGCAGCGACGCGGACGTACGGGGCCCGATCGGCGGGCGGGAGGAGCCGCGGGCGGGCGCCGAGAGATCGAGGGCGGGCGGCACCAACCGCACCCGGCGCTCCGTGCTCCGGGACGACGGGGCCGGGGCTCCCGCCCGGGCGGGCTCCGTGTCGACGCTGTCGCCGACGGTCCTCGTGATCGTGGTGTCGGCGACGGTCCTCGTGACGGTGGCGTCGCCGACGGTCCTCGTGATCGTGGTGCCGCCGGCCGTGGTCGTGAGGCTGGTGGCGCCGGCCGTCGTCGTGACGGTGGTGGCGCCGGCAGTCGTCGTGACGGTGGTGGCGCCGGCAGTCGTCGTGTTCACCGTGTCGCCGGCCGGTGCGCGGTACGTCGTCAGCTGCGCTTCCAGCCGTTCGATCAGCGCCCGGTCCGGGCGGTCGGCCGCGCGCAGCGACTCCAGCGTCGCGGTGATGCCGGCGACCATGACGGCATCGGTGTTGGCCATGGCGACGCGTGGCTGCCACCTCCGCAGGACGTCGGCGAGGATGTCCGCCCGATGGTTGAGGTCGCGCCAGCGGTCGGCCGCGCCGACGTGACGGTAGGCCTCGTCCATCTCGGCCGGCTGCGGTACGTAGTGCGTGCCCTCCGCCCGGAAGATCTCGGCGACGCGGTTCTGCAGGAAGCGCATCTGCGGCTCGCTGAGCGGAGGAGCCTGGACCTGTCCGGTCCGATCGGCGACGGGACCGCCCAGTGCGCGGTACAGGCGCTCCAGGCGTCCGCCGGTGACCGGGTCATACGTCCGTCCCAGGAGCCTGGCGAGCCCGTACTCCGCGACGAACTCGTGCGGCGTCTCCAGGGAGTAGGAACTGACCTCCGCCACGCTTTCCAGGTCGTCGTCCAGGAAGGCGGTCGACATGAGGTCCACATAGCGGGCGGGACCGTTGTGGTAGTGCCGCCAGTGCATCAGTTCGTGCAGCGTGGTGCCGAGTCCGACGTCCTCCATGGTGTCGTCGACACCGTCCTGCACCGGGTCCTGGTGTCCCGGCTGACGCGGAGCGACCGTGAGGGCGCTGAGGAAGAGGGAACCAGGGGCCTGGAAGACAGCCAGAGAGCCCTCGGTGATGCCGAGGGAAGCCGACGACGAGGTGAACCGCAGCGCGTCGCCGCGCCGCGACAGGCGGACGTGGAGCGCACGGTGGTATTGCGGCAGGTGCACCGTGAGGCGCTCGGGCAGTGCGTGCCCGGCTTCCTCGAGCAGGGCCAGTCCCCTGCGGACCAGGGCCATTCTCGGTGCGGCGGAGATGTCGCCCTGCGCGTGACGGAACTCCACCTGAACACCCGAGGCCGTCACCGCGGTGACCGTGGGCTGGGTGTTGCGGCCCCGTCCGAGGGTCGGGGGGTTGATGTACTGCAGCAGCTGAGGGAAGTTCCCCGCATACTGCCGGGCGGTGTTCCGCAGCGTCTGGAAGTCGGCGCCCCGGACCTGGACGCGGGCGTTGCCCAGGACCTGGGCCATGCCCGCGGCCATGCTCGCGCGGAGGTTGGCGAGGTAGGACATCAGCTCGGGGTGGGTGGCGGAGTACTGGGGCGCCAGTCGGTTCAGGGAGTCGTAGTCGACCCCCTCGAAGGTGAGGCCGGCGCTTCCCTGCAGTTCGGCCAGCGACGCCTGGGCGATGCTCTGAGCGCCCTCGAGCCACTGTCGCACCGCGAACGGGGTCAGTTCTCCGCTAGACGTACGGGCGAAATCGGTCAGATAGGGGTAACTGCCCGCTCTGATGACGTCGTCCGGCACGTCCTCCCGGCCTACGACGTCCTCGAGGTCCGGAGCCAGCAGTTCGTAGGCGTGTACCGGGTCGCTCCAGGTGTAGATGTGGGACACCTGGATTCCCAGCGCCGCCAGACGCTGCGCCTGGTCCGGCCGCGGTCTGAAGGCGCCCTCCTGGACCCGCCCGATCCACGCCCGGGTGGCCTCCGACGCGTACCGGAGGTCACGGCCCGACGCGTACAGGGCGTTCAGCTCGTGCAGCGCGGCATCGAGGTCGAAGTCGGCCGGCGTGCTGCCGTGTCGCGGGGCCATGTACATCTGGACGGTGACGTCCTCGGCCGCCGCCGGGACGTCGAGGGTGTGCGCCTTGGGGAGGTCGTCCATCCAGCGGCGGATGTCCTCCGCCGACCGGAGCAGTCGTTCGGCGGCCACCGTCTTCCTGGTTCCGTCGTCGGACCCGACGAGCGTGTCCCCGGAGTCCGATTCCGTGTCGACGACCGTCTCCGCGTCGTCGTCCTCGTGTTCCGGTTCGAGGACGTCGAACTGCGACACCGTGGACGGGACGGCGCGGGGCGGCGTGTCGTCGTCCGACGCGATCGTCTCGTCCGCCACCGTACGCACGGGCTCGGGCGTCGTCGGGTCCTGCTCGGCCACCGTCGGGTCGGGGGTGGTCTCGCGGTCCTCGTGCTCGTCGTGCTGTTCGTGCTCTTCGCCGGTGGTTCTGCGGCCGTCGTTCACGCGTGCGTTGCCGGCGACGGGGGACGCGGCGGAGACGGTCGCCATCGGGGTCGGGTCCTGCTGAACGACGTCCATGACCGCCGGACCGCTCGTCGTCACCGGGCCGGTGACGGTCCCCTCCTCCGCGTGCGTGCCGGTCGCGTCCTGACGGCCGGGCAGGGTCCGCGTACCGGCGTCCGTCTCCGTGGCGGCAGGCGGCTGCGTCTCGGCCGCGTCGTCGGTGGGCGTCCCGGCGGTGCCGTGACCGGCGGCGGTGTGCTCGGGGGTGACGCCCGTGCCCGTGGTCCTCGACGGGGTGTTCGCGCCGCCGCCGGACGCGGTCGCCGGGGTGGCGCCATGGGCGGCCCCCGCGGTCGCGGGGCCGGTCGAGACGTACGGGGCGTCCGGGGTGCCGGTCTGCGAGGCGGACACGGTCGAGGACGGTGCGGCGTCGGTGCCGGTGCCGGTGCCGGCATGGGCGTCGGTGTCGGCATGGGCGTCGGTGGTCGCCTGCGAGGTGTCCGGCGCCTCCCCCGACGTGTCCGGCGCCTCCCCCGACGTGTCCGGCGCCTCCCCCGACGTGTCCGGCGCCTCCCCCGACGTGTGCGGCGCCTCCTCCGAGACGTGCGACGCCTGGGCGGGACCGCTCCTGCCCGCGGTGGAACCACCGGCACCGGGAGCAGCGACGCCCGACCCCGAGGTCGCGTTCGTCCCCGGAGCGGCGAGTCCCGGCCCCGCGGCGGTGTCCGTACCCGGGTCGGTGGTTCCCGGCCCCGCGGTGACATCCGCACCCGGAGCCGCGGCACCCGGCCCCGCGGTGGACGCGCCCGCACCCTGAGCGGTCACCCCCGGTCCCGTGGTGAGGAGGTTCGTACCCGTCGTGGGGACGTTCGCGCTCGTCGTGGGGATGTCCCCGCCCGTCGCGGGGACGTCCACGCTCGTCGTGAGGATGTCCCCGCCCGTCGCGGGGACGTCCACGCTCGTCGTGAGGATGTCCCCGCCCGTCGCGGGGACATCCACGCTCGTCGTGGGGATGTCCCCGCCCGTCGCGGGGACGTCCACGCTCGTCGTGAGGATGTCCCCGCCCGCAGCAGCGGGACCGTCCGCACCCGCTGCCGGGACGTCCGCCTCCGCCCCGTGGGCGATGCCGTTCCCGCTCACCGTCTTGACCGAGCCCGACGTCGGCACGTCCGAGGCGCTGTTGGGCGTGATGGTGAAGTCCTGCGGGTTGACGAGGTCCCGCAGCCCCAGGCTCGCCTTCTGCACGCCCGTGAAGATCGCCCCGGTGGTCAGGCCGCTGACGACAGCGCCGTGGAAGGTCGAGAAGCTGGGCCCCTGCTGGTAGACGGCGGCCTCGGCGAAGGTCTCCGCCGCGCCCTCGCCGGCCGCGTCGAAGAGCTGGTTGCCGGACGCGGCGGCGAAGTTCTTGCCGCCGCCGGAGGCACTGTTCACGTCGGGCATCTTGTCCACGTCGGTGAACTTCTTGCCGAAGCCGGCGTCGACGTCGAACTTGTCCTTGAAGATGTTCTTGAAGAGACTCTTCCCGCCGTGGATGACGTGGTCGAAGATCGAGGTCAGACCGCCGGTGGCGCCGCTCAGCAGCACGTCCTTCACATCGATACCGTGCGGTTTGCGGCCGGGCGCCGCCGACAGGATCAATGCCAGCCGGGCCGCGAGCGTGGTGAACGCCTCCTCCAGCGCCTCGCTCAGGGTCGGCAGGAGGTGGAAGCGCTTGGCGAGGACGTCCAGGATGACCAGGATGCGTGCGCGGGTGCGCAGCTTGGCCTCCACCGCCTCGCCCGCGGTGGCGCCGCCGGTGAAGAAGGCCATGACGGACAGGTACAGCAGTTCCGCCGCCAGGATGGCCAGCTCGATCAGCAGGCTGATCTTGCTCTCGGCGATGCTGATGGACGTCTTCACCCGGCCGTCGGAGATGTCGTCCAGCTGCTTGGCGAACTCCGTGACGTGGTTGGTGCCCCCGTCGTCGGTGAGCACCTGCACGCCGCGCGTGTACTGCCCGGCGATCTGCGACGGCAGCACCCGTTGGGCGTAGCCGATCGACTCCACGAGCAGGTCCGCCAGTTGACGGAGCTTGTGGGAGAACGACTTGAAGGCATCGTGGCTCAGATAGGCGAGATCCTCGTTGGCCTGCGGCATGCGCTCGCCCATGAGGGCGTAGAACAGATCGTTCAGCCAGTCCGGAACCACGATGGCCATGGCAGGTCAGTGCCTTCCGGTCTTGGAGGCGTGGTCGTCGATCGCCTCGTTCGCGTCGTCCTGGGCGTTCTGGATGACACCGCCGTTGACATCCAGCGCCCCGGCCATGTTGATGATGGCCTCCATCAGTGAGGCGCCCGTCTCCTCGGTTCCATGGCGCTCCTTCTCGTCGCGGGGCCCGAGTTCGCGCGCCATGGAGTCGTCCTGGCCGACCCAGCCGGCGGTCCTGGCCGCGGCGCTGACGAACTCGCGCACGCAGGTGCCCGCGAGGTCGGTGAGCTGTCCCTGGATCCTGGCCGCCTCACGGATGGCCACCGTGTCCGCGGTGAACTGCTCCGCCACCGCTAGTCCTCCCCGTCCTCGTCGATCTCGTCCCGCAGCGACGCGCGGCCCGTCCGGGCGGTCGCCGTCTGCGGGTCCTCCAGCACACCGGGTCCGAAGACGTCGGCCCAGTCGATCTCGAAGCCCTCCAACTGCGGCACACCCGGGCGGGGCCCGGTGAAGGGCTGCATCGTCATCATCACGTGGCGGGACATCGAGTCCCGCGCCTGCGTGGCGGCCTCCAGTACGGACGCGGCCAGTTCGGTCGGGCTCATGGTGCGGTACCTGTTGTCGAGGAACTTCAGGTCGGTCAGCTGTCCCTGGGACCCGACCGTGACCTCCACCGCCCGGTCACGGGAGCGGACCGCGTAGGTGGCGCCGCGCAGTTCCTCCTTGGCCTTGGCCAGACCCGCGGTCACGGTGTCCAGCTCGGCCAGTGTCTCGGCGAGGCGCCGGCTGAGGGTCTCGGTGTAGGGGTTGATCCCGACCGTCGCGTCGGGCACCCCGTCCCCGTCCCTGGCCGCGCTCCGGCCCTCCGCCCCGCTCATCCGAGCACCGCCGGTGCCGCGCCTTCGTCCGTGCCCCACACGTCCTCGTCCTCCTCGACCCAGTTGGTGCGCTGTCGGTCCCCGCTCTCCGTGGACTGACCGCCCTGTGCGCCGCCCATCGGGGCACCGCCGCCCATGGGGGAGCTGGTGGTCTGTCCACGCCTGACGGGCAGGTCCTCACCGTCGACGGCCGACGCGACGGAGCCGGTGCGACGCAGCGCGGACACGTTGCCGCCGTCGTTCAGCACCGAGCGCACGCGTTCGCCGTTCGTGCCGCCCGCGCCGGCACCCGCGCCGGCACCCGCGCCGCCGAAGCCGGAGTTGAGCGGTGTGCCGCCGCCGGACGCCGCGGAGGACGACAGGTCGGCGCCGGTGAGGCCGTAGCCGCCCGTGACCCCGCCCAGGGTGCCCCCGGTGAACGGTGTGCTGTCGTAGTCGGCGTAGTCGGCGTAGTCCGCGGTGTCGCCGTAGTCCAGCAGGTCGCTGGAGCCCAGCAGGTCGCTGTAGCCGGTGCCCGCGCCCGTGTTCAGCAGGCTGGTGGCGCCCGAGCTGTTCAGCTGGGTCGTGGTCCGGGTGCCGTCCGGGCTGACGGTGTCGAGGGTGCTGTCGGACGGATCGAACACCTGGGTGGTGCCGTCCGGGAACTCGGTGGTGAGCGTGCCGTCCGCGTTGAGCTGTGTCTGCGACCCGTCGGGGTTGGTGATGACGTCACCGGGGTTGAGCTGAGTGGTGGTCGTCCGGCCGTCGGAGCCGGTGGTGACGAGCTGCCCGGTGTCCGGGTCGTAGACCGTCTGCGTGCCGTCCGGGTACGTCTGCACCAGGTTCCCGTCGGCGTCCACGTACGGTCCATCGGTGTCGAGCAGGCCGGTGTTCAGCGGGGACGAGGTGGACGTGGACGTGGACGTGTTCGGCAGCGAGGTGGAGAGCGCGTTCAGCGGCAGCGTGGTGCCCGTGTCCAGCGGGCTGTCGCTCGTGGTCAGCGGATCGACGGTGAGGTCGCCGTCGCCGGTGCCGGTGAGGTCGCTGAGGTCGTTCAGGGCGCCGATGTCGCCGGCCGGGCTGTCGAGGCCGCCGTCGAGCAGCGACGCGTCGGTGTCGAGACCGAGGTCACCGGTGCCCGGGTTGAGGCTCTGGGTGACGCTGTCGCCCAGGTCGTCGAGGCCGTCGCTGAAGCTGTCCCCGAGCCCGGTCAGGCTGCTGTTCAGCTGCTTCTGGTTGGCGGCGGAATCGGCGAGGTTGTTGTTCAGGCTGTCGAACAGGTCCTTGTTGCCGGCGCTGGAGTCGGACAGGCTCTGGCTGAGGTTGTTCAGTGCCTCCTGGCTCTTCTTGTTGGCGTCGTCCAGCGCCTTCTGGGACGCCTCCTTCTCGCTCGCCGTCTGCTTCTTCTCGTAGTCCGACGTGAGGGTGTCGGTGCTCTTCGTCGTCACCTCGCGCTGGAGGCCCTCGGCGGCGTCGCTCCAGCCCGAGCCGAGCCTGGCGAGGGACTCTCTGGCGGCTGCGACGAGGTAGCCCTCGACGTTGTCGTTCCAGCGTTTGACCGCCTGCTCGCCGATGGTCTTCCAGGTGTTGAGGTCGTCCAGCGCGCCGAAGCCCGGGTTGTCGCTGAACCCCGGAGCCGTGTCGAACGTCCCGTCCTCCGTCGCGAGGAGGTCCTCGTCCTTGTCCGAGTCGTAGTCGTCGGCTCCGACCGCGTCGTACGATCCCTTCACCAGCACCAGGGGGACGTTGTTCGTCAGGATCCAGTCGCGCACCGCGTCCAGCTGCTCCAGCAGGGCCCGGTGCGGATCGTGCTCTCCGGAGTCGGCCCAGTTCGACCAGGCCGCCTGCATCTCCCTGGCCTCCCAGTGCAGGTCCCACTGGGCCTGGAAGAGCAGGTCGGAGTAGTTCGACGTGGGCACGTGGCCGTCGAGCATCCGATGGCCGGAATTGTTGTATTCCAGGCCCCCCATCTGCTCGGCGTACCCCTCGTAGTTCTTGTGCAGCGACGCGATGAGGGAGCGCACCACGTCGGCGGACTGCCCCTTCCACGCCGCGTCGTCGCCGCCCAGCGACTTGTTCCAGACCTCCAGCGGCTTGAGCTGGTCCCGGAAGAACTGCGCCGCGCGGTCGAAGGCCGCCGCGGTCCGGTCGAAGGAGGTGAGGTCGACCGCCTGGGCGTCCTCGACGGTCACGCCGTTGTAGGAGAAATGCGTGGTCCTGTGGTCGTTGACCAGTGTGTCGAGCGCGAACTTGGGGGCGGACACGTAACGCCACAGGTCGCCGTCGTCCCACTCGTCGCCGTACTTGCCCTTGAAGGCGCCGCCTTCCCTGGTCGAGCCGGGGTCCGACAGGTGGTTGCCGCCGCTTGCGTCGGCCAGCGTGCCGATGAACACGATGTCCGCGGTGAACAGCCGGACCTTGTCCTCGCCGTGGTGCGTGTAGAAGGCGAGCCGGTAGGTCTCGCCGTGGGACGCCTCCCACCCGGACGAGGCGGCGTAGTCGTTCTTGTCGACGGCCCGCATGTAGTGCTCGACGAGGTTGACCCGCATGAGCGGGATGCCCTCTTTGCTCTTCAGCTTCTCGAAGAGGCCCTTCCGGCTGGGCATCGAGTAACCGGTGTACTGGGTGACCGCCTGGGCCCAGTAGTCGTCCGGGTCGTACTTGTTGGTGTCAGCCATGCGCGAACTCCTACGTGTCGCTGTTCGTGCCGGTGCTGGTGCTCGTGCTGGTGGTGTTCGACCCGCCCAGGTCGTCGTCGACGTCCGCGAAGAGGTCCAGCGCCTTCTGCGCGTCGATTTCGGTGAGGTTGTCGCTCTGCCGGTCGCCGATGGCCTTGATGACCTCGCGGAAGTCCCGGTCGATGTCCTGCCACAGCCGCTGCTGGTCCGCCAGGACGGTGTCGATGGACTTGGCCGACCTGGCCAGCGCGTCGATCAGGCCCTTGCCATGGGTGGTGGTGGCGTCCGAGACCATCGGGCCGAGGGCCAGGAACTGGTTCTGGTTGAGGGTGTCGGCGGTCGCCTCGTTGTCGACGAGGCTCTTGAGCGCCCGAACCGGACGGTTGGCGTCTCCCGAGTCCTTGTCCTTGCGGATGTCCTCCGTCTGGGTGAGGAACTCCTTCAGGTCGGTGTCGATGAACCGCTGCAACGACTGACCGTCGAGGTGGGACAGGTCTCCCATGGTGGCTCCAGAGGGCGGTGGAGAAGGGGTGGACGAGGGGGCGACGAGGGGGCCGGGCCGCCCGGGAGGCCGGCCGGCCCCGGGGGGTGCGCGACTCAGCCGCCGATCTTGACGTCCGCCCACAGCTGGGTGAGCTTGCTCTCGGTGTTCTGGTAGTTGCCGGACAGCTCGGTGAGGAGCTGGGCGTTGCTGTTCAGCATGGCTTCCATGGCGTGGACCGCGTTGTTCCACGCCTTCTGCTTCTCGTCGTAGACGGCGCGGTCCGCACCGCTCCACGTGGCCCGCAGCGCCTGGAGTTCGGCGTCCAGGTTGGTGAGCGTCTGGGCGATCGCCTTGGTCTGGTGGACCAGGTCGTCGGCGCCGTTCTGCATGTGGTCGTAGTCGACGTGGATGTAGCCGTCGGTGAAGGAATCCGTCATGGTGTCTTCCTGGCGTCTCGAAGGGGTGGTGTGGTCGGACCTACGACGCGGTGCCCATCATCTGGTCGAAGACCGAGCTGGACGCCTGGTATGCCTGGTTGATGGCCTCGTTCGACGAGCCCTGGTCCTGGTGCATCGCCGACAGCGTGGTGTTGAGGCTGTCGATCATGTCCTTGAGGTTGTTGCCGATGACGACGGCCTGCTTCTCCCACTCCTGGAGGAGGTTGGCGTAGGCGAGGCCGTCGCTTCCCTTGTAGCCCGCGGCCAGATTGTTCCGGGTGGCCTCCACGTCCTGCCGGGAGCGCACGACACCGGTGAACGCGGACTCCAGGGCCTGGATGCCGTTGCGGGTGGCCTGTACGTCTCCCTGGCGGAGATTGCCTGCCATGGTGAGCCCTTCTGGTCGGTCGACGGGGTTCGTGTACACACCCGCGCGACACGTGGAAACATGTTTCTTCGTATATACGTTACCGGTGTCAGGTGCCTGCTCCGGCACCAGACACATGTGATGAGCGCGATCCTGTTCCGCCGCTGACCTACCCCGCCTGTCCGCACGTCGCCCGGGTGGTGGTGGGGCGCGCGGCGCCGCTGGCCGCGTCGGGGTCGAGGTCCGGCCCCGTGGGCAGCATCGAGAGCAACGGGGAGGGGAGGGAGGTCACTTGACCCTCACTGTAACCGAGCGAGCCGAGCGCCTTCGCCGTCGTTATGCGGTACTTCGTACCGGTGTCGTCGACCAGGTAGGTCGTGGTGCCCATCGCGGTACCGCCCGCTCCCAGAGCACGTACCAGCGCCGCGTGGCCGGGGCGCACCACCACGGCGTCCACCCGCAGGCACGCCCGCACGGCGTCCTCCGACGCCTGGGCGACGGGAGCCAGGTCGCGGGTGGCGGCGAGCGACGTGGTGACCTTGGTGCCGTCGTCGCCGGGGGCCACACCGACGCACGCGGACCGGGCCGAGCCGACGTCGACGGCCTTGGGCGGTACGGCGGGCAGGTCCCCGGAAGCCGGCGCGCGGCCCTCCGCGCCCGGCGCCAGGTGCTGCTTGAGCGCGTCGGCACCCAGGGCGATCGCCCGCGGGGTCTCTCCCCCGTACGCCTTCGTGCGGGTCTCCGGGTCCCCGAGGACCAGCGCGGCCTGGGTGCTGGTCAGCGGCGTCAGGCCCGCCGTGCGCAGCAGGTAGTAGGGGTGGTCGTCCGAGCCGGGCACCTGCGCCTGGAACACCTGCCCGACGACGGCGGGATCGCCGTCGAGCGCGGGGCCGGGGGTGCCGCGGTCCGGGACGTCGGGCGCGACCAGGTCCGGGCCGGCGACCAGGGCGTCGAGGAAGGCCGCGGAGACCGGCCGGGGCGTCACCGAGCCGTAGCCGAGCGACACGACGGCACCGGAGGCCTTGTCCAGGCGCAGCCGGCTGCCCCGCCAGACCAGGTACGTCGTGTGGTCGGGTCCCGCGACGACGAGTCCCTGGCCCGAGCCCAGTCCCTTGCCGGGCACGGCCGCGCCGGCCACCACGGTGGTGTGCGCGGCCGGTGTCCCGGCGCCGGTGGTGGAGCAGACCAGCCAGGCGCCGCGGTCGAGATCGTCCGACGACGGCACCGACTCGGGGGCGCCGGGGATGCCGATGGGCGAGCCGACGGGGGTGCCCTGGAGGGAGGCGGTGGCGACGGTGGAGGTGGCGAGGTCGCTGCCGGCGATCAGCCGGGCGGAGGCGTAGTTGCGGACCGGCCGGAGCCGGCCTCCGACATACATGTACCGGGCGCCGGTCTCCTTGTTGATGACGAGTGTCCCGCTCGTCTTCCACGATGTCTTGCCGCCGGGCGAGACCAGCCCGTACACCACTGCACCGGCGGAGATCAGCACCGCGATGAGCACACCTGTGAACACGCCCCGGGTGGTCCGGCCCAGCGGGGTGTCCGGGGCGTCCGGTTCCGCGAGGAGCATGCCGGCGGTGAGCCGGGTCATGGTGAAACTGTGCGCCTGGACCTGGTCGCGCTTGGACTGCATGGGGCCTACCTCGCGGCTTTCTCGGTGATCGGCATGGTCGGCGTGATCGGCGTGATCGGCGTGATCGGCATGGTCGGCGTGATCGGCGTCATCGGCGTCATCGGCGTGATCGGCATGGTCGCGGTCAGCCGGAGATGGCGCGCAGGTCGCCGAAGACCCCGATGGCCCAGAGCGTGAGCGGCAGCACGCTGATGGCGAGCGCGGACTGGAGCAGTTCGGCGGCCCGGCCCCAGTAGGGCAGCATCCGGCGCCCGGGGACGGTCCAGGTGACGACGGCGAGCACGGCGGCCAGGGCCAGCAGCCCGGCGACGAACGCGGGCCGGTCGGCCGGGGCGAGCCGGGCGCCGGCGCCCACCAGGATCAGCGCGGCGCCCAACGCGCCGGGGACGGCCAGGACCAGGCGCTGCCACACGTTGACCATGCCGCGCCCGTGCAGCAGCAGGATCAGCGAGAGCACCACGGCGATCAGTGCCTCGGCGATGTTCGGGCGGCGCACCAGCGGCAGCAGGCAGCTCGCGCAGACCACCCCGACCGAGCCGTACAGCGCGATCATCCAGCCGCCGGCCAGCTCCGTGCGGGTGGCCACCTCCTGGCTGTCGTAGGGGTCGATGCCCTCCTGGAGCTGCCGGGAGTTGTTCGGCAGCGGCGGCATCCGCATGCCGGCCAGCCTGAAGGCGAGGACGGGGACGAAGCTGCCGACGAGCACCAGGCATGCGGCGACCGCGCAGGCGGCCGCGTCCACGGGCACGTCGAAGACGCTCATCATGGCGCCGGAGACGGCCGCGGCCACGCAGACCAGCGCCGCGGCGAGGAAGAGCGGGGCGTAGACGGCGACCGCCGCGAGCGCGAGGACCGCGCCCCCCGCGCCGGCCGCGCCGGCCGCCAGCAGCCGCGCTCCCAGCACGTGGTAGGCGCCGGGTCCGGCGATCTCGCCGTCCGGCAGCAGCCAGCCCGCGACCCCGAGCGCCGGAACCGCCATGGCGCCCAGGGTGGCGCCGGTGGCCGCGTCGCCGACCGCGCGGCCGGCCGTCGCGGCGCCGGCGAGCAGCAGCAGTCCCGCGACACCGGCGGTGGCCGCGCGGGGCACGACGGGGCCCCCGGGCCAGGCGAGGACGCCCAGACCGATGAGGAGCACGCCGACGACGAAGCCGCGCAGCAGTTGTCTGCTGCGCTCCGGCGTCCAGGCGTGCAGCCGTTCCCGGGTGACGTCCGCGATGCCCTCGACCAGGTCGTCGAGGCGGACCTCGGGCAGCGCGTCGGCGCGGGGGCGGAGGTGCAGGACCTCGCCGTCGTGCAGGCCGAGCGCCTCCAGGGTGACCTCTTCGTCGAAGGCCGGGCCGCCCAGGCGCTGGAGCACCCAGCCGCCGTGGTCGAGCCCCTCCTCCTCGACGCCGTCAGCGCAGTACCGCAGCACGGTGGGGAGGAGGTCGGCCACAGGGACGTCTGCCGGAACGGCCAGGTCGACGGTCCTGGAGGGCGCCCGGACGGTGAGGCGGCACAGGCTGGCCACCGAGGTGTCACTCATGGTCGGCAGATTCGCTTTCGCGGAAGGTGTTCACGTCGGTCGGACACGGAGAAGCGAACCGCGCGGCCGACACATAGGTGTCTGCGCGGGTGTGTGTTCATCCGTCTATGGTGTGCAGAGTACCCCCGCTGCCGGGCCGATTTCACACACGTGCCTACTGCTGACGAGCCCGGTGACATATCTCCGGCCGTTGCCCGAAGGAGCCGATTCGTTTGAGTTCCGTGCTTTTCCGCCGTCCCGCGCGCCGTCGCGGCCCGGACATGCCTGGTGGTGAACTGAGCCTCCAGGAACCCCCGGTGCTCGCGGAGACGGTGCCCGACAACTCCGCCGTATGGACGTATCTGCCGATGGCGATGATGTCCGTCTCCATGATGCTGATCTTCCTGCGTCCGGGCGGGTCGAGCGGTGTGTTCGTGTACCTGTCGCTGGGGCTGATGGTGCTGGCGTCCGCCGCCATGATCATCGGCCAGTTCATGCGGCGCACCAGTGAGCGCAAGCAGCGGCTGCGCGGGGAGCGACGCGACTACCTGCGGTACCTCGGGCAGATCCGCAAGCAGGCTCGGCGCGCGGTGATGGAACAGCAACTGGCCCTGGCCTGGCGGCATCCGGAGCCCGCGGCGCTGCGCTCCATGGTGCGCACCACTCGGCTGTGGGAGCGCCGGGTGAAGGACGAGGACTTCGGCGAGGTGCGGATCGCGGTCGGCGACCAGCAGCTGGCCATGAAGCTGACCCCGCTGTCGACCAAGCCGGTGGAGGACCTCGACCCGCTGTCCGCGCATGCGCTGCGCCGGTTCATACGTGCCTACAGCACGGTGCCGGACCAGCCGGTAGCGGTGTATCTGCGGTCCTGGGCCCGGGTGCTGCTGCGCGGTGACGCGGCCGCCCGACGGGGCCTGGTGCGGGCGATGGTGGCGCAGCTCGCCGTGTTCCACGCCCCGGAGGAGCTGTGGATCGTGGTGTGCGCCGCCGACGAGCACCGGGCCGACTGGGAGTGGGTGAAGTGGCTGCCGCACGGTCAGCACCCGCAGGAGGAGGACGGTGCCGGCCCCGCCCGGATGGTGACCTCCGCCTTCAGCGACCTGGAGGACCTGCTGGGGGCCGAGTTCGGCGAGCGTCCGGCCTTCGACCCGGAGACGCCGCCCGGCCGGGAGGAGCCGTACACGGTCGTCGTCCTGGACGGTGTGGCGGTGCCCGCCGGGCACCGCCTGGACGGCCAGGGGTTCCGCAACGCGGTCGTCGTGGACCTCGCCGACACCCTCCAGTGGCGGCCCGGACGCACCACGCTCCGGCTCGACGTCCGGCCCGACCGGATCAGCCTGGTGCGCACCGACCGCACCCGCAAGGAGCTGATGACGGGGCTCGGCAGGCCCGATGCCCTGGGTCCGGTCGGTGCGGAGGCGCTGGCCCGGCTGATCGCGCCGTACCGGATGCGGCTGGCGGCCGCCGCGGCCGAGCCGCTGGCCGCGGACACCGAGCTGACCTCGCTGCTGGGCATCGCCGACCTGCACCGGCACGATCCGGCGGCGCTGTGGCGGCGGACCGACGGGGCGTCCCGGCTGCGGGTGCCCATCGCGGTGGGCAGTGACGGCCTGCCCGTCGAGCTGGACATCAAGGAGTCCGCGCAGGGCGGCATGGGGCCGCACGGCATGCTCATCGGCGCCACCGGTTCGGGCAAGAGCGAGTTGCTGCGCACGCTGGTCCTGGGGCTGGCCCTGACCAACTCCTCCGAGACCCTGAACTTCGTCCTGGTCGACTTCAAGGGCGGCGCCACCTTCCTCGGCCTGGACGAGCTGCCGCACACCTCGGCGGTGATCACCAACCTCTCCGACGAGGTGGCGCTGGTGGCGCGGATGCAGGACGCCCTGCACGGCGAGCTGATCCGCCGCCAGGAACTGCTGCGGGCGGCCGGCAACTACTCCTCGGCGCTGGAGTACGAGCGGGCCCGCGCCGCGGGTGCGTCGCTCGCGCCGCTGCCCAGCCTGTTCGTCGTGGTCGACGAGTTCAGCGAACTGCTGTCGGCACACCGGGAGTTCATGGAGCTGTTCGTCATGATCGGCCGTCTGGGACGGTCGCTGGGGGTCCATCTGCTGCTGGCCTCGCAGCGCCTGGACGAGGGGCGGATGCACCAGCTGGAGAGCCATCTGTCGTACCGGATCGGGCTGCGGACCTTCTCGGCGATGGAGAGCCGGGGCGTGCTGGGTGTTCCGGACGCCTACCAGCTGCCCTCGCAGCCCGGCAGCGGTTACCTCAAGAGCGGTGTGGAGGCGCTGACCCGGTTCCGGGCGGCCTATGTGTCGGGCGGGTACCGCAAGCGGGGCGGGGCGGTGGCGCAGGCCCGGGTGGCCCGCCAGGTGGTGCCGTGGACGTCGGGGTACGTGGTGCCGCGCGGCGCTGCCGAGCCGGCCGTCGTCGCCGGACCGGCCGCCGAGGAGGGCCGGGAGTCCGGCGAGAGCCTGCTGTCGGTGGCGCTCGGCCGGCTGCGGGACGCCGGGCCGGGCGCGCACCAGGTGTGGCTGCCCCCGCTCGGTCTGCCGTCGTCGCTGGACGAGCTGCTGCCGCTCGCGGCCGATCCGGCTCGCGGGTTCACGGCGGCACGGTGGCCGGGCGCCGGCCGGCTGCGGGTGCCGGTGGGCCTGGTCGACAAGCCCTTCGAGCAGCGCCGCGACCCCCTCGTGGTGGACCTGTCCGGCGCAGAGGGCCACGTCGGTATCGCGGGCGGTTCGCAGAGCGGCAAGTCCACGCTGCTGCGCACCCTCATCGCCGCCCTGGCGCTCACCCACACCCCGCGCGAAGTGCAGTTCTACTGCCTGGACTTCGGCGGCGGCACGCTGTCGGGGCTGTCCGGGCTGCCGCACGTGGGCGGGGTCGCCTCCCGGCTGGACGGCGAGCGCATCAGCCGGACCGTGGCCGAGGTCACCGCGGTGCTCAACCACCGTGAACAGTTCTTCCTCGACCACAACATCGACTCGATGGCCACCTACCGGCGGCGCCGGGCGGCCGGCGACTTCGCCGACGAGGCGCACGGCGACGTGTTCCTGGTGGTGGACGGCTGGGCCACCCTGCGCCAGGACTTCGACGCCCTGGTCCCGACGTTCCACCAGTTCGCCGCCCGCGGCCTGAACTACGGCGTCCACCTGGTGGTCACCGCGTCCCGGTGGATGGAGATGGCGACGCAGATCCGCGACCAGATCGCCACCCGGCTGGAGCTGAAGCTCGGCGACAACATGGACTCGGTGGTCGACATGCGCCGGGCGGCGCTCGTGCCGCGCGTCCCGGGACGCGGTCTCACCGTCGAGGGCAAGCTGCACTTCCTGTCCGCACTGCCCCGGGTGGACGGCAGCGGCAGCGCCGACGACCTCACCGAGGGCGTCGCCGACCTGGTCGAGCGGGTCGGCGGGGCCTGGACCGGCACTCCGGCGCCCGCCGTCCGGATGCTGCCGCACCGGCTGCCCGCCGGCGACCTGCCCGCCGCCGGGGGCACCGAGGGGCTGCGGATGCCGCTGGGCATCGACGAGGAGACGCTGTCCCCCGTCTGGCACGACTTCAGCCGCACCCCGCACCTGGTGGCGGTCGGCGACACCGAGAGCGGCAAGACCAACTTCCTGAAGCTGGTGACCTCCGCGATCACCTCCCGCTACACCCCGCAGCAGGCGCGCGTCCTGGTGGTCGACTACCGGCGGGAGCTGGTGGAGTCCGTCCCGGAGGAGTACCGCCTGGGGCACGCCGTGTCGCTCTCCGCGCTCCAGGAGCTGATGAGCAACTGCCAGCGGGCCCTGAAGACCCGCCTGCCGGGTCCCGACATCAGCCCCGCGCGGATGCGGCAGGCCGACTGGTGGCCGGGGCCCCGGCTGTTCGTGCTGGTCGACGACTACGACATGCTGGGCGGCAGCAACGCCTTCGACCATCCCTTCGCGCCGCTCTTCGAGTTCCTGGCGCTGGGGCACGAGGTCGGTCTGCACGTCGTCGCGGCACGCTCCGCCACCGGTGCGGGCCGTGGCTTCAACGACCATCTGCTGCGCCGGCTGAGCGAGGTCAACACGCCGGGTCTGCTGATGTCCTGCCCGCCGTCGGAGGGCTATGTCTTCGGCACCGTCAAGCCCCGCAACCTGCCGCCGGGCCGGGGCATGTACATCGCCCGGAACAAGGCGACGCTGATGCAGACGGCGCTGACGGGCGAGCCGTCCGAGGCGGCCGGGAGCTGACGGCGACCGGACCGGAACGCGTGAGGGGGCCGGGTGTGAACCCGGCCCCCTGGGTCTGTCCGGCCGTTCCCGCCTGCTCCGCGGCGCCCTGCACGCTCCCCCACTGCCTGAACGGCGTGGGCGGTACCCCCACTCGCCGCACCGGCCTCTGACCCGAGTACATCCAGTACGAGGGCCGGGGGCCGGCACTCCCCCGGCCTTCGGCCGGGGGGACCCCCAGAGCACGCACCTGACGCCGCAGAGCCGCCCCGCGGGCGACGACGGGAACGGCCGGACAGGCCCCGGCTCGCGTCGGCGGTGTCGGTCAGCGGTGCGTCGGGCGCCATCCGCGGGCCCGGCCGCGCGGGACGGCCAGGGCCGCCCAGCCGACCAGCAGGACGGTCCCCGCGCCCGCGGCGGCGACGAGCAGGGCGGTGCGGGTGGCCCGGTCCCCCGGGGTCCGGTCCGGCAGCCGTACGACGGCGTCGTTGCGCCCGGCCGCGGCCGGAGCCGCCGCCGTGCCGCCGTCGGTGACCGAGGCGACCGCCGCGTAGGCGTCCAGCCGGGGCACGTCGTCGGGGTAGGCGGTGGCGATCAGACGCCGGGCCGCCTCGGCCGCGGACAGGTCCGGGAAGGCCGACCGCACCAGGGCGGCGGCGCCCGCGGTGTACGCGGCGGCGAAGGAGGCGCCGGAGCCGACGAAGTGCCCGCTGCCCGCCGGCCCGACACCGACGACGCCGTCGCCGGGGGCCGCCAGGTCGGCGTGGGCCGGGGACAGCGCGTCGTCCGGGCGGGCGCCCTGGACGTCCACGTCCACGACGCCGAGCACCCCAGGGGAGGCCGCCGGCCAGTAGTCACGCGGTGCGGGTGTGCTCGCGGCGGCGGTGGCGTCGTCCGGCGGGTCCGGCACCGCGGCGGCCACGATCAGCGCGTCGTGCCGGGCCGCGTAGGCGACCGCGTCGTCGAGCGCGGCCGACCGGGTCTCGAACGCGGCCGACACCTCGACGACCTCGGCCCCCGCGTCCACCGCGCCGCGGATGCCCGCCGCCACCTGGGCCGCCGAGGGTGTCCCGCGCTCGTCGGTGCCGCGGGCCGCGACGATGCCCGCCCGCGGGGCGACGCCGTGGAAGGCGACGCCCTTCACCGGCGCCGCGGCGATCAGCCCGGCCACGAAGGTGCCGTGCCCCACGCAGTCGTCGGCGGCGGGGCCGAGGGCGTCGACCCGGCCCGCCAGGGCGGGGGCGCCGGTGGAGACGCCGGTGTCGACGACGCCGACCTTCACCCCGGCGCCCTGCGAGATCCGCGCGGCGGGGGTCAGTTCCAGGCTCTGGTGTTCCCAGGGTGTGGCCGTGGCCGTGGTGGTGGACTCGGCGGTGCAGTCCGCGCCGTCGGCCAGTCGGGCCGGCATCACGGGCAGTCTCACCGACTGTCCCCCGGCGGCGGCCGCCGGCGGGGCGGCCAGCACCAGTGTGGTCGCCGTCAGCGCCAGCGCGGCCGACACGTGTCCGCGTCCGGCGGGACGCGGGCGGCGGCGGGCGGGCCGTTCCTGCGGGGCGTGGGTCACAGCGACAGTCCCTCCCGTTGCGGCGCGTCCTGCGGCAGCAGGAGTCTGAGGTCCTCGAAGCCGGGTGCGGCCATCCGGCTGATCCGGCCGGCCTGCCGCGTCATCATGCCCTCCAGGACCTGGCGGGCCAGCCGTGCGTTGCCGAAGGACCGGTCGCGCGGCAGCCCGTCGAAGTGCTCCCTGAGCAGCTGCCCGGTGCCGGGCCCGCACTCGTAGCCCGCGGTCGCCGCGTGCGCCCGGACGATCGTGACCAGTTCGTCGGAGGAGTAGTCGGCGAACTCGACGCGGCGGGAGAAGCGCGAGGACAGGCCCGGGTTGGAGGCCAGGAACCCTTCGATCTCCTCGGTGTATCCGGCGACGATGACGACCACCTCGTCCCGGTGGTCCTCCATCAGCTTCAGCAGCGTGTCCACCGCCTCCCGGCCGAAGTCGGAGGCCGAGGCGCCCGCCGGGGTCAGGGTGTACGCCTCGTCGACGAAGAGGACGCCGCCGATGGCCCGTTCGAAGACCTCGCGGGTCAGCTGGGCGGTGTGGCCGATGTAGCGGCCCACCAGGTCGGCGCGGGAGACCTCGACGAGCTGGCCCCGGGGCAGCACGCCGAGCGAGGCGAGCAGTTGGCCGTAGAGCCGGGCCACGGTCGTCTTGCCGGTGCCCGGCGGCCCGGTGAAGACCAGGTGGTGGCTGATGCGCGGCACGGGCAGTCCCGCGGCCTCCCGCTGCCGGGCCGTGGAGAGCAGGTTGACGAGGTCGGTGACGTCCCGTTTGACGGCGGCGAGACCGACCAGGTCGCCCAGGCGGGCCAGCGGGTCGCTGTCGCCTCGCGCCTCCTCGCCGGCGACGGCGGCCGCCGCCTCGGCGCCGACGTCCTCGGGCAGCAGCAGTTGCAGGTCGCTCTCGGAGAGGTCGGCGAGGGCGGCGAGCCGGGTGGCCTGGCGGTCGACCATCTCCTCGAACACCCGGCGGGCCTCGCGGCCGTTGCCGAAGGTGGCGTCCTTGGGCATGCGGTCGAAGCGCACGGCCAGCGCCTCGTGCGTCGTCTCGTCCAGCCGGTACTGGTGGCTCAGGCACATGTTCTCGACGATGTCGACCAGTTCGGGCACGGAGTAGTTCTCGAACTCGATGGTCCGGGAGAAGCGCGAGGCGAGACCGGGGTTGGACGCCAGGAAGTCGTCCATCCGGGACGAGTAGCCCGCGGCGACGACCACCACGTCGTCCCGGTGGTCCTCCATCAGCTTCAGCAGCGTGTCGACGGCCTCCCGGCCGAAGTTGGCGCCGGAGCCCTGGCCGTCGGAGAGCAGGGTGTACGCCTCGTCGATGAAGAGGACACCGCCGAGGGCCCGGTGGAACGC
This sequence comes from Streptomyces sp. NPDC088812, assembly GCF_044750285.1. NCBI lineage: Bacteria > Bacillati > Actinomycetota > Actinomycetes > Kitasatosporales > Streptomycetaceae > Streptomyces > Streptomyces sp. NPDC088812. The sequence goes on along the minus strand of NZ_JBIVJP010000020.1, from coordinate 44,202 downwards.
CTCGGTGGTCTTGATCGCGGTGCCGCCGACGATCTGGGCGACCAGGTCCGCCCGGGAGACCTCCACCAGGTGGCCGGATCTCAGGGTGCCGAGACCGGCGAGGATGGTGCCGTAGAGCCTGGCCACGGTGGTCTTGCCGGTGCCGGGGGGACCCGCGAAGACCAGGTGCCTGCTCATCGGCGGCGCCGGCATGCCGAGCCTGGCCCGGCGCTGGGCGAGCTGGGTGAGGTTGACCAGCGTACGGACCTGCTGCTTGACGTTGTCCAGGCCGATCAGCGCGTCGAGCGCGGCCAGCGCGGCGTCGTCGCCCGGACCGTCGCCCTCCCGCGTCGCCGGGGACGCGGCCGGGTCGGTGCCCTCGGCGTCGCCGACGCCCCACGCGTCCCGCTTGCCGTTGCCGGTGCTGGTGAGGCCCTCGACGGCGACCCGGTCGCCGGCCTTGGCCTGGATCAGGCCGCCGCCCGCGTTGTCCCGGACCGTGCAGTTCACCACGGAGACCGGGGAGTCGGACTCGATGCGCACCCCGTCCTTGCCGCTGCCGCTGATCTCGCAGGAGTTGAGGGACGCCCGTCCGCCGTCGGCGATCAGCACCCCCTGCTCGGTGCTCTCGCGGGCGGTCACCCGGGTCCCGGTCAGGTCGCCGTCCTTCTCGACCAGCACGCCGTGCCGGGCCGCCCCGGTGATCCGGCAGTCCCGCACGGTCATGACGCCGTCGCCGCCGACGGAGAGCCCGGCGCCCTCCGGCGCCTCCACGGTGCCGGCGCCGACGTAGACGTTGCCGTCGTCCGCCACGTGGACGCCGGCGCCCGCCGGCCGCTGGATCAGACAGTCCTCCAGACGGCCCCGGCCGCCCTTGACCACCTCCACGCCGTGCCCGGCCGGGGAGATGACGCGGGCCCTGCGCACCAGCGGATTGGCGCCGGTGCGGATGGAGATGCCGGCGCCCTTGGCGTCCACGACCTCCAGCCGGTCCAGTTCCGCGGCGGACTCCTCCTCCAGGAGCAGCCCGGAGCCGGCGCAGTCCCGTACCGTCAGTCCGACGAAGACCGGCGAGGCCGAACCCGTCACACGGACCGCCGGTCCCTCGCAGGAGTCGGCCCAGCAGTCCTCGAAGGTGCCCCGCGAGCGGTCCGTGACGAGCACGCCGTGTTCCTTCGTCCGGGCCACCCGGCAGCGGCGCAGCAGCGGGTCGCTGCCGAGCCCCACGGCGATGCCGACGCCGGAGGTGTTCGTCACCCGCACGTCCTCGAAGACGGTGCGCGCCTCGCTGGTGATGTGCACGCCGGTGGTCGTGTCGTGCAGCACGGTGCGCAGCACGCTGGTGGTGCTGCGTCCCTCCAGCGCCACCGCGGGCTTGTCCGTGGAGGAGATGTCGCACTCCTCCACCGAGCCCTGGGCCTCACCGTTGGCGAGTACGCCGTTGCCGCGGGCGTCACGGATGGTGCAGCCGCGCACGGTGACCCGGCCCTGTTCCCCGATGACGACGCCGGTGGTGCCGAGGTGTTCCAGGGTGGTGGACTCCACGCTGGACTCCGCCGGGGAGGTGACCACGATCCCGGCGCCCGCGCCGTTGGTCACCCGGCAGTCGCGCAGGGCCAGCGAGCCGCTGTTGCGGGCCAGCAGCGCGGTCCAGGAGGAGGCCGCGATCTCACAGCCGTCCATCGCGATCTGCCCCCGGGGCGCGTCGACGACCGGGAGCTCCTCGTCCCGGCCGCGCAGCACCAGGTCGGTGAGCATGACGGCGTCCGCCCGCAGCGTCAGGGCGCTGCCGCGGCGCGGTGCTATCTCGACGGTGCCGCGGGCCTTGGCGGCGACGAGGGTGACCGGAGTGGTGATGGTCACATTCTCCGGGTAGGTGCCGGGCAGGATGCTGAGGACCGCGCCACTGCGTGCTCTGGCCAGCGCCTCCCCGATCGTTGACAAGCCGTCGGCGCTGTCCGGGCCGACGGTGAGTACCTGGCGAGACACGCGTGGTTCCTCCTCAAACGGGCACCCCGGGAGGCACGAACACACCCGGGAATACCTTGCACGGGCAGCGACCATGTTTGCCGTGCGTCCCAGGTCGCCGGGGTGGCGGACCGGAGCGGACACGCGGGCGAACGTGCGGCGGGAACCTGTCGTACGACCGGCCCCTGCCGGCACCCCACTTGTTCGCCCGGTGACCCCTCGGCCGACCCGGGACCAGAGTAATTCAGGTTTGCCGGGGTGGAGTATCCACGGTGTTCTCCCGGCGAGCACCAAAGACACATGTATGGCGGTCGCCGCGGGTGCTCTCACACGTGTCGGTGGTAAGGTGTCCGCCGCCCTCGCGCGCCCCGCCCGTGCGTCCCGCCCGCGCGCCGAAGCGTCGCCGACCTCACCCACACCCCCCAGTAACCGCCTTGACGGGTGACGCGCACACATGGGAGTCTCTCGTCACCGCTCAGAACGGTTACTTCTCGGTGAGGAAATCCCATGGCAGTCGTACGGTTCCAGCTCGTGTCCCCGCTCAGCCCCGAGGACGTCCTGGGAGTGCTGACCGACTTCGGACCCTCGCGTGCCGACGCCTGGCCCACGATCGACAGCGACCACTTCGAGGTGCACGGCCTCGGCGACACCTGGGCCGAGGTCACCGAGGGCACCGCCGCCGCCTGGGAGCGCGCCCGCTACGAGTGGGAGCCGGACGGTGACACGGTCACCATCACCACCCTCGACTCCAAGGTCTTCGGCGCCGGCGGCGGCTGGGTCTTCACGATGACCCCCGAGGGCGACGGCACCCGGGTCGACGTCCGGCTGACCCGGGAGCCGGCCACGTTCAGGCGGAAGCTGCTGGCCTCGCTGCTGCCGCTGGTCGCCGCATCGTCGCTGAAGAAGTCCTTCGCGGTCCCCTTCAAGGCCGTCTGACCCCGCCTCACACGCAGGTCACACCCAGGTGTCCAGCCACATCCGGGCGTGCCAGTCGGCGTAGGGAATCGTCTGCCCGGTCCAGAGCGGGAAGAACCAGACGAAGTTCCAGGCGATGAGCAGGACGACCAGGCCCGCCGCCCCCGCCCCCCACGCGCGGCGCCCGCGCGACGCGCCCGGCGGACCCAGCAGGGCGCCCAGCGTCATCGCCACCGCCAGACACAGGTACGGCACGAGGACCACGGCGTAGAAGGAGAAGACCGTACGGTCCTGGTACAGCAACCAGGGCAGCCAGCCCGCGCCGACCCCGCACAGGACGGCGCCGGCCCGCCAGTCGCGGCGCAGCGCCCAGCGGTACAGCAGGTACGCCAGGGCGCAGCACGCCGCCCACCACAGCAGCGGGGTGCCCAGGGCGAGGACCGTGCGGGAGCAGTCGGCGGCCGTGCGACAGCCGTCCGTCCCGGACTTCGGCGAGTCGTAGTCGAACAGCACCGGTCGGCCGAGGACCAGCCAGCTCCAGGGGTTCGACTGGTAGGTGTGCGGGCTGTCCAGCCCCACGTTGAACCGGTACACCCCTGATTCGTAGTGCCACAGGCTGCGCAGCGGGGCCGGTATCCACGACCAGGGGCCGCCTCGGCCGTCCGCCCAGTGGCGGCCGTAGCCGCCGTCGGAGCGGAACCATCCCGTCCAGGCCGCCAGGTACGTCACGGCGGCGACCGGGACGAGGGAGGTCACCGACCGGCCGGCGTCCTTGCGCAGCACCGCGCGCCACGGGCGGTACGCGCCCGCCACGCGCCGGGCGCCGACGTCCCACAGCAGGGTGAGGAGCACGAAGAAGGCCAGGTAGTACAGGCCGTTCCACTTGGTCGCGGCCGACAGGCCCAGGAAGACACCGGCCGCGATCCGCCAGGGCCGCGGCCCCGTCCCCACCCGGTCGCCGGTGGGCCCGTGCGGCCGTACCCGGCCGTCCGGGTCGGCGGGCAGGGCTGCCGCGAGCCGGGCGCGCGCCCGGTCCCGGTCGATCAGCAGACAGCCGAACGCGGCCAGCACGAAGAACATGACGACGAGGTCGAGCAGCGCGGTGCGGCTCATCACCAGGTGCAGTCCGTCGAGGGCCAGCAGGGTGCCGGCGAGGCAGCCCAGCGCCGTCGAACGGAACAGCCGGCGTCCGATGCGGCACAGCATCAGCACGGACAGCGTGCCGAGGAGCGCCGTCATGAAGCGCCAGCCGAACGGATCGAGGCCGAACAGCCGTTCACCGACGGCGATCACCCACTTCCCGGCGGGCGGGTGGGCGACGAAGGCTCCGGTGTCGGGGACCGGGACCGTCCCCGGGTGGGCGAGGATCTGCGGGTCGACGGCCCTGCGGTCGGGCCAGCCGGTCTCGTAGCCGTGGCGCAGCAGGGACCAGGCGTCCTTGGCGTAGTACGTCTCGTCGAAGACGAGCGCCCGCGGCCGGCCGAGGTGCCGGAAGCGGAGCACCCCGGCGAGGAGCGCGACCAGGAGCGGGCCGACCCAGTCCGACCGGCGTGCCGGCCGGGGGAACGGTACGGTCAGGCGGTCGCGGACGGAGGTGTGCGGGGGCGCCACGTGTCCGAAGCCGCGCATCCGCAGTTCCCAGGGGCTCCGTGGGCCGGGCACCCCGGTCACTCCCGGCCCCGGTCGCTCACCTGGGGCGAGGGGGTGATCGTCGCCGCGGCCGTCGCCGTCGCCGTCGCCGGGAGCGACGCGGCGGAGGTGACCGGGCGGGGCCGTGGGCCGGCGGGGCCGCCCCGGGCGACGGTACCGGCCAGGACGACCAGCACGGCGCCGAGGGCGGCGGCGGTCAGCAGGGACCCGGTGGCCATCCAGGCCGCCCTGGTCCGCCGCCGGGCCCGCACCGCGGCCCGCAGGCGGCGACGGTGGCGGTCCTCGTAGGGTGTGTCGCGCCGGCTGTCCCGCATCAACCGGGCCAGTTCCCGCTCGAACTGATCCATCGTTCCTCCTCCGTCGTCGCGGACGGTACGGTCAGCAGCCCGCGCAGCCGGGCGACGCCGCGGGCCGTGAGGGAACGGGCGGTGCCGACCGGGCAGCCCAGCACCCGGGCGACGTCCCGCTCGGGCAGGTCCTGGTAGTAGCGCAGCACCACCGCGGCCCGCTGCCGCGCCGGCAGCAGCGCCAGCGCGGCCTCCAGGCGGGACCGTTCGTCCACGGCGGCGGTCTCGTCGCCCGCCCCGGGCGGTTCGGGCAGTTCCGCCACGGGCTGCTCGCCCCACCAGCGCCGCCGTGCCGACCGGGCGGCGGCGCGGGCGAGGACCTTGCGTACATACGCCTCGGGTGCCTGCTCGGCCACCCTCGGCCAGGCGAACCACAGCTTCACCAGGGCCTCCTGGAGCAGGTCCTCGGCCCGGTGCCGGTCCCCGCCGGTGAGCAGCCGCGCCAGGTGCAGCAGCGCGGGCCACCGGGCCGTCACGAAGCGGTCGAACGCCTGTGACGTCGACCGTTCATGAGCTTCTCGCCTCACACCTGTCCCCACGTCTCCTTGAAAGGCACCGGCACCGCCCGCCCTATGCGCTCCGCGGCCGTGTCGTGGATCACATGCCCCGGTGAGCCGTGCACGTGTGCCGGCACGTCCGCCCGCCGGACCCACGTCACCGGGAGGCGAGCATGCCGGACGGCACCGCTCCGGGCGGCGGGTCGGCGCACTCACCGCTCGCCGCCGCGCGATCGCCGAAGCGGGCGGAGTGTCGGCCGAGGGCTTCCCCTACGCTCCGCGGGCCTTGGGGATCGACGAGGAAGGCCGCGAGGTCCTCAGCTATGTCGACGGAGAGTCGGGGCCGCTGGGGTGGGCCGAAGTCGTGGAAGACGACGGCTTGACCGCCTTCGCCCGGCTGCTGCGCGAGTACCACGACGCAACCGCGTCTTTCACCCCGCCCGACAACGCCGCCTGGGCCGTCGGCACGACGGAGTCCACTGACGGTGAGGTGATCTGCCACGGTGACTTCGGCCCATGGAATGTGGTCTGGCAGGGACAGCAGCCGGTGGGCCTCATCGACTTCGACTTCGCTCGCCCGGCAGCACGCCTGCACGACATCGCCTACGCCCTGCAGTACGTGGCACCGTTCAGGGACGACACCGAGTGCACCCGTTGGCTCCGCTATCCGCAACCGCCCGACCGCCGTCGCCGCCTGCAACGGTTCTGCACCGCCTACGGCCTCCTCTCCACCGCCGACATCGTCGACGCCGTCATCCTCGAGCAGCGGGAGAACGCCGAACGAGTACGCCGGCTGGCCGATGCCGGGCACGAACCCCAGGCAACCTGGGCGGCCGACGGTTACCTGCAGGACCTCGAAGACAAGTTGGCATGGAGCCGAGCCCACCGGCACCTGTTTGAGTGACGTCTCACCTTTCCGCCGCCCACCCACGACCGAGCACCCTGGCACCGTCATGGGTGGTCCCAAATCACACCGCCTACCGGAGCCGCATCACGACGCCCGACCTGCACCATTCATCCACACCACGGGGCCGGCTGGCGTCGCCCTGCCGGGGCCGAAAGTGGACCGCTCAGCGGGAGGCGTTCTCCAGGCCGAGCGCGTCGAGGGCGTCGCGGAGCGCGGTGCGGGAGCTGATGCCGAGCTTGCGGTAGAGCTGGTAGAGGTGGGTGCCGATGGTGCGGTGGGACAGGAACAGCCGTTCGGCGATCTGCTTGTTGGTCAGGCCGGTGGCCGCCAGCCGGGCGATCTCCCTCTCCTGCGCCGTCAGCGGCACCGGGCCCGTGGCGTCCGGTGCGGTGTGACCGCTCGCGCGCAACTCGGTCCGGGTGCGGTCCGCCCACGGGCGTGCGTCCAGCTCCTCGAAGGTCTCCAGGGCCGCGATCAGGTGTCCGCGGGCCTCCTTCATGATGCGCCGGCGGCGCAGGCGTTCGCCGTAGAGGAGGCGTACGCGGGCGACGTCGAAGGGCCAGTGGCCGGGCTCGGCGAGGGCGAGGGCCCGGTCGAACACGGCGAAGGCGGCGTCGCCGGGGGTGGTCAGCGCCTCGGCGGCCAGGACCAGCAGGCGCAGCCGTGGCGACAGGTCGGCCATCGCGCTCTCCCGCATGGCGCGGGCGTGCGCGGCGGCCTCGGCGTCCCGGCCGGTGCGCACGGCCGCCTCGACCAGGTCCAGGCTCCCGGCCAGCGCCTGCGGCAGGTAGTGGGCCAGGGTGCCGGGGGTGCTCAGCGCGCAGGCGTGGCGGTAGGCGGCCTCGACGTCGCCGCGGCCGAGGGCGGCCAGGCCCCGGGCGTGGTCGGCGAGGGCCCGGATGCCGTGGGCGCCGCGGGGGGCCGCCCACCGGACGATGTCGTCGGCCAGTGCGGCGCCGGTCTCCGTGTCGCCCCGGGCGGCGGCCACGAGCGCCAGCACGAACCGGAACTTGCCGTCGAAGTACCGGTATCCGTGGTCCCGGCACAGGGCGAGGCCCTCCTCCGCCAGCCGTGCGGCCTCGTCCCAGTCGCAGGTGTGGAAGAGGTCCAGGCACAGGTGCATCAGGGCCGCCACCTGCCGGCGGACCGGCATGGTGCCGGCCCGGCCCTGTTCGACCAGGCGGTACGAGGCCCGCCGGGAGTCGGACAGCCGGTCGGCGTAGACCGAGCAGGTGCCGATGCGCACGATCCGGGTCGGGTCGTGACCGATGTCGTCCAGCAGTTCCCGCAGCAGGGGCAGTCCGCGCCGCCCCGTGCGCGCGGGGTCGGCGAAGGTCTGGACACACACCCACAGCAGGGCGGGCGGCTCGGGGGTCAGGCGGTCCAGCGCGCGCAGCAGCGGCCGCCACTTGTCCGGGTCGCCGCTGTACCAGCAGAGCAAGGTGAGGGTGAACAGGGCGTCGACGAGGGCGTCGTCGCCCGCGTCGTACCCGTGGTCGCCCGCCTCGAGCGCCCCGGTGAGCAGGCGGTGCGCGGTGTCGATGTCGCCCTCGCCGTTGACCAGGAGGAAGGCGGACGCCGCCACGGCGTGCAGCGACGCCCGTCCGCCCGGCTCCACCCGCCGCACCCCGGACAGCAGCCGTGGGACGCCGGCGAGCTCACCGCCGGCGTCGGCGCCGATGTAGGCGGCCTCGGCGAGCCGCCGGCCGGCGTCGGAGGCGGCGGGGCTCAGCTCGGCCGCCCGGGTCAGCGCGGCCACGGCGCCGAGGGCGTCCCCGCGGCCCAGGCGCAGCCGGGCGGCTCGTTCGAGCCGGGCCGCGACCGTCTCGTCCGGGTTCACCGTCGCCTCGCCGAGGTGGTGCGCGCTGCGCTCGGGGTGTTCGGTGAGGGCGTCGGCGAGGGCCAGGTGGGCCCGGCGGCGCTCGACGGCGGTGGCCTGGTCCACCACCGCGGCACCGATCAGGGGGTGCTGGAAGGACAGTCGCCGGGGCAGGGCGGATATCCGTACCAGGCGGTCGCGTTCGGCGTGTTCGAGGTCGTCGAGGCCGCACCGTCCGGCCGCCGCGTCGAGCGTGGCGAGGTCGCCCGTGCCGTCGAGCGCCGCCACGAGCAGCAGGTCCCGGGCGGGGGCGGGCAGCGCGCGCACCCGTGCGGCGAACAGTGCCTGGAGCCGCTCGGTCAGGGGCAGCACCGGCGGCATCGCCGCGCGTGCCGCGCGCTGGTCGGTGTCGAGCGCGGCGGGCAGCTCCGCCAGCGCCAGCGGGTTGCCCCGCGCCTCCTTGACGATGCGGCGTCTGACGGCGGGCGACATGCCGGGGTAGGCACGGGTGAGCAGCGTGGCGGCGCCGCCGTCGTCCAGCGGGCCCAGCCGGTGCTCGGTGAGACCTCCGGACTCGAAGAAGCCGGCGGTCCCGGTGCGGGAGGCGGCGACCAGGCCGATGGGGCTGCCGGTGACCCGCCGGGCGACGAAGCCGAGGACGGAGAGCGTGGCCCGGTCCAGCCACGGCACGTCGTCGACGACGAGGCACACCGGGGTGTCCTCGGCGGCCAGCCGCAGCAGCAGGACCGCGGTGGACGTCAGGAGCCGGCTGGGTGCCTCGCCGCCGCCGATGCCCACCGCCACGCGCAGCGCCTCGCGGTGGCCGGGCTCCAGCCGGGCGAAGGAGTCCAGCAGCGGCAGCAGGAGCTGGTTGAGGCCCGCGTAGGCGATGTCGGTCTCGAACTGCGAGCCGCTCGCCCGCAGCACCAGGGCGCCGTCGTCGCCGAGTTCTGCCGCCACCGCGTCGAGGAGCGCGGTCTTTCCCATCCCCGCCTCGCCCGTCAGCAGCAGGGCCGCGCCCCGCCCCCCGGCGCCGCTCAGGTGCGACCTCAGCAGCGCCAGGTCCTCGGTCCGTCCGATCAGTCCGGTCGGGCGGGGCCGGGCCGGGCCGTGCGGGTCGTTCATCGGGGTGTGGTCTCCCAGGACGTGTGGGGGCGCGGAGCCCGGGGTGTACGGCGCGCCCCGGGCCGGGCCGGCGCAGCGGCGCCGGCCCGGGGCGGCGATCGCGAGGGGGTGCTACAGGCCCAGGTCGAGGGCCAGGCACGAGTAGTGCTTCCACGAGTTCTCGGGCTGGTAGGCGTTGTCCCCGCCGCCCGGCACGGCTTCCACCTCCGCGGTCATGTCCTCGTAGCGGATCCGCTCGGGGAGCTTACCGAAGCGCGCGTGCCGGGCCGCCGCGTCGGCGTCCGCGGTGAGTTCGACCTTCATGAGCCTGCTCCACTTCGTCGGTCGTGGGCCGCGCCCCGTAGGGCGCGGGGGCGGTCGGCTTCAGCCTGCCCCACCGTGCGTCACCTGTCAAGCCGGTGACGCACTGCTCGCGGGGAGCTGTCCGGACGCCGCCGACTCCACGCGGCGGAGGGGACACTGCCGGCGGGCCGAGCGGGCCGAGCGGTGAGAGACCTCTCACAGTTTCGGGCGCCGGACACCGCAGTGAGCGGGCCTCGCACCCGCGCACACGTGTGTGTCTGTTTCCTCCGTCTCCACAAACATGGGTGGAGGTGCGACGATTCTGCGCGGCCTCGTCGCGACCGAACATGTCGTGACGTCGTCTCCTCCCACGGGAACCACACACACGAAAGGGTGGGTTGCAATGGTCACCTCCAGGACGAAGTTCCGTACCGCGGTCGCTGCCACGACCATGGCGGCGGCTCTGCTCGGCCTCGGCGCGGGGGCGGCGAACGCCGCCGACTGGCCCGCGTTGAAGGACGGCGCATACCTCTACACCGGTACCGACGGCAGCGGCGACGTCACCGAGGTGGACCTCGGGGACATCGGCACGTGCCACACCCAGGCGCAGTCGGTGCGCTCGATACAGGTCGTCAACGGCTCGGCGTCCGTGGTGCTGTACTCGGGCGCCGGCTGCACCGGTTCCTCCTGGGCCAGCGGCACCCTGGCCCAGAGCAACCTCCCGGTGGCGGAGCTGAGCTACCGGGTGGTCGCCGCCTGACATCCCCGGCAGCGCCTGACACCGTAGGCCCGGCCGCCGTCGTCGTCGCCTGCGGCGGCGGCGGGAAACGCCGCTCCGGCGGCAGGTGTCCGGGCCCGCCTGCCGTCGTCGGAGGTGCCTGCGCTTGGGACATGTTCCGCGTGCGGGGGCACCTGTTCCCTCGGCGGGGCGCTTGTTCCGCCGGCGGGGCACCTGTTCCCTCGGCGGGGCACCTGTTCCCTCGGCGGGGCGCCGGGAAGGTCAGACGGTGATCGTCTTGTACTCGGTGTAGGTGCCGAGGCCGACCGAGCCGTACTCGCGGCCGATGCCACTGGCCTTGAAGCCGCCGAACGGGCCGTCGAAGGCGACCGGGGCGCCGTTGACCGCGACGGTGCCGGTGCGCACGCGGCGGGCGACGGCCAGGGCGTGCTCCTCGTCGGCGGACCAGACCCCGCCGGACAGGCCGTACTCGGAGTCGTTGGCGATGCGGACGGCGTCATCCTCGTCGTCGTAGGCGATCACGACCAGGACCGGGCCGAAGATCTCCTCCTGGGCGATCCGCATGGAGTTGTCGACGTCGGCGAAGAGGGTGGGGGTGACGTAGTTGCCCTTCTCCAGGCCCTCGGGGATCTGCGGGCCGCCGGTGACGAGACGGGCGCCCTCCTCGATGCCGAGCCGGATGTAGTGGAGCACCCGCTCCTGCTGGTCGGGGCGGATCATCGGGCCGATGAAGGTGTCGGGGTCGTTCGGGTCGCCGACCTTCAGCGACTCGATCAGCTCCTTCAGACCGGCGACGACCTCCTCGTACCGGCTGCGCGGGGCGAGGATGCGGGTCTGGGCGATGCAGGACTCGGCGTTGTTGAGCAGGGAGCCGAACTTGACGCCCGCGACGGCCTTCTCGAGGTCGGCGTCGGGCAGGATGATCGTGGCGGACTTGCCGCCCAGCTCCAGGCTGACCCGCTTGAGCTGCTCCCCCGCGAGCGAGGCGATGCGGCGCCCGGCGCGGGTGGAGCCGGTGAAGGCGATCTTGTCGACGTCCGGGTGCTTGACCAGGTACTCGCTGGTCTCCCGGTCGGCGGGCAGGACGCTGACGACGCCCTCGGGCAGACCGACCCGCTCCAGCAGTTCCGCCAGGAATCCCATGCTCGGGGAGTTCTCCGGGGAGACCTTCAGGACGACGGAGTTGCCGGCGACCAGCGCCGGGATGATCTTCGAGGTGGCGGAGGAGAAGGGCGAGTTCCACGGGATGACGGCGGCGACCACGCCGACCGCCTCACGGCGCACCACGCTGCGCACCGGGGAGGCCGGGTCGGACGGGGCGAGCGTCTCCTCCCAGGCGAACTCCTCCGCGGCCTTCAGGTAGGCGTCGGCCTGGCGGGTCAGTCCGGGCTGTCCGGCGCGGGTGAACCAGCCGGCCGAGCCGTTCTCCAGGGTGATCAGGGCGGCGATCTTCTCCGCGTTCTCCTCGCGCAGCGCGTTGAACCGGCGCAGCAGCGCGATCCGCTCGGCCGGCGGGGTCAGCCGCCACGCGCCCTCGTCGAAGGACGTGCGGGCCGCGGCGACCGCGCGGTCGATGTCGGCGGGCCGCGCCTGGGCGGCACGGGCGATCACCGACCGGTCGTGCGGGGAGGTGATGTCGAGCAGGTCCGCGTCGCTGGGCTCGACCCAGGAGCCACCGATGAAGAGCCGGTCGTAGGTGATCACGCGCTTTCTCCTGTTCCGCTGTTCCGCCCACTTAACTGTCACTTCAATGTAGCACTTAATATTTCTACGTGCACACACGAGGGGAGGGAGAAGGGTGATGCGCCTCGCCAGCGGTACGTAGATCGCCGCCGCGGCAGGTGCGGCACCCTCTCTGGCGTCACCTGCTGGACAGGTGACGCCATCCTGTGCGAGGGTCACCGTGCCACAGCGGCCCCGGTGTCCCCCGACAGGTGTGAGGGCCGCTCCGGGCACACGAGCCGGTCACCGGACAACGCACGACGGAAGGTTCGACATGATCGACAGGCGTACTTTCAGCAAGGCCGTCGGCCTGGGCACCGGCGCGGCCGCGGTCTCGCTGTCGGGCCCCGGGACCGACGCGTTCGCGTCCACCGGCTCGGACCGTCCGGCCGACGGCTCGCGGGTTCCCACCGTGGCGGCCGTCACCCCGGGCACCCACACCTCCTTCAGCGAGCTCAAGCAGGTCAAGGCGGGCGTCCTGAACGTCGGTTACGCCGAGGCCGGCCCCGCACACGGACCCGTCGTCGTGCTGCTGCACGGCTGGCCGTACGACATCCACAGCTACGTCGACGTCGCCCCGCTCCTCGCCGGCCTGGGCTACCGCGTCATCGTCCCCTACCTGCGCGGGCACGGCAGCACCAGCTTCCTGTCGCACCGCACCCCGCGCACCGCCGAGCAGTCCGCCATCGCGCTGGACGTCATCGCCCTGATGGACGCCCTGAAGATCGACAAGGCCGTGCTGGCCGGCTTCGACTGGGGCTCGCGCACCGCCGACGTCATCGCCGCCCTGTGGCCGGAGCGGGTCAAGTCCCTGGTTTCCACGAGCGGTTACCTCATCACCGACCGCAAGGCGCAGCTCGCGCCCGCCGCCCCGGCCGTCGAGCACACATGGTGGTACCAGTGGTACTTCGCCACCCCCCGCGGCAAGGCGGCCATGGAGGCCGAGGACAGCCGTCTCGCGCTGTGCCGCCACGTGTGGACCCTGGTCTCCCCCAACTGGGACTTCGACGACGCCACGTACGACCGCACCGCCGAAGCGTTCAAGAACCCCGACTACGCGGCCATCGTGCTGTTCAACTACCGCTGGCGCATCGGCCTGGTCGACACCGACCACCGGTACGCGCGGCACGAGAAGCTGCTCGCCGCGCAGCCCTCCATCGGCGTTCCCACCGTCACCCTCGACGCCGCCCTCGACCCCTTCACCGCACCCGGTGACGGCTCGGCCTACCGCAACCACTTCACCGGCCCGTACGCGCACCGCACGATCCAGAACATCGGCCACAACCTGCCGCAGGAGGCGCCCACCGCCTTCGCCCAGGCCGTGGTCGACGCCGACCACCTCTGAGCCCGCACGCGCACCCGTGCCCGCGGTCGGCCCGGGGATCTCGTTCTCCGGGCCGTTCCGCTCCCCCGGCAGCACGGACCCCGTCTGCCGAGACCTGCCGTTCATCAACGGTGTGAGGGACGACCGTGTCCAGGGACATGGGGTGACCGGACTCCCCTGACAGCGAACAGGTGTGTCCGCTGATGTGTCTGCTGGTGTGTCCACGGTGTCCACTGGCACGGCGGACGGTGTAGGTTGCCCCAAGAATTCGTGTCCCTCGGTGCGCCCGGCACCGAGGTGTGACGCAGAACCGGCGGAACCACGCCGGACAGGGACCGGAGCATCGATGAGATCGGACGCACGCTGCAACCGGCTGCGCATCCTGGAAGCGGCGGCCGAGGTGCTCGCCGCGTCCGGTGACGTCTCCTTGAAGTCCATCGCGCGCCGGGCGGGCGTGGGCCAGGGGACGCTCTACCGGCACTTCCCCAGCAGAGAGGCCCTGGTGTTCCAGGTGTACGGGGAGGAGGTGGACGGGCTGGTGACCGCCGTACCCGTACTCCTGGGCGGCCTGCCCCCGCGGCTCGCGCTGCGCGTGTGGCTGGAGCGCCTGCTGGACGTCGGCCGGTGCTTCCCCGAGTTCGCGAACGCCATGAGCCTGGTCACCGGCGCCCCGGCCGAGCACTGCGTCGAGGCGTACCGGCCGCTCCTGGGGGCCCTGTCGACGCTGGTGAGCGTCAACGAGGCGGCCGGGACCATCTCTTCGGGGACGACCGCCGAGGACGTGCTGCTGCTGCTCGGTCCGCTGTGGCACGTCGAAGCCAGGGCCGAGGACCGGGCGAGGTCGGACCGGCTGTTCGAGACGCTGCTGCGGGGCCTCTGCCCATCCGCCACCGCACGGGAGGCGCCGGCGGGCGCGGCGCCGTGACGGCGGGGGCGGCGCCGTGACGGCGGGCGCGGCGCCGTGACGGCGGGCGGCGGGCAGCGGGCGGCAGTCACGGCAGTCACGGCAGGGGAACCCCCGCGCCCGCGCGGCCGTTTCGGGGCCGCGTCCCGTCACCGGCCCGTCACCGGCCTGGGACCGGTGACGGGACGGGGACGTCTCCCGAGGCTCAGGCGGGCGTGATGTTGTGGTTGAACCGGAAGACGTTGGCCGGGTCGTACACCGTCTTCACCGCGGCCAGCCGGTCGTACCGCTCCGGCCCGTACACCTGGCGCACCCCCTCGGCGTCGGTCGCCTCGTCCGGGGAGAGGAAGTTGACCATGTTCCGCTGCGCCGCCCAGGGCGACAGGCCGTCCATGACCCTTCCCAGCTCGCCCCGGAGCCGCGCCGCCATGTCCGGGGCGCCCACCGCGAACCCGAAGACGACGTAGGGCAGGCCCCGGCTCGACACCGCGTTGGGCACCGCCGGTTCCCGGTCGAAGGCACCGCCGAGCGCGCGGATCTCGACGTTGGCGAGGGTGCAGCCCGACTCCGGGCCCGTCAGGTCGACGAACGCCTCCAGCGCCTTCTCGTCGAACTCCTCCAGGCAGACGCTGCGGTCGAAGTACGGCATCGGGTCCACCGGGTCCATGTGGATCTCCCCGATGGCGGTGAACGGCTTCTCCCCCACCAGGTCGAGCAGCGCCGGCGCGGACGCCCGCAGCGGCGCGAGCAGTTCCGCCCCCTGCTCGGCCGGTCCCAGGTAGCCGACCCGCAGGTGGACCACGAAGGCACCGCGCAGCGGCTCGGGCAGCACCGGCACGTCGGGGAGGCGCTGGACGCCGAGGGAGGACGTCATGTCCTCCCCCATCCTCGGCAGCCAGGCGCGCCAGGCCTGGAGCACGTCGGCCAGGTGCTCGCCCGGGAAGTAGATGCCGCCGCCGTAGAAGCGGGTGACCGGGAAGACGTCGAACTCGATCTCGGTGACGACGCCGAAGTTGCCCTTGCCGCCGCGCACCGCCCAGAACAGGTCGGGCTCGCTCTCTGCGGTCACCCGGCGCAACTCCCCGTCCGCCGTGACCAGGTTCACCCGGCGCACATGGTCGGCGGCGTAGCCCAGGCTGCGGCCGAGCAGCGGGCTCTGGCCGCCGCCGAGGGTGTAGCCGACGACACCGACGTCCGGCGCCGAACCCACGATCGGGGCCAGCCCGTGTTCCGCGGCGCGCGGTATGACATCGGTCCAGCGCACACCCGGCTCGGCCCGTACGGTGCGCTCGCGCTCGTCCACGACGAGGCCCCGCATCCGCCCCGTCGTGATCAGCAGCCCGCCCTCGGCGGCCAGGACCACCTGGTGGGCCGCGGACTTCACCGCGACGCCCAGGCCGTGCCGCCCGGCGAACCGGACGGCCTCCACCACATCCTGCTCACTGGTCGCCCCGACCACGACGGCTGGCCGGAAACCGCAGGTCAGGTTGTAGGTGGCGCATTCCTCGCCATAGCCTTCGGCCCCCGGCTCCAGCACCGGTCCCGCGACGGACCGCCGCAGCGCGGCGACGTCCTCCGCCGCGAGCTTCCCGTTCGTCCCGTCACGTCTGTCCACACTCACGCTGTCACGACCCTCACTCACACCTGTGGCCCACCGTCCGTCCCGTTGCGACGAGTGCGGCGAACCCTGACGCTCCTGACACGAGCCGGACCTCCTGTGTCGTTCACGGCGTTCCCGTCGTTCACGGCGTTCCCGTCGTTCACGGCCAGCTGTGTCTGTCCGTGAACGGGCCGGCCGTGTCCGTACGGGCGCCTGCGGTCCCGACGGACCGGCAGGAGCGGAACCTGGACGTCCTTCGCGTCGCGGTGATTGCATGGGCCGCACGGAGCCGGGTGCGGGCGCACACAGCCAGGTCGGCGCGGTAGACCGGACCTCGGTACGTGGGCCGTTGGAGGCAGTGCGATGAGTGACCTGGACGCGACGGGCCGCCCGGCCGCGACCCGGCTGGTCGGCCGGGACGAGGACCTCGCGTACATCCGGTCCTTCCTCACCGACTCCCGGGTCCACGGGGCGGCGCTGCTGCTCAGGGGCGAGGCCGGGGTGGGTAAGACCGCGGTCCTGGACGCGGTGGCCGGGGGCGCCGTGCACCGGGGGATACGGGTGCTGCGCGCGAACGGCGTGCAGTTCGAGGCGGACATCGGCTACGCCGGTCTCAACCAGCTCCTCGTGCCCCTCTTCGACGAGTTCGACGCCCTGGACACCGTCCACCGCGACGCCCTGCGCGTCGCGGTCGGCATCGGCAGCGGCCCGGTGCCGGATCGTCTGCTGACGTCCACCGCGGTCCTCCTGCTGCTGCGGCTCATCGCGGACCGGACGCCGCTGCTGATCGTCGTCGACGACCTGCCGTGGCTGGACCGGGCGACCAACGCCGTCCTCGGCTTCGTCGCCCGGCGGCTCGTCGGCAGCCGGATCGGCTTCCTCGCCGCCTCCCGCGAGGGCACCGACAGCTTCTTCGAGTCCAGCGGCCTGACCGAACACCGGCTCGGACCGCTGGACGACACCTCGTCCGCGGAACTGCTCGCCCTGGCCCACCCCGACGTCTCCCCCGCCGTGCGGCGCCGCATCACCTCCGAGGCGCGCGGCAATCCACTGGCACTGGTGGAACTGCCGAGGGCGCTCTCCGCCGAGCAGCGCACGACACTGGCGGCGGTGCCCTCCGTACTGCCGCTGAGCGAGCGGCTCCAGGCCCTGTTCGCCTCCCGGGTGGCCGGGCTCTCCGACCGCTGCCGGGAGCTGCTGCTGATCGCCGCCCTGGACGGCACCGGTGATCTGGCCACGATCGAGGCCGCCGGGGCGGGCCGGGCCGCCGTGGACGACCTCGCCCCCGCCGAGCGGGACCGGCTGGTCACGATCTCCGCCGACAACCGGCGGCTGTCCTTCCGGCATCCGCTGATCGGTTCCGCGGTGGTGGAGCTGGCGACGGCAGCGCACCGCAGACGGGCCCATCAGGCGCTCGCCGAGGTGCTGGAGGAGCAGCCGGAGCGCCGCGCCTGGCACCTGGGCGAGGCCGCCGTGGGCCCGGACGAGACGGTCGCGGCGCTGTTGGAGGAGGCCGCGCGCCGCCGGCTGCGGCGCGGGGACGCGCTCGGCGCGGTGGCGGCGCTGACCCGGGCCGCGGGTCTCAGCCCCGTACCCGCGGACGAGAGCAGGCGGCTGGCCGAGGCGGCCTACGTCGGTGTGGACTCCGGCGGTGAACTGGAGGACGCCTCCCGGCTGCTGGCCCGGCTGGCGCTCCCCGAGAGCGGCGAGACGTCGCTGCACGCGGCGGCCGCGTCGGCGTTCCTGCTGATCAACCAGGACGGGGACATCGACACCGCGTACCGGCTGCTGGTCGGCGCGATCGAGTCCGGGGAGCACGGCTGGGACGCCGGGGACGCCGCGCTCGTGGAGGCGCTGCACCTGCTGGTCCTGCTGTGCTGGTACGGCGGCGAACCCCGCATGTGGCAGCCGTTGCTGACGTTCCTGGACCGGCTGACCCCCGGGACACCCGATCTGCTCTGGGTGATCATCCGGACGTTCGGCGACCCGGCGCGCACCGGGCCCGAGGCGCTGCCCCGGCTCGCGGAACTGACGGCCACCGTGGGCGACGATCCGACCCGGGTGATCCGGGTGGGCACCGCAGCGGTCTTCGCGGACCGGCTCGGCGACTTCCGCTGGGCCACCCGCCGCCTGGTCGAGCAGGGCCGGGCCGGTGCGGCGCCCGTCCGCCGTCATCTGGGCGCGCTGATGCACCTCGGCCTGGACTACTTCCACCTGGGCCGGTGGGAGGACGCCGCGGATCTGGCCGACGAGGGTCTGGCCCTGTGCGAGAACCACGACTACCGGTTCTTCGCCTGGTACTTCCACTACGTCCGGGCGGCCGTGGCCGCGGTGCGCGGCGACGCGGAGAGCAGTGACGCGCTGACCGAGGAGATCTTCCGGTGGGCGACCCCGCGCGGGGCCCTCGGCGCGCGGTTCTTCGCCGGTCACGCCCGGGCGCTCACGGCCCTGGGCCGGGGTGATTTCCAGACCGCCTACCGGCACGCCTGCACGCTCAACGAGCCGGGCACCATCGCCCCGTTCGTCCCCATCGCCATGTGGGGCGCGCTGGACCTGGTCGAGGCGGCCGTACGGACCGGCCGGGAGGAGGAGGCGGTCGCCCACGCGGCGGCGATGCGCGCCTCCGCGATGGCCGAGCTGTCCCCCCGGCTGGAACTGTCCGTCCTGACCGCCGAGGCGCTGACCACGCCCGGGGAGGAGTCCGTCGCCCTGTTCGAACAGGCGCTGGCCCTGCCCGGACCAGAGCGCTGGCCGTTCGACGCGGCGCGGACCCGCCTCTTCCACGGTGAGCGGCTGCGGCGGCTGCGGGCCACGTCGCAGGCCCGGGAGCAACTGGCGCTGGCGCTGAAGGGTTTCCAGCAGCTCGGGGCGCGGCCCTGGGTGACGCGTACGGCGGCCGAGCTGCGGGCGAGCGGGCAGTCCGCGCCGGCCGCCGCCCGGCCGGGGTCCGCCGCGCTGACCGCGCAGGAACTGCAGATCGCCACCCTCGCGGCGACCGGCCTGACGAACAAGCAGATCGCCGAGCGGCTGTTCCTGTCGCACCGCACCATCGGCACGCACCTGTACCAGATCTACCCCAAGCTGGGCATCACCTCGCGGGCCGCGCTGCGGGACGCGCTCTCCGCGCTCTCCGCTCCCGACACGTCCGAGGGCGGCTGACGAGCGCCAGTCATTTGACGTATGTACCGGCCCGCGGCCGCCCGCACAGTGGACGCGCGGGGTCACCTTCCCCGACGCGCACCACGAGAGGGGAGCCGGATGCACGGCGCCTCGGACAGCCACCCGGACATCCACTGGCCGTCCGGCTTCTCGCCCGGTCACGCCCACAGCTTCTGTCAGGCGCGGGTCGTCGTGAACGCCCCGCCCGCCACGGTGTTCGCTCTGCTCACCGACGTGGCCCGGTGGCCGCAGTGGGTGCCGGGGGTGACCGGGGCCCGGCCGGGGACGCTGGACGGGTCCTTCCTGGTCCGGTTCCACGGCCACGAGTTCGAGGTGTTCCTCGGCCAGCGGGTGGCACCGCACCGGCTCGGCTGGTCGGGCGTGGGTGCCGGAGTGCAGCTCTACCAGGCATGGCTGCTCACCGAGGTCGAGGGCGGCACCCAGGTGGTGACCGAGAACGTCGTACGGGGATCGGCGGCCCGGACCATCGACGCGCGGTCGCCGCTGTGGGCGCGCCGCCCGCACGCCCTGTGGCTCGCGCAGCTCAGGCGGCTGTCGGAGAACGCCCCGGGCTAGCCCGTTCCCGCACCGGCGGCCGGCCTCCCGCACGGGGGCCTCCCGCCCGGGACCGGCCGGTCGGGCGGGGTGGCGCGGTGGCTCAGGCGGCCGGTGACGACATCGACTCACCTCTCTTACCATCTCACACTACCGGCACTAAATGACTCATCTGTCACGTCTAAGTGACACTTACAGTCGAGGACTTCACCTCCGAGAGGCACTAGATGTCTCAGCGAGCACACGGCGCGACTAGAGTGCACAGACGTGAGAGCCGACGCAGCACGTAATCTCGAAGCCGTCCTGACCACCGGAGCGCGCATGCTCGCCGCCGACCCCGGCGCGAGCATCGCGAGCATCGCCGCCGAGGCGGGTGTGGACCGGCGTACCGTCTACCGGCGCTTCGCCTCCCGCGAGGACCTGCTCGCCGCGATCCACGCGTCCCGCCTGGCGGCCATCGAGAAGGCCATCGAGGACGCCCGGCTGCGCGAGGCACCCGTCCCCGTCGCCCTGCACCGCTACGTCGAGAACATCATCGCGGTCAACCGCACCTGGCCGGTCGACCTCACCCGCATGCTCGCCGACGACGAGGTGCGCGCCCGCCGTGACGCCTCCGCCCACGAGGTCGACGTCTTCCTCGACCGCGCCACCGCCGAAGGGTTCCTGCGCCCCGGCCTCCCCGAGGGATGGGTGAGCGCCCTGCTGCCCCAGCTCATGCACCTGGTCTCCCGGCAGCTGCCCGGCCTGAGCCCGGCCCGAGCGGCGGACGTCGTCGTCGACACGTTGCTGCACGGCATCGGCGCCCCCTGACGCGAGGGCCCCGGCGTGCACCCGCCGCAGCGACGGCCGGACCCTGACCCGTCAGGGCTCCGCCGGCATGGCAACCGCCCTGCGCGGTCGGGTCCCGGCCCCATGATCCGGATGCCGTCCCACGCGTCGGGCGCCGTGACGGCGTCCGTCGGCTCGCCCGGGTGCCGAACACCTCGCTGCGGCTCCCGGCGCGCTCACGCGAACTGATGATCCTCATCGTGGCCCGCAGTGGTCGCCCCCGCAGGCCGGTCAGCCGCGGCGGACGCCCTCGATGAAACGGCCGGCCAGGTCGACCCGTTCGGACAGGGTCGCGGGGGTCTGCCCGAAGTCCACGAACAGTTCGTGGACGCCCGCCTCGGCGGCGGCCCGCGCGTAGTCGACGTACTGCCCGAGCGTGCCCGCCCAGGGCATCCGCGCGGCGTCGGTCCGCACATCCGTCAGCTCCGGGTTGACGCGCAGCGCCATGCGCAGGGCGGACGGGTCACGGTCCGCCTCGGCCGCCTCCTTCAGCACCACGTCCCACATGCCGAGGAGCCGGGGCAGCGGCAGCGCCACGGGCAGCCAGCCGTCGAGCCGTCGGCCGATCCGCCGCAGCCCGCGGGGCGTGAACGCCGCGAGCAGCAGCGGCGGTCCGGGCCGCCGGCACGGCTTGAGGCCCACCACCGTCTCCGGGATGGTGAACAGCGGTCCCTCGTGGGAGAAAACATCGTTGGCCCAGTACTCCCGCAGGACCTGGAGCGTCTCGTCGAGCCGGGCGCCCCGGCCCTTCCACGGTACGGAGACCGCGGTGTACTCGTCGGGCATCCAGCCCAGTCCGAGGCCCACGGTCAGGCGGCCCCGGCTGAGCAGGTCCAGGGTGGTCAGCGAACGGGCCAGCATGAGCGGTGGCTGCCACAGGCCGTTGAGCGTGCTGGTACCCAGGTGGACGCGGGTCGTGTGGGACGCGGCGAACGTCAGGGCGACCAGCGGGTCCATGTGGTTCTCGTAGGCGCGCGGCATCTGGCCGTCGCCGCTCGGGTAGGGCGCTCCGGGGACGAGCGGGGCGAGGACCCGGTCGCCCGTCCACAGGGAGTCGTACCCCGTCTCCTCCGCGGTGCGGCACACCGTCAGGATGCCTTCCGGGTGTGCGTCTGGACCGAAGGTCGGCAGGGCCAGGCCGAGTTTCACGGGTGTCTCCTCATTTGGTGTTCCGGTCCGGTTCCCTGCCGGTCGGCAATGTGCCCGGCAGGTCCGCCGGGTTCCTCCGGGGCGGCGACCGTCCGGGCGGGGTCCACGGCGTGCTCGGTGGCGAAAGCGCCGGCAGCACCAAGGCGTCGCGGTCCCGCGCGCTCGACCAAGGCCGGCGCGGCGGGCGGCAGGGAGGTCGTCAGCCCACCACCGACGTCAAGGACGAGGTCCCCGCGGTGCTGGGTCATGCGCACACTTTAGGAGGCGTTCGAAACCTTCCTGGCACCGGGTCGTATGTTTCTCGCCGCACGGCATGTCATGAAGGGTGTCTCAGGTTCCCACGACGGAGGTGTGAACCCGACGGCAGGGTGACGACGTTGTCCTGGTGAGGGGCTCCAGCCGCCACGGCGACGGCGGCGGAGCCCCGCCCGTTCCTGCCCGGCCGGCCACGAAGGTCCGGCAGGAACGGGTCCACGGTCCGGGAACGAGTCCACGGTCCGGGAACGAGTCCACGGTCCGGGAACGGCCCTTCAGCGCGCCGGCCCCCCGCGTCGGCGGCGTGAGCCGAACGGCAGGGCCTAGGCGGCCCGTCCGCCCCGGGCGCCCGGAGTCGTCGTCAGGACGACGTTCTGCAGTTCCTCGCCGCGCCGGTAGCGGTTCAGCTGCCGCCGCAGGAAGTCCGCGCTGATCGTGCCGCACGCGTCGGTCGACGCCGCCACGTGCGGGGTGATCAGCGCGCCGGGCAGGTGCCGCAGGGGGTGGTCGAAGGGCAGGGGATCGGGATCGGTGGCGTCGAGGGCGGCCCGCAGCTTGCCTGCCCGTACCCGGCGGACCAGCGCGTCGGTGTCGACGAGGTCCCCGCGGGCGACGTTGACCAGCATCGCCCCGTCCCTCAGCAGCGCCAGGGCGTCCGCGTCGAACATGAGGCGGGTGTCGTCGGTCAGCGGCGCGCACACCACCACCGCCGCAGCCGTGGGCAGCAGCGCGGGCAGCTCCGCCGATCCGTGCACCCGCCCCGCCGGGGTGGTGCGTGCCGTGCGGGCCACCAGGACCGTCTCGCACCGGAACGCGCCGAGCCGGGCGGCGACGACCGCGCTGACGGCGCCGTAGCCGATGACCAGGACGCGTTCGCCGACCAGCGTGGAGCGGAACTCGGGCCGCCCCCTGTCCGCCGCCTGTTCGGCCGTGAACCGGTCGAGGCCCCGGCACAGGGACAGCAGCAGCGTGATCGCCCGTTCGGCGGGGGCGTCGCGGTGCACGCCACGGCCGGTGGCCAGCCGGGTCCCGGCGGGCAGCGCGTCCGCCAGCGGCAGCATGTGGTCGTAGCCGGAGTCGAGGAGCTGGACCACTTCGAGGCCGCGCATCCGCGGCAGTACGGGGCCGAGCAGACGTTCGGCGCCGGTCACGGGCGGTGCCACGAGGAGGCCGACGTCGGCGGGGTCGCCGGGCAGCCTGTCGGTGCCGTCCCAGGTGGCGTACGACAGTCCCTCGGGCAGTCCGGGGATCTGGCCCGGCCGGTAGGGAAGCCAGACGGTCTTGCGGTCCTTCATCGTGCCTCAACTTCTTCCCGCCGCCCAGGGCGACGTGTGACTCGTTCACTCACTGGAATGGACGGATGTGTGACGACCGCTGGTTCATGTGAGCCTACTCACTCATACGTTTGAACCTTCGGCCGACGTCCTGGACGTGGTGCTCTACCGGGCAGGGGGCCTCGCCGACCGGGGCGGCGGCCGTGATGGCCACCGCGGCCACGCACCGGCGGTCCGCCGCGGACGACAGTCGAATGACTGACTGTCCGTGTCCCCGCGGCCGCCCCGCACGTCGTCAAGACGGACAACAGCCCGCAAACCGGCCGGACGTGGTGCCGATCACCGTCATCGCCGGTGCAGCCGGACGGTCAACTTACCTATGTACGTCACCCCGGCAGTGGCCAGAGTGGAGCCTGCGAACATCCGCCGATGGGAAGGACCGACCCGACATGAGCCGCCTCGCGCTGAGCCTGGACATCGAACGCGTGCTGGAGGTCTCCGTCCGGCAGGCGGTCAGGGCGGAGTTCCGGTTCAGCCCCCGGTCTCCTCTGGTCGTCTGCGTGGATCTGCTGGTCGAGGGCGGCCCGAGAGTGCGGTGGCGGATCGGCCGGGATCTCCTCCAGCAGGGCCTGTACTCGGTGAGCGGCCTCGGCGACATCCGGATGTGGCCGTCGCGCCCGGGAGAGCGGGCCACGTCCTGGCTCCAGCTGTGTTCGGGCGACATGGCCGCGCTGTTCGAGCTGCCGGTGGAACCGCTGGCCGCGTGGCTGGAGCGCACCTACGAACTGGTGCCCGCCGGGCAGGAGCTGGCCGGGATCGACTGGGACGTCGCCACCGCCGGCCTGCTTCCCGCCCGCGAGGCCCAGCACGACTGAGAGTCACCGCGTCCGACGGCCGTGCCGGTCCGTGCCCCGAGCTGCCGGCGCGCGTCGCACGGCCGCCGCTCCACCAGCCGGCCCGCCGCCCCCGGTTCGTGCCGCGTGCCGCGTGCCGCGTGCCGTGCGCGCCCGTCACCGGCCCGGAGCACGGGGCGGAGGCGGGCCGCAGGGTGGAGGCGTTCGCGGCGCGGCACGCCGGCCACCCGGGGCTGCCCGGGGTGCTGGCCGCGTTCGGCGCGATGTCCGAGCTGTCCGACGACGAACAGACCGAGGCGGTGGCCAAGGGCGTCCTCCCGTCCTACATCGCCGGCTTCTGGAACGACGAGGAGCGGTACGCCCCCTTCCGGGACGCGGTTCCGGGCCGTTCACATCTCGGGCCTGGACGAGGACGGCGCCCCCGACGTCTTCGACGACCGTGCCGCGCTGAAGGAGCTGGCCGTGCCCGCACTGGTGATCGTGGGACGGCACGACGTGATCTGCGGCCCGCGCTGGGGCCTGGAACTGTACGAACTGATCCCCGGTTCGCGCTTGCTGGTCCTCGAGCACAGCGGGCACATGGGACACGTGGAGGAACCCGGGCTGTTCACGGACGGGGTCCGCCGGTTCGTCCTCGACACCGCCGTCTCCGGGCACGACGCCGCATAGGACCGCTCTCCTCATGTGCGTCGGCTCCGGCCGGGGCCGACGCACATGAACTCCGCGCGGGGTTTCCGGTGACACGGCCTTCAGTCACCACCTTGACGGGTG
The DNA here is from genome assembly GCF_044750285.1 of Streptomyces sp. NPDC088812. Lineage (NCBI taxonomy): Bacteria > Bacillati > Actinomycetota > Actinomycetes > Kitasatosporales > Streptomycetaceae > Streptomyces > Streptomyces sp. NPDC088812. The sequence continues at coordinate 19,579 of NZ_JBIVJP010000020.1, read as the reverse complement.
ACGCGAGCGGCTGCCATGATTGCGTCACCTCCTCAACCGGTGACGACATACGCATCAGAGTGCCGGACGGGAGGTGTTTCATACCATTTGACTCGGATGGGGAGCACAGTCATGGCAGTCACCTACACCGCCGTTGTCGACGTCGAGGGGGAAGGCCGCAACGGCGGCTACGTCCTCTCCTCCGACGGTCTGCTGGAGACCAGCCTCGCGATCCCCAAGGAGCTGGGCGGCGCGGGCGGTTCGACCAATCCCGAGCAGCTCCTGGCGGCCGGGTGGGCCGCATGTTTCCTCGGCGCCCTGCGCCGTGCCGCGGCTGAGCGCAAGATCCGGCTGACCAGCACCACCATCACGGCCGAGATCACCCTCACCCACGGCGACGACGGCGAGTTCTCCCTCTCCGCGGTCCTCAACCCCGTCCTCGGCGGCGTCGACCAGGCCACCGCGCAGCAGCTCGCCGAGGCCGCGCACCGGATCTGCCCGTACTCCAAGGCCACCCGCGGCAACTTGCCCGTCACCCTCAACGCCGTCGCCGCCTGACCCGCCCCACCCACGCGGGGTCCGCATCCTCTTCCAGTTCCCGTCGGCCCAGGCCGCTCACCGGTGAGCGAGGACAGCTCATGACGTCCAGGACATACCCAGGTGTACGCATCCGTCGTCGCTCGGCCCTCGGTCGCACCGCCACCGTCGCCGATGAACGCGCCCGAAAGGCTCCGGAGTCCGCGGACACCGAGGCGTGGCCGGACCGGCCCGCCGATGTCCGGGTCCGGGACTGGGCGGAGAGCGTGGTGCTCGGAGGACACGGCCCGTCCGCGTCGAGTTTTCTCTGACGACGAACGGGCCGCATCGAGCCGGGCGGCCCGGATCGGCCGCGGCCACCACGCCGAGGCGTCAGTGGCGGCCGTGACGTGCGAGGGCCGCCTGCACGGCACCGGCCATCGCGCCCTCGCCCGTGGCGTTGGGGTGCACCGGCGCGGCCGGCGTCTCGGGCGCGAACGTCTCGATCCAGCGCTCGCCGGCCGGCTTGCACAGGTCGTGGCCGACGGTCGGCGCGTACGTGTTCACGTACCGCGCTCCGCCCTGCCGCGCCTGACGGGCCAGCATCGCGTTCAGCTCCTTCTCCTTGTCGCGGAGCCAGGCGAAGTCGCCCATGGCGAGCGGCACCGTCCTGCTGGTGCAGCCCACGCCGTCGTCCGGGAAGAGATCGGGGTAGCCGACCACCACGACCTCGGCGTGCGGCGCACGGCGGTGGATGCCGCGCAGCACCTCGGCGACCTTCGGGCCGGTCACCGCGATGGCCTGCGTGATCAGGTCGTCGCCGGAGCCCGCGAAGTGGCTCTGGCACGGGGTGCCCGTCGGGTCGCCCGAGGTGAGCCGGGCGCAGGTGCCCAGCACGGTGGAGAAGCCGATGTCATTGCCACCGATGGTGACGGTGACCAGGTCGGTGCCCCGGTCCAGGGCGTCGAGCTGGGCCGGCACACCATCGGTCTGCGGGGCCGTCATGTCGGCGGTGGTGGCCCCGGAGCAGGTGACGTCCGTCAGCGAGGCGGACCGTGAACGCGCCACGAGCGAGGCGTAGTTCTGGTCGGAGCGCAGACAGGCCGGATCCACCTGGGTGGGAACGAGCGGCGCGGAGGCGTACGAGTCGCCGAGGGCGACGTAGTCCACCGCGTGCCGGCTCGCCGTGGTCGTGCTTGCCGCCGCCGAGCCGGCCGGGGCGAGGGCCGCTCCGGTGCAGAGCAGTGCGGCACCCACCGTGAGCGCGCGTCCGGCGCGGGAGGCGGGGAGGAGTCTTCTCAAGATGTGTCCTTCCGTGATCGAGGTCTCGATGCCTCCGCCCGGAGCACGCGGCACGCGGCACGCGGCACGCGGCACGCGGCACGCGGCACGCGGCACGCGGCACGCGGCACGCGGCACGCGGCACCAACGATGACGGACGGAGGGTCTCACCCTTCACACGTATCCGGAACCGGGAATGGGCCCGCGACTGCGGTAACGAATCGGTCACCTCGTCCGGTGGCCCGCCCCCCGAGATTGTCGGCCACCGGCTGCGGCGCCGCGGCCCGCGCGACGCCGAGGTGGCCGACGCCGTGGTCAACGCCCTGGGACGGCTGGGTGGTCCGGGCGCACGCCTTGCCCCGGACGTACCGGCAGGAGGAGATGCGCGCCGGGTGGCGGAAGAGGCCGGGGCGGCCCGGGCCCGCGCGGCACCGGCAAGCGACCGGACCGGGGCGTCGAGACCTGCCGCGGCGCCCGGCGCGGCGAGACCCCGCCCGGCTGCGGCAGCCCGCCCGTGCCCGTCGGAACCCGGGAGGCGCGGCTACTGCCTGCCCGCAGGGCAGGAGGGGCCCGCGGGCGGGCCGAGGAGGTGAGCGGGCGAGCGGGGGCCGTACGCGCGACTGTCCGGGCCCACGAGGACCTGGGCGTGGACGAACTCGTGCTCAACCCGGCCGTGGACGACGTCGATCAGGTGGCCCACCCGGCGGACATGGTCCTGTAGGTGTCCGCCGCCCGTCGTCCTGCTGCTCCCTGCTGGCTGGAGGCAACACCTTCACTCGCCCCCGTGGTGGACCGTGTCACACACCCGCGGCCGGCCACGGGGAGCCGTCGCGCGGGAAGGGCGTGGTGGGTCAGTCCTCCGCCTCCGACGAGGTGAGGGTGTACATGACGGAACGCTGCTGCTTGTGACGCTGGATGCGTCCCTTGGCCACCAAGGACTCCAAGGTGTTCCGCACCACCTGCGGTGTCGGGTTGCGGTCCGGGTGCTTCTCCAGCAGCTCGTCGCGGAGCTCCTTCGCCAGACGCGGCCCGTCGTGCCGGCCGAGCAGCTCCAGCAGCAGGTCACCGAGCAGGGGCCGGCGCGACTTCCCCTTCGCACCGGCCGCCGCACGGTCGTCCGCCGTGGCGGTCCCGGCCGAGCCCGAGCGCCGCGCACTGTCCGCGCCGGCCCGCTTCGCCTTCGTGACGACGGGCTCGTCCTGCGACTGCTCGGGCAGCCGGGACGGGTCCGCGAAGCCCTCGTACCGCTGGGCGAGGTTCAGGATGTCCGTCAGCAGGGCCTCCTCCTGCTGCAACACCGTCATCTCCTGCGTCAGTTCCCGCTGTCGGCGGCGGTTCTCCTCCAGGTCCGACGCGGCTTGATCGACCAAGCGCGACCGGAGGGTGGCGGTTGACTGGCTGGTCACAACCGTTTCACTCCCTCGATATGGATCTCGCTGCGCATGGTACCCACGGTGTGGGCCCTGTGCAGATAAGTGTCGACGCCAGACGGTACGCCGGGCATGTTCACCCTTCACAATAAGCGTCGATGTGCCGCCGAGTGCGCGGGGAGTGACCACCTTTTGTGGCCGTTCGCGCCTGCGCGAACGACTGCCGCGATCGTTTCCCCTCACACAGACTGCCCGGTAAGTGTGCCGCCGAACCGTGGGGCGACGGTCGCGCCCCGCTGCGTCAGGTGTGGCTGACGGCGCGCTCGCGGGCCGTGGGCGCGGACGGCACCCTCCTCGACGATCACCCGGTCGGTGTTGCCGCCGGTCACCGAGTGAACGTCGCTTCCGGCGCGGACGACGGCGCCGTCGCTCAGGATGTCGGGCATGGTCGTGCGGCTCCTCCCGTCGCCGGTCGGAACCCGAGGCGGTCACGACCCTGCCACCGGGCTTCCGATGACGCATCCTCATAGTGTCACGTGTGAGCTGGAAGTAAATATGTATGTGCTGTGAGACCACGGGGTCTCGCATCCGCATGCGAGGACCGTCTCCGGACGTCTCCCTGCCGGCCTGTCCATCGTCCTCAGCCCGGCCTGCCGGAGCTGGTCCAGGGACCGCAGCGCCATGGGTGCGGGTGCCGATCCAGGGGCGACGGCCGTGCGGTGCCGGCGACGGTGGGCGCACATCATCACATGTATCTTGCTCTTCACAAGAACAGGTGTGGTGTCCGACAGCTCACACCTCGGGTGAGGTCAAGGCGGCTCGGCGGGTAGTGACTTACCCCTCACGCGTCGCCCTCGTTCAGGATTCGTAAAGGGCGGGCATCCGTGGCGTGGATATTGAAATGCCTGCTCAGACGGGTTGTGGCGGGTCGTGCCGGGCGACGACACCTCACATGTGTCCGCCGGTCGAGCAGACGGCACCCCCGGCGACACACATACGGCAGTTTTCTGGCACTCGAAAACACCTACAGTGCCAGTGCGGGGGTTACATCCGGCCCCCGGTCGCCGCATGACTGAGAACCAGGATGGTTCAGAACACTATGGCTACGCCCCTCACGGCTGCGTCCCGGTCCGAACTGCTCGGCACGATCATGAGGGAACACCGGGACGGTCTCGTCTCGTACGCCGAGAAGATGCTGGGCGATCACGGGCTCGCCGAGGACATCGTGCAGGAGACCGTCATCCGGGCCTGGCGCAACATCGACCGACTGCTCGGCATGGAGGGCTCCGTGCGAGGCTGGCTCTTCACCGTCACCCGGCACCTGGTCATCGACTGGGTGCGCAAACCCCACGCCCGCAAGGAGGCCGTCGGGGGCACCTACAACGACCCCGTCTCCGGCACCGACGGCACCGAGGCGGTGCACGACGCCCTGGTGACCAGACCGCTGCTGCGCCGGCTCTCGCCCGAACACCGCGCGGTCCTGGTCCACCTGTACCTGTGCGACCGCAGCATCAAGGAGACCGCCGGCATCCTCGGAGTGCCGGCGGGCACCGTCAAGAGCCGCCAGCACAACGCGCTGCGCAAGCTGCGCGCGGTCGCCCGGCCCGAGGCCGCCTGAGCCCCGGCGTCCGGCTCCGGACGCCGGGCCGCGGCCCTCAGCGGGGCGTGACGCACATCTCCAGGGCCGAGGTGAGCTGTCGGCGGAACTCCTCGCCCCGTGGGGAGTGACCGAGCGCGTCGGCCAGTTCCGGCAGCAGGTGCTGCTCCGCCACGATCCACTCGGCGGCGTCCGCCCGGCCGGTGAACCGCCGCGGGACGACGCCCGCCCGCGGCGGCGGCAGCACCACGCTGCCGCGGTGGGGGGCCAGGAGAGCCGTCGCCGCCTCGGCGCTGTGCAGATAGTGCTCGACCATGCGCGCCAGCGCTTCGGACCGTACGGCCGGCGGGTCCAGGACCCGGCTCAGCTCGACCGCGTAGGCGCGCAGCAGGTCGTGGCAGGTGTACCGGCCGGCGACCAGCTCGACGAGCAGGTGGTGGTCCGTCAGCTCGGCCAGGTCCTGCCGGGTCCGGCGCGGGTCGGTGCCGGCCAGGCTGGCGGCGGCCGGCACGGTGAGGTCCCGCGACGGGTGCAGGCCGAGCAGCCGGAACAGCCGCGCGGCGCCGTCGCTCAGGGAGGCGTACGAGCGGTGGAAGACGTCACGGGCGTCGGTGCGGGCGTCCCGGCTGGCGAGGACGTCGAGACGGTCGGCGGGGTCCTGGAGCGCGGCCGTGAGCGAGGACAGGGGGAGGCGGGGCCGCGTGAGCGCGCGGGCGGCGGCGACCGCCAGGGCCAGCGGCAGCCCTCCGCACAGCTCCACGAGCTCCTCGGCGGCGGTGTGCTCGGCACGGGTGCGGTCAGTGCCCAGCCGCCGGTCGAGCAGTTCCCGTCCCTCCTCGCGGGTCATGGGCTCCAGGGTGATGAGCCGGGCGCCGTCGGTCACGGCCAGCCCCTCCAGCCGTCGTCGGCTGGTCACCACCGCCAGGCAGCCCGGGGCCGCCGGCAGCAGCGGCCGTACCTGCTCGCAGTCGGCCGCGTCGTCCAGGACGATCAGCAGCCGGCGCCCGGCCAGGGCATCGCGGTAGGCGGAGCCCGGACCGGCGGCCGCCGGGTGCGCACGGCCGTTCTCCGGCTGCAGGACGTCGAGGACCTCGGCGATCGCCGCCTCCGGAGCGAGCGGCGGCTGCGACGGGTGGTGGCCCCGCAGGTCGACGTAGACCTGGCCGTCGGGGAAGTGGTCGGCGGCCATGTGGGCCCAGTGGACGGCCAGCGTGGTCTTCCCGATGCCCGCCATGCCGCTCAGGACGGCGGTCGTCGTGGGCGGCCGGCACTCTCCCTCCAGCGGGAGCAGTTCCAGGCACTGGCTCAGGTAGGGCAGCCGGCCGGCGAAGGACGCGCAGTCCGCGGGGAGCCGGGCCGGGCCGCCGGCCCCCACCGGCGGCCGCGGCTGCGGGTGCGGGGCGCCGGTGACCTTGCGCTGGAGCAGACGCTGCCGGACGGCGCGTAGTTCGGGCCCGGGTTCGACGCCGAGTTCCTCGGCCAGCCCCCGGCGGATGCCCTCGAACTGCTCCAGTGCCTGCGCCTGCCGGCCGGTGGCGGCCAGCGCGGCGATGATCCGGCAGTGCAGGGCCTCGTCGAACGGGTGGCACTCCACGGCGCGCCGGAGCGCCGCGAGGGCCTCCTCGACCAGGGTGGGCTCCGCGGTGAGGACCGCGTCGGCAGCCTCCTTCACCGTCGCGACGTACTCGTGCCCGACCGAGGTGAACACCGGATGCCGGGCGACGTGCGTGCCGGCCGCGACCACGGGGCCGCGCCACAGCCGCAGCGCCGCCATGAAGTCCTGCGCGGCCTGGGCCGGCGCACCGCCCTGGAGCGCGAGCTGCGCCCGTGCCCGCAGCTCACGGAAGCACAGCAGGTCGGAGGTGGAGGTGTCGGCCAGCAGCCGGTACCCGTCCGTGGCGCGTACCAGGTGTACCGCCTGTGATCTGCTGCGCAGGTCCGGTTCCAGCGTCCTGCGGAGCGCGCCGATGTGCCGGTGCACCACATTGGCGGCGCTGGGCGGCGGTTCGTCGTCCCAGAGGATGTCCACCGCCTCGCTCAGCGGGAGCGGGCCGGGGGCGCGCAACAGCAGCAGGGCGAGCAGGGTCATCCGCTTCGGTGGTCCCAGATCCATCTCGGTGTCCCCGCGCAGCGCGCGCACGGTGCCGAGGATCGAGTAGCGCACTGTCGCGTCCATCTCGCGGCCGGCCTCACCATTTCTCGTGTCGTGCCCGTCGGTCGTGTCTCCGGTCGGTTTCCCTCGTGACATGTGTGTCTGTCGTTCCGGGGAGTCGTCCGCTCCGGGGAGTCGTCCGCTCCGGGCAGAGGGAGATGCATGTCTGCATCGAGAGATTTTCGGACATGTCGCGGCTCCTGCGACAGCAGGACACACCGTATTGGGGGAAGGTGTGCGAGGACGGGTGTGCGAAGAAGGTGCACGGTCTGCACGAGGTGTGCACATGCCCGGTATCGTCTGAGGGGTCGGGGAGCGGTCGGAGATCGGTGAGGGAGTCAGAAGGTGCTTCTTTGACAGGCGACACGTGTGCCGAAATGCCGAGACGGTGCCGTCACGGGGCGTCCCGCTGGTGAGAGGAGGAGTTCCTTGTACGTGCTGGTTCCCGACGACCCCGTGTTCTTCGCGAAGTTCCAGAGCCTCGAAGAGCCGCTGCTCCGCCGTCTGTACCAGCTCCACAGCGCCGGTGTGGACTGCGACGACGGGCGGATCATCGCGGATGCCTACGACAGTTGGGTGCAGATCCTGCTGAAGCTGCCGCTGTGGTCCGAGTGGCACCCGGCGGGCGGACCGGCCGGCCCCGCGCGGGGCGAGGGGGCCGGACACGTGCTGCTGAGCGAGGGCGGCGCCCCGTTGACGAGCCTGCACCCGATCGAGGTGACGGCGGCCGACCTGGGGCACCTGACGGCCTGCCTCGAACTGTTCGCCGGGTACGACCGGGCCCCTCTCGTGCGGCCGGGCCGGCCGCGCACCGAGGGGTGCGCCGACGCCGCGTGGGTCGAGGAGCGGACCGGGCCGCCGGAGCGGGAGGGACCGCTCACCGATGTCTTCCGCCGGGTCCTGGAGGTACTGCTGCTGCCTGCGCCCCGGCGGCTGCTGGCCGAGCTGAGACACCTCGCGCTCCGGGCCACGGCGGGCTCCGTCACCCTGCGGCGGGAGCAGGAGAGGGAGTACCGGCGCTACTGCGAGGACATCGTGACCATCCTCAGCGCGGGCGACGACTTCGCGTACCGCAGTCACCGGGCCCTGTACTTCTGAGCGACGGCCCATGCTCTTCTCTCCCCTCCGGGCCACATCGTCGAACGCCGTGAACCTTTCGCCCCAGCCGCCACGTTCACCATGCGGAGGCCCCGCGGTGGTGCACGCGGACAGCGGGGCCGGAACGGGCTTGCGAAGTCCGGTCACCTCGGGTGGCCGGGCCGGGGCCCTTCCCGCGCCGGCGGTCCGAGTCCCCCCTCGTGGGCCGCCGGCGTGCTCCCCTGTGACCGGCTGCGGACTCGCGGCCGGGTCCCCGGCGTGTCGCTCACGGTGTGCCGGAACCCCGCCGGGACGCGGCCGTCCCACGGCACGGTCGAGGGCTTCCCGCGCGACACGTGCCGCGGCGACGCGGCCCGACCGGGGCCTCCGTCAGCTCGCGGCGCCCGCCGCCGCGGTCTTCTTGCGGGCCCGGTAGGCGGCGGCCTTGTACTTGTTGCCGCAGGACTCCATGCCGCACCACTGGCGCCGCATGCCCCGGGACCGGTCGATGTAGACCCGTGTGCACTCGGGGTTGCCGCACTCCTTCAGCAGGGGCACGTCCGGGCCGCTGAGCAGCTCGACCGCCTGCCGGGCGACGGTGGCCAGGGCCTGCGCGGGCGTCGCCTCGATGTGCCGGCCCGCGGGGGTGAGCTGGGGCGTCACGGGAAGCTCGCGCGCGGCGCCGTTGAGCACGGCGAGCGCCTCCCGGTCGAACTCCTCGCCGAGCCGGCGGTCGGTGATCAGCCGGTAGACGGCCTCGCGCACGGTGACCGCCGCCCGGACGTCGTCCTCCTCGCCGGGAGTGATCGTGTCCACGAGCCCGGACTCCAGGTACCAGGCGTTGAGCCGGTCCGGGGCCACGAACATCTCGAAGCGGGTCGAGCGCCGGGCCCGCAGGGTGGCCGCGAAGTCGAGCGCCGGGTGTCCGCAGACGAAGACATGGTTGAGGTTCACGTCACTATTCTGACAGGTGACAGTGAGGGGAGGCAACAACTCGTCACCGTTCTGGACGGTGCCCGTGGTGAGGGGTCCGCCCGGCGCCCGCGGCCGGGGTGGAAGTCGTTCGCGTCGGTTCCGTCCTCGAAGTGCGAGGGAGAGCCGGACGACCGGCTCCGCGCCATATGTTCATGCCACGACGGCAGGGGATCATATGTTTCTCACTGACGGCACATCAGCTCGTCACAGGGGCGACACCCCGTCCACCCTCGGTGGGCGTCTGCTCGTCGGCGCCACCGGCTCGGCGTGTCGGCGCCGGCAGGAAACCCGTGCGGGTGAACTGGTGCACATGCCGTTCGAAGACCTCCTCGTCCATCGCACGCAGCGCGACGCCGTGCGCCCGTGCCGCACCGCGCGCGGCGTCGCCGTCGAAGCGCAGGGCGGCGCTCGAGGTGCCGACCATCTCCGGGGCCATGACCGCGAGCAGCGGGAACGCCGCGTTGCGGGGGTCCTTCTCGACGGTCGCGGTCCATTCGCCGAGCGTCACCGGAGTCAGCCCGTAGCCCAGGCCGGCCAGCCAGCCGGCCAGCCGGGTCAGGGGAACCTCCGTTCCGTGGGCGAGATGGAACGCCGGGGCACGTGACGGCGCGAGGGAGAGGGCGACGATCGCGGCACTGACGTAGTCGACGGGAACCAGGTCGAAGCCGATGCCCGCGTCGGCCGGGTAACAGCCGGCCTCGAGGCAGCCCTTGAGGAGCAGCCACAGGAAGTCGGCCGGCTGGCAGATCCCCGTACGGCTGTCACCGCTGATCCGGGTGGGGCGGTGCACCGTCACGGGCAGCCCCCGCAGGCGGGCCTGGTGGACCAGGCTCTCGGCCGCCCACTTGCTCTGCGCGTACCCGTGGCGCAGCCCGTCCACGGGCGGCAGGGGCTCCTCCGCCGACACGGCGCGGCCCAGGAGGCGCGGACCGGAGAACACACCCACGGTGGAGACGTGGTGCACGGGAACGGCACGGTGACGCGCGGCCAGCCGCAGCACCTCCTCGGTGCCGGACACGTTCACCGCCGCGAGTTCGGCGTACGGCAGGGCCAGGTTGACCGACGCCCCGCAGTGGTACACGGCGTCGACCTGCCCGGCCAGGGCGTCGTACCGCGCCGGGCCGAGACCCAGCCCGGGGCGGGCGAGATCCCCGGCGACGGCGGCGGTACGGACCCCGTCGACGGCGTCCCGCACGCCGTACCGGTCGGCCGCCTCCAGCAGCCGGCGCCGCGCGTGGCCGTCGTCCCGGGCACGGACCAGGCAGTGGACGGTGGCGTCGGTACGCCGCAGCAACTCCCGCAGGACGTAGGCACCGAGAAAACCGGTGGCGCCGGTCAGCAGGACGTGCGCGGGCCCGGCGGCCGTCGGCGCGGCGGGGGCGGGGACGATGTCCTCGGCCAGCCGCGGTTCGGCCACCGTGCTCGTGGTCGCGGCCGGGTGCCGGGCGTCGGCGGTGGCGCCGGGGGTGGCGCCGGCGCCGGCGTCGACCAGCTTCGCCAGGCCCGCGACGGTCGGCGCACCGTAGACCGCGTCGAGCCCCAGCCGCACTCCGCACTCCTCCCGCAGCCGCAGCATCAGCCGCGCGCCCAGCAGGGACTCGCCGCCCAGCCGGAAGAAGTCGTCGTCCGGTCCGATCGTGGCGGCGTCCCGGCCGAGGAGGTCCGCCCACAGGGCGGTGACCCGGCGCACGGTCGCACCGGCGGCGGGGGGCGCCGCGACCGGCGACGCGGTCACCGGCCGGGGGGACCGGCGGGCCAGGGCGGCCCGGTCGGTCTTGCCGCTCGCCGTGAGCGGGAAGGCGGTGACCGCCTCGACCCGGCCGGGCACCGAGACAGCGGGCAGCCGGGCCCGCAACGCCTCGCGCACGGCCGCGGGGGTGACCTCCGCGCCCGCGGCGGGCAGGTAGTACGCGGCCAGCGCGGTCTCGGCGGAGGTGTCCCCGGGCACGGCGACGACCACCGCGTCGGCCACCCCCGGAAGCCGCCTCAGAGCCGACTCGGCCTCCCGCGGCTCCACCCGGTGACCGCGGATCTTCACCTGGTCGTCGGCGCGTCCCAGGAAGTCGACGGTGCCGTCCGGGAGCAGCCGCCCGATGTCGCCGGTGCGGTAGAGCCGCTGCCCGTCCGGGCCGGTGACGAACCCGCCGGGCAGCGCCGCCGCATGTCCGACATACCCCTGTGCCAGGGGCGCCCCGGCGACACATATCTCGCCGGGCACACCGATCGGCTGCGGGTTCAGCGCCCCGTCGCGTACGTCGACCCGGGCGCCGTCGATCGGGCGGCCCAGGCTAGGCCGGTCCGGCCAGGCGGCCGGGTCGCCGGCCAGCCGCAGCGACGTGACGACGTGGGTCTCGGTGGGACCGTACTGGTTCTGCAGCTCGGCCCCGGTCAGCTCGCCGAACATCCGCCGCAGGGCCGGGGTGACGTGCAGCTGCTCACCGGAGGTGAGGACCTCCCGCAGCGAGTCGAGCCGCTCGCCCTCGGCGCAGGCGTGCTCGGCCAGTTGCCGCAGGGCGACGAACGGCAGTACCAGGCGCTCCACGTGCTGCGCGCGGATCAGGGCCAGCAGCCGCAGCGGGTCCCGGCGGGCGGTCTCGTCGGCGATCACGAGGGTGCCGCCCGCGGCCCAGGTGGAGAACAGCTCCTGGAAGGCGACGTCGAAGGTGAGCGGCGCGAAGTGCAGCGTGCGGGGCGCGGCGGGGCCCCTCGCGTCGCGGCGCTGCCAGTCGGTCAGGTTGGCCAGACCCCGGTGGGTCATGGCGACGCCCTTGGGGCGGCCCGTCGAACCGGAGGTGTACAGGACGTAGGCCGGTGCGTCGGCGGAGACCGGCGGCGCCACCGCCCCGGCCGTGGGCGGCAGTTCCCCGGGGACGAGCACCGTCAGGTCGGGATGCGCGGTGCGCAGCGCCTCGGCGTGGGCGGCGTCGGCGAGGACGGCACGGGCTCCGGCGTCCCGCAGGACGAACGCCGTCCGCTCGGCGGGCTGTGACGTGTCCAGCGGCAGACAGGCGGCCCCGGCACGCAGGATGCCGAGGACGGCGGACGGGTGCTCCAGGGAGCGGTCCGCGCACAGCCCGACGGGCTGCCCGGTGTGCCCGAGCGCGGTCAGGGCGGCGGCGATCCGGTCGGCGCGGGCGTCCAGGTCCCGGTAGGTCAGCGTACGGGTGCCGTGGACGACCGCGGGCCGCCGCGGGGTGCGGGCCGCGTGCGGGCCGACGGCGAGGTGGGCCAGGGGCGGTGGCGCGGGCGGACGCGGCCCGGTGGCCCAGGCGGCGGTACGGGCGCGCTCGTGGGCCGGCATCGTCCGGAGCGCGGTGAGCGCGGTGTCGGGCCGGGCGACCGCGTCGGCGAGCAGAGCGGCGAACCGGTCGCCGAGGAGCCGGGCCGTCTCCTCGTCGTACAGGTCGTCGGCGTACTCCAGGAAGCCGCGGTAGCCGTCGCCGTCGCAGACCAGGTTCAGGAACACGTCGAACTTGGACCGGCCGCCGTGCCGGTACCGGCGCTCGGAGGTGACACCGGGCAGGTCCAGTCCGTCACCCACCTCGTCGTCGAGGGTGAACACCACCTGGAAGAGCGGGAACCGGCCCAGGACGCGTTCGGTGGCGAACTCCCGCACCAGGTGTCCGTAGGGGATGTGGCGGTGCCGCACGGCGTCCCAGACGGTCGCCTTCGTCGCGGCGACCAGCTCGCGGAAGGTCTCCCCCGCGCCGATGCGCTGCCGCAGCGGCATGACGTCGGTGAGGCAGCCCAGCAGCGACTTGACCTCGGTGCCGGTACGGCGGGAGACGGGGGTGCCGAGGACCAGGTCGTCCTGGCCGGACAACCGGCTCAGCAGCGCGGTCAGCGCGGAGAGCAGGACCACGAAGGGCGTGGCGCGCTCCGCACGGGCCAGCCGGCGCAGCGCGGTGCCGGTCGCGCCGTCGACGTCGAAGCGGACCTCGCCGCCGAGGTGGCTCGGCCGCGCGGGACGCGGCCGGTCCCCGGGGAAGGCCGACTCGGCGGGCGCGTCGGTGAGGACCGTGCGCCAGTACGCCAGGTGCTCGGCGGAGCGCACCGCGTCGTCGTCGCGCTGGCGCAGCGCGTACGGCCCGAACTGCAGGGGCAGTTCGGGCAGGCGGGGCGGCCGGCCCGCCACGGCCGCGCGGTACCCCTCGCCGATCTGCTCGTCCAGCAGCCGGGCGCTCCAGCCGTCCATCACCGCGTGGTGCACGGCGAGCGCGAGCACCGCCTCGTCGTCGGCGATCCGCAGCAGCGTGGCACGGAGCAGGGGCGGCCGGTCCAGCGGCACGGGCCGGGTGACGGCCCGCAGTACGGCCGCGTCCAGCTCCCCGGGCGTCACCCACCGCTCCTCGACCGGGACCGGCCCGGGCGGCAGCACCGTCTGCACGGGTCTGCCGTCCACGGTGTGCAGTCTGCTGCGCAGGGCTTCCTGGTGGGCCACGAGTGCGGTGAGCGCCGCCTCGACGGCGTAGGTCTCGACGGGGCCGCGCAGGTGGTGGATCCAGGACTCCAGGTAGCGGGAGTGGTCCAGCGCCCGGCCCGCGCCGTCGGGTCCCGCCGCTTCGTGGAACTGGTCCTGGAGCCAGATCGACTCCTGCTCGAAGGACATGGGGTAGGTCGCGGGCGCGGCCGGTTCCTGCGGTGTCACGGGGCTGCTCCTGGGGTCGGTTGCCGGGTCGCCGCCCGGGTCAGCGCGGCACGGTCGGGTTTGCCCTGGCTGGTGTACGGGAGCGTGGCGAGGACGAACACGCGCGCAGGGACCATGGGGGCGGGCAGCCGCCGGGCCAGCGCGGCCCGCAGCGCGGCCGGCTCCGGCGCCGGTCCGTGGGCCGGGTCGGGGGTGCAGAAGAGGGCCGTCGTGGTGTACGTGCCGTCCGGCCCGGCCACGGGTACGGCGGCGCAGTCCCGCACCCCCGGCACCTCCCGGGCGTGCGCCTCGACGTCTCCGGGCTCCAGCCGGTGACCGGCGACCTTGACCTGCAGGTCCCTGCGGCCCCGGTAGTGCAGTACCCCGTCGTGGTCCAGCGAGCCGAGGTCACCCGTGCGGTAGACGCGGGTGCCGACGCCGTCCACGGGCAGTGTCACGAAGGCCGCTGCCGTGGCGTCCGGGTCGCCGAGGTAGCCCAGCGCCAGGCCCTCGCCGGTGACACATATCTCGCCGGTCGCGCCCGTCGGCACCGGTCGGTCGCCGTCGAGCACCAGCACGCGCGTCCGTGGCACCGGGCGGCCGACGGGGATACCGGCGGGCAGGTCGCAGTCGTCCGGTCGGACGCGGTGCGTGGTGGCGAAGACGCAGCTCTCCACGGGGCCGTAGCCGTTGACGAGGCTGGTGCCGGGGTGGGCGGCGAGGAACGCCCGCACGTGCCGGACGGAGAGCCGCTCGCCTCCGGTGAGGACCTGGGCGACACCGGTGAAACAGCCGGGGTCCTCGTCGACGAACAGGTTGAACAGGGAGGCCGTCAGCCACACGGTGTCCACCCCGTGGCGCGCGACGAGGGCGCGCAGGGTCCGGGGCATGGGGTAGTCGGTCTCGGCGATGACCGTCGTACCGCCGGTCGTCAGCATGGACCAGACCTCCAGCGCGAACGCGTCCCAGGAGGCCGGGGCGGCCTGGAGCATGACGCGGCCGGGTCCGAAGGAGGCGAAACCGCCGCTGCCGAACAGCCGGGTGGTGGCCCGGTGCGGGGACAGCACGCCCTTGGGGACGCCGGTGGTCCCGGAGGTGAAGAAGACCATCGCGGGAGCCGCACCGTCCGGCGGTGCGGGTCCCGGTCCCGGTTCCGGCACCGGCGCGGGCGCGGGCGCGGGCGTGTCGCCGCCGAGGGGTGGGAGCGGTGCGGTCAGCGGCGGGGGACGCCACCGGGTGACGCCGGGGACGGACGGGCCGTCACCGATCACCACCGGGGACGCCGTCGCCGACATCAGACGGGCCAGGCGTTCCTCGGGCCACCGCGGATCGAGGGCGGCATAGGCCGCCCCGCACCTGAGCACCGCGAGCAGAGCGGTCACCAGTTCGGGCGAGCGCGGCAGCAGGACGGGGACGACGGTGCCGGGGCCGGCGCCGAGTGCGGCCAGGGTGTCCGCCCAGGCGCGGGCGCGCAGGTCGAGTCCGCGGTAACTGAGGCGGGTGTGCGCGCCGACGACGGCGGCCGCGCCGGGACGCAGTTCCGCCTGCCGCGCGACGGCCTCGTGGATGAGCCGGGACGCCACCGGGCCGGACGGGCCGTACGTCACCGGTCCGCTCCCGGGCCCATGGCCCGCACCCGCGCCACGAAGTCCCGGAGGGTGTCGCAGGCGAAGACCGTCTCGGGCGGCACTTCGTACCCGGTGATCCGCTCGACGCGGGCGCAGATGCGCATGGCCTGCAACGACGTGCCGCCGAAGTCGTAGAAACCGGACTCCGGG
This sequence comes from Streptomyces sp. NPDC088812, assembly GCF_044750285.1. Classification (NCBI taxonomy): domain Bacteria; kingdom Bacillati; phylum Actinomycetota; class Actinomycetes; order Kitasatosporales; family Streptomycetaceae; genus Streptomyces; species Streptomyces sp. NPDC088812. Next base: position 4,227 of record NZ_JBIVJP010000020.1, on the reverse strand, counting down.
GACACGTGGTCGACTCCGAGTATCTCGGCCCACACAGAAGCTATCTCACTCTCCACGCGAGACACGTTAGAGCACCCGGCACACCTGCGGTGCGGCCTTGTGAGGAAGGCCGCGAGACATGTATCACTGAACCGGAGGGCCGGACGAACCGTAGGTGTCGATCTCGTACATGCCCGCTCCGTCGAGGTACCGCAAGGTGTTCAGGTCCCGTCTGAGGACCGCCTCGACGGGATGACGCAGGCTCAGTACGACCGGGTACTGAAGGTCCCAGGTCGTGGCCACGATCCGGGCACCCGGCCGGACCAGGACGGTCACCGCCCGCACACTCTCCAGCCGCCGTACCTCCTCCAGTGCACGGTAGGCGACCAGCCGGCCGGATGCGGGCGCGACCATCGCCGCCCAGGCCACCGCGGCCCGGCGCCGGTAGGGAGTCGCGGCGCGGGCGTGGAAGCGCTCCGGCCGGACGTAGGCGTCGACGGCCCGCTCCAGCTGCCCCTCCCCGATGGCGTCCGCCACGAGGTACGGCAGCCCGGACGGCCGCGCCCCGGCCTCCACCAGACGGGGCCCGTCCGGCGTCAGTTTGATCTCCAGGTGGGCCGGGCCGTGACGGATGCCGAGCGCGTCCAGCACCTGGAAGGCATGGCCGGTCAGTTCGCCGACGGCCACGTCGTGGTACCGGAGCAGGACCTGGGCGACGACCAGGTCCCGTACGCCGTTGGCCGTGATCCGGTCGGTGCTCCACACGTCGGTGACGGTGTGCACACCGTCCCGGCTGACGGTGTTCACGACGTACTCGGCGCCGACGAGGTACTCCTGGGCGACGACGTCGGTGACCGGTTCGCCCAGTGCGGACGTGGTGCCCCGCAGGGCGGCGAGTGCCGCGGCGGAGTCCTCGGGGGTGTCGCAGAACGTCACGCCGTGGCCGAGGGCGCCGCGCGGGGGCTTGACGACGACGGCGCGGCCCAGCTCCGCGTGCCAGGCCCGCAGCTCGGCCTCGTCATCGGTGCGCAGCTGCCGCATCGCCGGGACGCCCGCCGCCCGGACGCACTCGATCTGCAGGTACTTGTCGCGGCGGGCCGCGCTGAGCTCCGTCCCGTTGGACGGCAGCCCCAGCCTCTCGGACAGTGCGTCGGCGAGCTCCACCCCCGACTCCCGGCCGGGCAGCACGGCGCGGGGACGCAGTGCCGCCAGTTCACCGGCCAGGACGTCGAGCCGTGGCTCGTGGCGCAGCGTGCGGCTGAACCGCGCCGGGTCCACGGGAGCGACACCCGGCAGCAGCTCCGGGGTGCTCGGCACGTGGATCACCGCACCGCCCGCCGCGGCGAAGGCGTCCACGTAACGGTGCGAGGTACCGAAGGCGTCGACGACGGCGACGTGGAAGTCAGGCATACGGTGCTGCCTCCTTTCTTTCCTCTCCCGGTTCAGTCGGTGCCGGCGGCGACGGCCGAGGAGACGAGGCGCCGCGCGGTCAGCAACCGGTGCACGGCGTTGGTGAGGACGTTGTGCGCGTCGAAGCCCGAGGTGCCCGGGTCGTCCGAGCCGAGGACGTCCCGTTCGCCGGGCTGGTCGAGGAGGGTCCGGCGGGTCGGCCGCACCCCCGCCGGGAAGGCCCCCGGCAGCGTCTTCCTCGTGACGTTGAGATGCACCATCCGGAAGTCCGTGAACTTGTCGAGGACCGCGAGCAGAGCACCGGCCGCGCGCTCGTCCGGCTTCAGCCGGCCGTCGACGACCGCCGTGACCACGTTGTCGCCCTTTCGGGACCTCTCGCGCCACTCGGTGACCAACGGCCGTGACCAGGCCGGGAAATAGGGCAGGGAGTGGTCGAGGAAGACCTCGTACTGGGGAGTCGGCGCCAGCAGCACCAGCTCCAGCAACTGCACGCTGGGCATGAAGGCACCGCTGGCTCCGCGCGGGCCGCCCGGATGACCCATGTGATACGGACGGAACGCCTGGAACGCCTCGGCGGGCAGCCTGCCGTACTGCGCCATGCACAGCCGGAACTCGTCCAGGCACCGGAGCGCTTCCTCGAGGCAGACGGCCGGGTCCTCGGAGTCCGGCTCCAGCACCAGCGAGCGCAGCCGGTCGAAGGCGGTCCACACGGACGGCTCCGCCAACCGGTGACCGAGGTAGAAGTCGCGTTCCAGCAGGCCGAGCGCTCCTTCGGTGAAGACACGTATGTCGCCGGTGCGCTCCCACTCCGCGCAGTTGACGTCGATGAGCAGTTCGTAGCTCATGTGCGCGTCCAGCGCGGGGTACCGGGCGCACCGGTCGGTGACGGCGGCCAGCAGCGGACGGGGGAATGCCGCCGGTCCGGCGGGGAGGTACCCGTTCAGCATGAAGAGCAGGTCCAGTTGGACCAGGTGAGCCGCGGCCGGGTCGTCGGTGAGGAAGGTGTCCTCGCCCGGTCCGCACTCACGCAGGAGGCCACACTGTTTCGCCGCCAGTTCGGCGTAGGTGACCTGCCCTCGGGAGACGGCTGTCAGGTCTGCGGGTAACCGTTCGATCACGTAGGACGCGAGCGGTGACCGCGACGGGGGTCGCGTCGCGCGTGCGGCGGCACGGGGGGAACGGTGCGGCGGATTGTCCGGACGGGAGAACAGGTCCTGTACGTTCACTATCGCTCCAGTGCTCGGTGCGGTCGACGGCACGCCGACCCGGTGAACCGGTCACCGCACGGTCGAGTCCCGCCGAGCCCTCCACCGAGGCAACGAGACGGCGGGGCCCGCAGGTTCACTGGTCTTCGAGACGCGCGACGGCGACAGCGGTACGGCGGGGAGTCAGGTGCGCGCGTCCACCGGCGCCCCAGCGCTCCGGTGCCCCAGCGCTCCGGTGCTCCGGTGCTCCGGTGTTCGGTGCGGTCCACGGCACGCCGGGCCCGTGCGCCGCCCGCCGGCCCGTGCGCCGCTCACCGCACGGCCGGCTCCCGCCGAGCCGTCCGCTCAGCGGGACGTCACGCGAACACCTCCAGCGCGCCGGTCTCGGTGTCGTAGCTGCGCAGGGTGGTGAGCAGGGCCGACGGCGGCGGCGCCGGCAGCAGACCGGCGACCCGGCACCCGGCGAAGGCACCCGCCCGCCGGGAACGGCCGAGGGTGATGTGCGGCTTCCAGCGCGCAGGGTCATGGAGCGGGTTGAGGGTCCCGGGCGGACTGTCCGAAACCACCGCGTCCCACACTCGCCCGTGCAGGCCGGCCAGGGCGTAGTCCGGATCCAGCGCCCAGGCCAGCACCGAGGACGGCCGCTCGAAGCGGACCACGCCGGTGAACCGCACCCGCAGCGGCAGGGCGGCCGCCACCCCGGCGAGCTCCCAGCGGATCGGAGCGGTCAGCTCCGGGCAGGCCGCCAGGGTGAGGTGCGGGCTGTTGGTCGGTGAGCGGTGGCGCGCCTGGCTGGGCAGTCCCGCGTCCGCGAGCCGCCGCCAGGCGTCCCGGACCGCGAGGTCGGCCGCCCCGTCCAGCAACAGCTCGATCGTGCGCACCGGCGCAGCCTACCGGCGGCGTCCCCGGCCGGCCCGGCGGGGTCCCGGTCAATCAGCCGTTGAGCAGTGCTTGATCCGCCTCGGACGGGCGGCGCGGACGCGGCGCAGTGGGAGCGGGTGCGTCGGGCGGCGGGGGTGCTGCGCGGGCAGCTGAAGCGGCCGGGCGGTTTCCACCGGCGCGGGCGGCGGGGATCGCCGAGCGCATCAAGGTGAGCACGGCCGCGCGGGACCGGCTCGCCCGGCCGGCGGCCGAGCGCGGAACGACCATCCGCAGCCTGGTCGGGGATCTCGCGCAGAGCACGCCCACCCAGGCCGAGCACGCCGAGCGGGCCCGGCCAAGGAGCCGCGGTTCATCCGTATCCAGGCGTTCGACACCGACGCCGCGGTCACCGCCACCGAACTTTGCCCTTCGGGCACTCCTGAGCCACCGTCCACGCCATCCACGCCGCCCGGCCCTCGGCCGCCCATCCCAGCGGCCGGTTCCTGCTCACTCTGACGCCGAAGGCGTACGCGGGCACCGGCGTCCAGGCCGTCCACCCAGGCCAGTGACGGTCAGCGCCGCGGTGCGGGCAGCCCGCCCGCGTGGACGGTGCCGCCCGCCCCGCCGCCCGCCCCGCCGCCACCGCCTACGTCACGGTCATCCCCCTCGCCGCCCTGCCTAGTAGTGCTTGGTCAGGTTGGTTTTGGTGTTGCGTGTCCTGCTGGCCCGGTATGGCGTTGAGAGTGTGTGACTCCGGACGAGATTGCTTTGG
>NZ_JBIVJP010000019.1:0-218062 GCF_044750285.1 Streptomyces sp. NPDC088812 | reverse complement strand
CGCCAGCCGGGCAGCGGCCGAACAAGTGAACCTGAAACCACGTCAATCCGCCCTGACCTGCTAGTCAGCCACTCCCGCGCAGCGGGGGAACCTCACTCCGGCAGCCCGAGCCCGATCTGTCCGGCCTGGCCGTCGAGGCTCACTTACACCACCCAGGCGTTCCTCGCCGCCCTCGCGCGCGACTCGGAATGACCACGCGCCCTCGGATGCGTCAGCGCGGCAGCGGCGTCGTGAAGGCTCGCTCGAAAGCCCAGCTGTTGTCGCTTCGATCGTTCGGGTGCAAGTTGCTCGTCAAGAGGAAGTCGGCTGATCACCAGCCCTGCCTACCACAGCTGGCACCGGGACGGACCAGAACCGCCTCGGGCGCCCCCAAACCGGAGGCATTCAGACACTTCCAATACCCGACGTCACCATTAATCGGCCAGGACAGGCGGCGTGAAGCCATTGACCGGGTCGCGGTCATGCAGTTCGACCGGCACGGCAAGCGGGTGTGGCGCCAGGTTCAGGGGTTGTTGGACCCGAGCACGTACGGCGCGAGATCGGCGAGGTCGCCACGGCGTACGGCGTGTGGAGGGAACCCATGAACGTGGCGGACGGCGGGCACAGCTGCCCGCTGCGTTTCCGCTGCCTGGGCTGCGTACACTTCCACACCGACGTCTCCGACCTGCCTGACCTCGAGGCGTACCTCGCAGACCTCCTGCGCAGCCGCGAGAAGCTTATGTCCGCCTTTGAAGCGGACGACTGGGCACGCGCCGAGGCCATGCCGTCCCAGGAGGAGATCCCCCGGGTCCGCCGCCTGATCAACCGCGTCAAGGCGGACCCGGACGATCTGCCCCGGCAGCAGACTGCCCGCACCGCGCGGCCGCGAGAGCGGCGAACCGCGGCCGCAGCCGGACCAGCTCCGCGTGGATCCGGGCCACGGCCGCATTCAGGTGCACCACCACATGCGTGGCATAGTCCAGGATCAGCTGCTTCAGCTCACCCGTCGCCCGCAGGTCCAGATCGAACCGGTCGGCCAGCTGCGCCAGCATGTCCGCTTGGCCCACCAGCGCCCCGTCGAGGTGGTCGTGCTCGACGAACACCTGCCCCGCCAGCTCCGACGGTGCGGCATCCGGCGTGTCATCGTCGTGTGTGGCGACCAGCGCCTGATGGATCCTCGACAGTCCGTCCATCGGGATCTCGCGCGGCACGAGACCGTCGCCGGCCAGCTGCGTCCACAGTCGCTGCATCTGGCGCCCCCGGGGCGTCGCGCTGTAACGCCAACGGGCCCCGTTCAGCTCGTGCCACCGCTCGACCTGCGAATCCGGCCTGCCCGAAGCGGCGAGGAACGTGTCGCTGAGCGCACGCAACCGTCCGGTTACCACGGCCAGGGGCAGCTCCGTCCCCCTGTTGGCAAGCGACGTACGAACCTCCGCTGGGGTCAGATGGTCCACCGACTGCTCGAGCACCTCCATGATCGCCAGGTATTGCCCGCGCAGCGGACTGAGCACATACCTCACCACCCGTGCCGGATCCCCTGCGGCCATGCCCGCACCGGCCCAGCCCTCCACGACCCAGTCCGTCTCGCTGTCGACTGCGAGAACCTCCGCAACTGCGCTGCCCACAACCGCCTCCCGACAGATGTCCAATATGCCCGATAGGGGGGTAAGTGGGGGCACTGGCAATCGGGCTTCGGGCCGGCGCTGCCACTCTCCTGCCGCAACTGCCCCCGCACCCGACGCGGCATCGAAGGGCGTGACCCCGCTGCCGCCCGGCCGCGCCGCTGATTGCCACGGCGCCCCGGGTGGCTCGTCCTGGACCTGGGTGCCCTGGATGACGCCACCGTCCACGCCTTCCACCAGTCAATCGCCCGCAGCTGGGCCGCTACCGTCGACCGCACCACCCGATGACCCGGGTCGGCGCGGACACCCCTTCGATCACCGCGAGCTCTGCGAACGGTGCCAGTTGGGGCCGCCGACTGGGAATGCGGCACCGCGGCACCCGACAGCATCGCAAAGGTTCCGAGGAAGACGGTGGTCCAGCCGAAGGGCGCCTTCCATTCGCTGCTCGCCGACGTCGTGTTGCGTCGCATCCATGATCGTCACGCTGGTAGCGCCCACTGACATGCCCGGTCGGCTGCAAAGGCGCCGCCTCGCGTCGGATGCCAGCGCCCGAGCGTATAGCCGGAGCGGTTCGGGTCGTCCTCCCCAGAAAGTCCGTGTGCGAGGCGGGCCGAAGCCGCCCGGCCGGTGTGGAGCCGGGGGGTGCCTCTATGTCTTTCGTCAAGGCGCCCAGGTTGGATTTGGGATGGTTTGATCTGCAGTGGTCATGCGGCGAGTTCGACGTCTTTGGGGGTGCGGGGTTCGTAGAAGGTGCCGTCGCGGAGCATGGCGAACAGGACGCTGACGCGTTGGCGGGCGAGGCGGAGAAGGGCCTGGGTGTGGGTCTTGCCGCGGGCGCGTTGCTTGTCGTAGTAGGTGCGGGAGGCCGGGTCGGCGTTCATGCAGGCGAAGGCGGAGAGGAACATGGCGCGTTTGAGCTGCCGGTTTCCGCCTCGTGGTGCGTGTTCGCCGTGGATCGAGGTCCCGGACTGCTTCGTGGTGGGGGCGAGTCCGGCGTAGGAGGCGAGGTGGGCGGCGGTGGGGAAGCTGGTGCCGTCGCCGACGGTGACCAGCAGGACGGCGGCGGTCCTGACGCCGACGCCGGGCATCGACGTCAGGACCGGGGAAAGAGGGTGAGCCTCCAGCAGGGCGTTGATCTGGGCTTCCAGGGCCCGGCGCTGTGCGTGGACGGTGCCCAGGGAGCCGGCCAGGGTGGGGATGACGATGTCGAGGGTGCCGGTGCCCGGAACGACAACGGTCTGTTCGTCGAGCGCGTCGAAGACATCGTCGATGAGCCGGGTGGCCATGCGCGGGGCCTTCGGGCGGATCAGTTCCACGAGTCTGCGGCGGCCGGCTTTCCGCAGGGCGGCGGGGGATCCGTGGCGTTCCAGCAGCCAGGTGACGGCCTGGTGGTCGAGGCGGGGTCCGAGAACGCGCTCCAGGCTGGGGTGGAACTGGGTGAGCAGGCCGCGTATCCGGTTGCTGGTGCGGGTGGCCTCGGCAGCGAGGTCCTGATCGAAGCCGGTCAGGACGGTGAGCTCGGCGGTGATCTCGTCGGTCAGTTCCAGCGAGCGCAGGGTGTGCGGCATGGTGCGGGCCGCGTCCGCGATCACGGCCGCGTCCTTCGCGTCGGTCTTGGCCTCGCCGGGGTAGAGGTCGGCGATCCGGCGCATCGCGAGTCCGGGCAGGTAAGCGACCTGGCAGCCCGCGTCCCGGGCGACGGTCAGCGGGAGGGCTCCGATCGAGGCGGGCTGGTCCACGACCACGAGGACGGTGCCGAACTTCGCGGCCAGCTTGTCGAAGACGGCCCGCAGCTTCGGCTCGCTGTTGGGCAGCGGCTTGTCGAAGACCTTCTTCCCGGCCGGGGTCAGCCCGTGGCCGTGATGAGCGGTCTTGCCGACGTCCAGACCCAGGAACACGCCCACGTCGCTGGTGTCGAACACTGTGCTTTCCACTCCTTCGGTGCGGCTGGCCTTGGCATCGGTGTCGTACTCGCGCATCCACGTTATGCAGACCTGCCGCCCGCGAGCGGCTGGGCATTGCGCCCGGCCAGGCGGTGGTCGGACCTCTCATCAGCGTCTCCGACGGCACCTCTCGGGCCCGGTGACACCACCCCCCAGGTCATCCCTTCGACAGGGGGACACAGTCATGCCGGGCCCGGAGGCCAGCGGCCCTCTTGCAGGACCGCGAAGAACATAACTGTGAGAGTTCTTCTGCGGCCCGGGATGGGTTGCTGCCAGGCTCGGCGCTCGTGATCCGGCATGACTCGCAACATAACTGGCGTCCCCTCAGGGACTGCCGTGCCCCCGAGATGTCTGCCAGACACGGGCGTCGGCCTGGCCCACCCGTTGGCTTGATCAGCAGCTTGTCCGCCTCGCGGCGTGACTCATCACAGTTCCGCCACGTGGTGACTCCACCCAGGCCGACGCCGTTACGGTCGTCCGCCCGGAGGAGAACAACCGCATGACCATGCTCGCAGAACACGTCGACGGCGTCATCGGCGTCGACACCCACCGCGACACGCTCGCCGCAGCCGCCGTCAGCCCCATCGGCGCTGTCCTGGCCAGCACCGATTCCCCTGCCAACGCCCGTGGTTACCGGCGTCTGCTCGACTTCGCGCGCCAGCAGGTTCCCGGCCGCCGCTGCTGGGCCCTGGAAGGCATCGGCAGCTATGGCGCCGGCCTCGCGGCCTTCCTGGGACAGGCCGGCGAGCAGGTCGTCGAGGTCTGCCGCCCGAAACGAGCGGCCAACCGCGGCGGCCGCAAGACCGACATGCTCGACGCCATCCGGGCCGCCAAGGAAGCCTTGGCCACCGAGCATCTGATTCAGCCCCGCCTCCGTGGCGAGCGCGAGGCACTGCGGGTGCTGCTTGCCACCCGTCATGGTGCGGTCCTCGCCTCCACCGCCGCGATCAACCAGCTCAAGGCCCTGATCGTCTCCGCGCCGGACGAGCTCCGCACCGAACTGCGCAAGCTCAAGCGCCCCGCCCAGATCACCCACTGCGCTCACCTCCGCGACCGCCCGAGCCAGGACATTGAGCACCGGATGACGGCGCGGGCCATGCGGTCCACGGCGCAACGCATCCTGGCCCTGCAGGCCGAGGCCAAGGAACTCGAGAACGAGATCCTCGCCCTGGTCCGCCAGCAGGCCCCCGAACTGCTGGACTTGCTCGGAGTCGGACCGATCACCGCCGCCCAGATCTTGGTCAGCTGGTCTCACCAGGGACGATTCCGCTCGGAAGCCGCCTTCGCCTCCTTCGCCGGCGTCTCGCCGATCCCTGCCTCGTCCGGGCTGACCAACCGACACCGACTCAACCGCAGCGGCGACCGGCAGCTCAACCGGGCCATGCACACCATCACTCTCATCCGGATGCGACTCGATCCCTCCACGAAGACGTACGTCGCACGCAAGATCGCCGAAGGGAAAACAGCCCGTGACGCACAGCGATGCCTCAAGAGGGTGGTCTGCCGCCAGATCTTCAAGATCCTCGAACGTTCCCAGGGAAGCCAACTCGTCGATGCCAGAGAACTCGCTCAAGCGGCTTGACACGACATAGCAGCCTCGGGAAGCCCGTGCGCACCACCATGCACCACAAACCAGCCACAGGAACAGATCACGGCCGGAATCGTTCGCTGTCAGTGCCGGAAGCGATGATGTTCCTATGACGATCACGATGCAGAACTACGCGCTCACCTGGACCAGCGCCGACGGCATACCGCGGGCTTCCGCCGTCGCCTACGACGAGCCCACCGCCGCCCTGCGGCGGACCGAACTCGCAGCGGCCGGCTGCACCGATGTGGAGATCGTGCCGGTTCGGCCCGGCGTGCTCCCCGACCCGAGAGCCTGAACCAGGTCCTCGTCCCGGGCTGCCGTCACGTTCGACAGCCCTCTGGTCAGCGGGCCAGGGTGACCTCGACGGGCGTGTCGGGGCAGCCGTCCAGGACGGCGGCGAGGGCGCTGCGCTCGGCGGTGTCGACCGTGAGCCGCCACCGGGTCTTCACCGCGATCCAGTCGGTGGCGTAGGTGCAGCGGTACCCGGCGGCCGGAGGCTGCCAGGTGGCCGGGTCCTGGTCGGCCTTGGACCGGTTGGACGCGGCGGAGACCGCGATCAGGGCGCGGGGGTCGCCGAGGTCGTTGGCGTAGGCCTGGCGCTCCGCCGGGCTCCAGGCGGAGGCGCCGGAGTCCCAGGATTCGGCGAGGGGCACGAGGTGGTCGATGTCCAGGGCGCGCGCGACCTCGAAGCGGGTGTCGTCGTAGGGCGAGTGCCAGACGCCTCCGGTCAGCCGGCAGCGGGCGCCCTGCTCCGGGGCGGTCACCGCCTCCTCCAGGAGTACTTCCTGCCGGGTGCTGCACCCGTCGCGGTCGGCGTCGATCCAGTGGCGGTACTTGTCGCGGGTGTAGCCGGTACGGTCCTCTGCCTGCACCGGCAGGGCGGCCAGAGCGTCCCGGACGGGCAGTACGACCGTCTCCGCCGGGGCGCGCCTGGGCGGGGCGGCGGCCGGGGAGCTCGCGGCCTGCGCGGCGGCTGGGGAGACGAGGGCGGCGAGTACGGACACCAGGGCGGCCGCGGAACGGACGGCACGGGAACGAGGCACGGGCGGGCTTCCTCACGAGAGATCACGGACAGGCGTGATCTTCGTAGCGGTCCCAGGCACGGCCGTGCAGGTGGACCTGACTCGTTCACTCCCACGCACAGCAAGTCACATGATCGACCGCTATCCGGCGGTACATACCGCCGCGGCCCTAAGCTCCTGCTTTCCGGGCCGACAGTACACGAGGTGGATGCGTGAAAAGCGAAGCCGAACTGCAGGCGCTGCACACGGTGGAAGAAGCTGCTGAACACGGCTGGGCGGTCGACGCACACGCTCTGCCGCTGCGCCCTTTCCTGCGCCGCCTGCAGGGCCTGGGGCTTGTGGAGATGGCCGACCGCGAAACCCGTGCCGCATTGTCGGCGTGGGAGGGACGGCCGGTCTACTGGGCTGCCCGCCTGTCGGCCGCCGGCCGTGACCTGCTCCTCTACATCCGTGTGCGGCCCGCGCCCTCCCGTGCGCCCGTCCCGCCGGGTCGGGGCCGGCAGGTGGTGGAGTTGCTGCCCTCGCAGATGGATGCTCTCCGGGTTTTCGTCGGTCTGGCCGACCGTCTGGCCGTCCCGCCGGCGGACGGGCTCGCCGAACAGGTCCGCACCGCCGCCTACGACCGCGGTGCAGGACGGTGGCGTCTGCTCCTGACCCAAGACCAGATGGATTCCGTCGCCTACGCCTTCTGGCTGCACCGGCTCTCGGGCTCGGCTGCCGAGGCCAACCGCTTCGGCCGCGACTACGGCCTCACCCACCAGCCCCGGACACAACCGCTCCACCCGTCGCAGGACCCCGGGCCCCGGGTTCCGCCGGGTCCCGTCAGGTCGTGAGGGCGGTGCGGGTGCGATCGATGAAGGCGCGGACGCGGGGTTCGCGGTGCCAGGGGGTGAGGGTGTCGGTGAGGGTGTGGAGGTAGCTGTGGGCGCGGGTGGAGCGGACGCGGGCGAGGATGTCGAGGGCCTGGTCACCCATGGCGAGGCCTTGGTCGAGGTTGCCGGCCTGGAGGTGGGCGGCGCCGAGGACGGCGTGGCGGATGCCGACGGAGCGGGTGTAGAGGCCGGCGGGCATGGTGTCGGCCATCGTGTTCCAGCGGAAGGCGGCGGTCGGGTTGCGCAGGTCGCGGTGGATTTCGACGGCGTCGGAGGCCAGGCGGGTGTGGGTGAGGTAGGCGAGCCACTGGGGGTCGCGGCTGCCGGGCCGGATCGAAGACAGGAGGCGTTCGGAGGCGGCGAGCGCGGTGGCGGCCTGCCGGGGTTCGCGGGCGAGACCGTGGGCGCGGGCCTGGATGAGTTTGGCGAAGGCCAGCACCCTGGGGGCGGCGGTGTGCTTGGCGCGTTCGTAGGCGCCTTCGGCCATGTCGATGGCGCGGTCTGGGTAGCCCTGCAATGCGGTCTGGAGGCTCATGGTGGCCAGGACGTATGCGCCGGCCTGGACGTCTCCGCCAGCGCGGGCGAGGCGCAGGGCCTGGATGAAGTGGCGTTGTGCGGCCTGGTGGTGGCCCATGTCGAACGCGGACCAGGCGGCGACGCGGGCGAGTTCGGCCGTGACGGTGAACAGCTCCCGGCCGATGGCGTCGGTGTAGGTGCCGGTGAGCAGGGGAGCGGCGCGTTCGCGGAGGCAGTCGACGACCTGTGAGGATTTCCAGGTGCCGCCGCCGTATTTGGAGTCCCACCGGCGGGCTTCGTCGGCGGCGTGCCACAGCTCCTCGAGGTCGGCGCGGCCGACCCGGCGGCCGCCTCCGCCGGGCGCCGATGCCGTGATGCGGCCCTCGGCCCGGGCGGCCGTGGCGTCTGCGGGGGTGACGAGCCACCGGTGGACGGGGTCGGTGAACGCGGCGACGGCGAAGGCGGGGGCGGCGCTGAGGAGGCTTCGGCGGTCCACGGTGCTCCAGTAATCGGCCGCGTTGCGTACGGCGTGATCGGGGTCCCGTGGGAAATCCAACCCGGTCTCGGAGCTTGCTTCGGTGCGCGGGCCGAGACCGATCTCGTCGGGTGTGACGCGGCGGCCCAGGCGTTCGCCCAGCGCAACGGCGAGGAAGCCGGAGGCGGGCGGCCGCGGAGTCATGCCCCGGACGGTCCAGTTCGCGATGGAGGTATGGGTGTACACGCGGTTGACGCCGGCCTCCCGGGCGAGCTGATTGATCCGGTGCGCCAGGGCCGCACGGCTCGCGCCGGACTGCTCGATGATCCGGGCGAGTCGTTCGTTCGGCTGATGACGGTGGCCCACTGCGGTCCCCTCCTCTGTGCGAGAACACCCGCCCTGCGGCTGCATGCCCGGACGGGTGTTCGACCCTAATCGCGACAGTGCGGGCGTGAGCGGGATCCGTGATTGTGAGCCCCCCTCGTGAGCCTGCCGGGCGAGGGCTGCCGCACGGTTGTCTGGGTCTCGGCGCCGGCGGCCCTCTGCCGGAACCGGGAGGGCTCGTCCCGCGCCGCGCCTTGCGGACGCCGTCCGCGAGGCGCTGTCCGTCATCCACGCCCGCATCCGTCCAGGAGGACCTGATGGAGCACACGTCCGAGAACACCGCCGCAGAGAGCGACTTCACCACCCCGGTCGTCGTCGCGGTCGACGTCGAGGACGAGGAGTAAGTCCCGTCCGCGGTGTGCCCCCGCCGGCCCTCGCGCGGCCGGCGGGGGCACGCCGCACTTCCCAGATCCGAAGAGGAGGGAGCTCGTTGTGACGATCCACGTGTTCACCGGGCCGACGCTGTCCCGGTCCGACCCCGCATTGAACGTTCCGGGGATGCGGGTCCTGCCGCCCGCACGGCACGGGGACCTGTTCGATGCCGAGATCGCCGCCGGTGACACCGTGCTGCTCATCGACGGCGTGTACCACCAGGCCCCGGCGCTGCGGCACAAGGAGATCCTGGCCGCGCTCGGCCGGGGGATCATGGTCATTGGCGCGGCAAGCATCGGCGCGCTGCGGGCCGCCGAACTCGACCGGTTCGGGATGGCCGGCATCGGCGCCGTCTACACCGCCTACGCCGAAGGAAAGATCACGGGGGACGACGAGGTCGCGGTCGGCCAAACCCCGGACGGCGGCCACCGGGCACTGACATGGCCCGTGGTGAACCTGCGGCACGTCCTGGGCCTGGCCCGGGCGGCCGGGGTGCTCGACGACCAGCGGGCGTGCGGGCTTCTGGAGGCGCTGCGCGCGGTGTTCTACCCGCAGCGCACCATGGCCGCGGTCCGGGCAGTGTGCCGCCGGCGGGGTGAGGCCGATTTCGCCCGGTGGCTGGACGAACACCGGGCGCGGGAGGAGCACTTCGGGGACCTGAAGCGGGCCGACGCGCTCGCGGCCGTCCACGCCGCGCGCGGCCGCCGCACCCCGTCGGCCCCGGCCGCGCCTCCGGGGCCGGCGGTGGCGACGCCGTACTTTCGGCAGTGGTCCAACGCCTTCGCCCGGGCCGACGTCGGCGGGCTGCGGCTGTTCACCGAGGACCGCCTCGTCTACCAGCAGGTGTTCGATGCGGCCTTCCCTGACCGGTGGGCGTCCTACCTGGAGCACTGCTCCTACCACCCTGCGGACGGAGGTCGGGGACGGCCGCTCCGCGTGCGGCTGGCCGAGGCCACCGGCGGGGATCTTCCCGCCCACCGCGTGTTCCACCCGCCGGTCGACCTGCGGGATGAGACGACCGTCAGCCTGCTGCTGGCCGGCGAAAGCGCGCAGGACCGCCTGGCGGTCGCCCGCCACGCCGGCGCGCTCGCCCGCGCCCGGGCGAGCCGGCCCGGGTTCACGGTGGCGGCGGTCCGCGACGACATCACCCGCCGCCTGCTCCGCCAGGCATGGTGCTGCACGGAGGCGGACCTCGACGCCGAGGCCTCAGCGCGCGGCATGGGGTCCGGGGCGCGGGCCGTCGCGGCGGCCAAGCGCCTGATACCCGCAGTGATGGAGGAAGAGATGTACGAGCGGATGGAGGCGGCCCGTGTGGGGCGGTGACGCAAGCGTGGCGCTGCCGGGGACGGTGCGCGCCCGGATGCCGGAGGAGACGTGGGAGGCGGTGGCCGGTCTGCTCCCGGAGATGGGCATCACGCGGATCGCGGACCTGACCGGCCTGGACTGCGTCGGGCTGCCGGTGTGGACGGCGATCCGGCCCGCCTCACAGACCCTGAGCACGTCCCAGGGGAAAGGCGCCACGAGCCTGCTCGCACGCCTGTCGGCGGTGATGGAGGCGATCGAGCTGTGGCACGTCGAGCAGCCGCTGCCCGTCACCGCCCGGGGTCCGGCAGTAGAGGTCGCCCCCGCCTGCCCGGTGTCCGCCCTGCCGCTGAGAGCCCCGCACCCCGCCGCTGCACTGGCCCGGGTGGTGTGGGAGTGGACACCCGCAGCCGGCCTGGTCCGCGGAAAGGGGACCCTGGTGCCCGTCGACCTGGTCCGCCGCCCCCTCCAGCGCCCGCCGTGGACCCCTGACCTGCTGCGCGCCACCAGCACCGGCCTGGCCTGCGGCAACACACGCGACGAGGCCGTCCTGCACGGCCTGTTCGAGGTCGTCGAACGGGACGTCCTGCACCGCGACACCGCCACCGGCGGGCAGCAGCGCACCCTCATCGCCCCCGCCTCGGTCGACGACCCGCACGGCCGCGCGGTCCTCGACCGCCTCGCGGCCGCGAACATGCAGGTGGAGATCGCCCTCGTCGACGGCCCGTACGGACTCCCGGTGTGCGTGGCCTACCTGTGGTCCGAGGACTTCCCCGTCGTCTTCGGCGGCGGCGGATGCCACACCAGTCCGGCCATCGCCCTCACCCGGGCAGTGACCGAAGCCGCTCAGTCGCGTCTCGCCGCGATCGCCGGAACCCGTGACGACCTCCCCAGCGACCCCGCCCCGGCCCGCCCCCGATCCTTCCGCCCGGCACGCACCACAGGACTCGCTCCGTGGCCGCAGACCGTCCACCGCTTCGCTCCGGCCGGCGGCGGATTCGCCGGGCAGGTCCGGCAGGTGGCCCGCCGGGTCGAGCGCGTCACCGGACACGAACCGGTGGCCCTCCGCCTGTCCGCCCCCGGCTGCCCGGTCCATGCCGTGCACGTCGTCTGCCCCGGCACCCGCTCCCGGATCACGAGGTCAATGCCACGATGAACCCCACCACCCGCGCCCCATCCACGCCGCCCCAGCCCCCGACCGCGCCGCCCCGGCTCCTGGGCGGGCCGCGCTCCGCGCAGTACGACGCCTTCCACACCGCCCGCGCACGCACCGACCTCGTCACCCGCCTGTACACCCAGGCCATGGGCGACAACTACCCGGCCGAGGTGGCCGCGTCCAGCTCGTGCGACCGTCCCCTGCTGCACCTGCTGGCCGCCCGGCTGTCCATGCAGCCGGGCCAGATCCTCGTGGACGCGGGCTGCGGCACCGGCGGCATCGGCCTGTGGCTCGCCCGCACCCTCAATCTGCGCCTGGCCGGGTTCGACCTCTCCCCTGTGGCCGTCGCCCAGGCCACCGCACGCCGCCCCCACTTCCTCGGCGCCGCCGCCAGCCGCGCCCGCTTCCACGTCGCCGACCTGGAACACACCGGCCTGGCCGACGGCTGCGCCCACGGCATCGTGTGCGTGGACGCCCTCAGCCGCGCCACCGACCGCGACGCGGCACTGCGCGAACTCGCCCGGTCCCTGGCCCCGGGCGGCCGACTCGTCCTGACCCGCGCGGCCCGGCACCGCACCACACCGGCCTGGGCGCCACAAGCCCACGCCGCCGGGCTGCGGGTGGAGCACATCGACGAGCGCCCCGACGAGCCCCTCATGTGGCAGCGCCTCTACCGCCTCTGGATCGCCCACGCCGACGAGCTGCGCCGGGAGCTGGGAGACGTCCAGGCCGCGCGGATGCTGAGCGAGGCGCAGCAGATGCTGCCCCGACTGCCCCACCGCCGCGCCGTCCTTCTCACCCTGGCCCGCCCGGCGGCCACACCGGCAGCAGCGGCCGGGCCCGCCCCGGGCGCTACGATGACGGCGCCCGGCTGCCGCACCGTGGACGGGCCCGTATCCAGGGAGAGGACCCCGCAGTGACCCAGCAGCGTTCCGTCCGTGCTGCGGTGCTCTCGGCCGGGTCCTGGGGCACCGCCATCGCCAAGATTCTGGCCGACGCCGGCACCACCGTCGTCCTGCACGCCCGCCGGGCAGAAATCGCCCACGGCATCAACGCCGCCCACCGCAACCCCGGCTACTTCCCCGACATCGAGCTGCCCGCCACGGTCACCGCGACGACCGACCCGGCCGCCGCACTGCACCAGGCAGATCTCCTCGTGCTCTCCATCCCCGCACAGACCCTGCGCGCCAACCTCTCCGCCTGGGCCCCGCACATCGCCCCCGGAACGGTGATCGTGTCGCTGATGAAGGGCATCGAACAGGCGACGCAGCTCCGGCCGAGCCAGATCATCACCGAGGCCACCGGCGTACCCGCCGAACGGATCGCGGTCCTCTCGGGCCCGAACCTCGCCCGGGAGATCATGGCCGGGCAGCCCGCCGCCGCCACCATCGCCTGCCCCGACGAGCACGCCGCCCAGCTCGTCCAGCAGGCCTGCCACACCAGCTACTTCCGCCCCTACACCAGCACCGACGTGACCGGCTGCGAACTCGGCGGCGCCATGAAGAACGTCATCGCCCTCGCCGCCGGCATCGCCTCCGGCATGGGCCTGGGCGACAACGCCGCCGCCATGCTCATCACCCGCGGACTGGCCGAGACCACCCGCCTGGGCCGCGCCCTGGGCGCCGACCCGCTCACCCTCTCCGGCCTGGCCGGCCTCGGAGACCTGGTCGCCACCTGCACCTCACCGCTCTCCCGCAACCGCACCTTCGGCACCCACCTCGGCCAAGGACTCACCGTCGCGGAAGCAACGGCCGCCACCCGGCAGACCACCGAAGGCGTCAAGTCCGCCCAGGCCCTCCTCACCCTGGCGCACACCCATGGGGTCGAGATGCCGATCACCCAGGTGATGTCGGACCTCCTGCACGAGAAGGTCACCCTCGACCAGGCCGCGGCCGCCCTGATGCAGCGGCCCCCCAAGCCCGAGCACTGACCCCCAGGCCGCCCCGCGCGCGCCCACCACACCTTTCACCCTCCCGTTCCGGAGGCACCGATGCACACCCTTGTGCTGTCCGCTGCCCAACTCGCGCTCACCGCCGCACTGGCCGCGTGGATGATCACCGGATTCACGCCGCTGCCCGGCCGGTGGATGCGCTGGAAGATGTTCTGCCGCGCCACGTTCACGATCATCACCTTGACCGGGACCACCAGCGACGGCCGCACCGAGCCGGTGAACGTCTACGACTACCTCTCCCCGGGCTCCTTCATCCTCGGCCCGCCCCAGCTCCAGACGATCCTCACCCACCTCACCGCCTCCGGCCGCTACGACCGGATCGACGGCCACGGCCGCGTCCTGTCCGCCCGCGGCGAGCACCCCGTCGAGGTCAGGGACAGTCATGTGGTTCTTTGACGCCCTCGCCTCCGGATTCCAGTACCCCACCGAGCCCGCACGCCTCCAGGCCTTCCGGATGGTCTTCGGCACCGTACTCACCTTGCGGTTCGCCCTCGCCTTCGGCCAGGGCGGCTGGAACCGCTTCACCCCCGGATCGCTCAGCACCCGCCTCGCCGAACAGCGCTTCGGCACCGCCCGCGCCCGGCTCCTGGCCGCGCTCTACCGGCCCGCACTGATCATCCGCACCCTTGCGGCCACCTTCCTGGCCGCAGGCCTCGCACCACGCGTGGCACTCGTGCTGGTCCTGGCCGGCGCCGCGATGGAGCTCCTCTACCTCAGAAGCCCCAACGCCGTGCGCTACACCCTCCTCACCGGCGGAAGCCTCCTCCTCGCCGGCGACCTCGGGACCGGTCTGCACCTCGCCGGCGGCTCCAGCACCGCGAACACCTGGGCCCAGTGCCTCATGGTCCTCGTCACCACCGACATCTACTGGAACTCCGCCTGGCAGAAGCTCCGCAGCCCGCAATTCCGCAGCGGCCTGTACCTGGCCCAGTGGGTCCACACCTACACCCAGGTCCAGGACCAGCTCCCCTACCGCCGCCAGCACGCCATCCCCGGCCTCGTACGCCGCCGCGCAGGCAACCTCACCACCAAGGACATCCGCCGCTGGCGGGCGATCGCAGCCACCGCCATCGCCCTGGAGATCGTGCTGCCTCCCGCCCTGCTGTTCCCGCCAACGACGCCATACGCCGTCACTGCCGGCATCGGCATGCACATCGCGTTCACCTGCCTCAAACCCCGCCAGCTCATCACGTTCTCCGGCCTCACGACCGGCACCTACCTGGCCTTCACCACCTGACCGAGACACGTGAACTCTGCAGCTATGAACACCAGCCGTGGCCTAAGCGCCGCGGAACCTACCATCGGCCTGCTCAGCCCAGCGCAGGGCCGAGCAGGCCGTCGTCCCCCAGGCCGCGCGCGCCCGCTTCCGTGTCACCGATCAAACACACCGGCCACCCGACTTCGACTTGGCACCACACCGCCCTGGGCACCACGGGCGCACGCCGCGGGCTCGGGTGGTCACGTCGACAGCGTCGCTGGCAGGCGACCATCGCAGCTACGACGTCCTGGGGCACCCGTCCTGGCGGGTGTAAGCGAGGCGACATCATCAGCACCTGGCTGATCATCATGATCTGCCACTTGGTCTGTGATGGACCTTCCTGGTGGCCTTACTCGGCCTGATGTGGAACGACACCGCGGTCCGCTGCAGGACCCTGCTGCTCGTCCCGGTCGTCGCGGCCACCCTCGTCGGCAGCTGGTTCGCGGTCCGCCGCCGGGTGGCGCGGACGGCGGACGGGGAACTGTCGCGGCTCACGCCGTGACGATGGGACCGGGCCGGGCCACTGTCGGTGGCATCGCCCGGACCCTCGCACGCGAGGAGGACCGCATCGTCGCGATGGGCGGCCGCTCCACCCGCTTCCTCCTCGATGACGTCCGCGTCCCGGCCGGCAAGGTCAGCACCCTCACCAATGCCACGGAACCCCGCACCCCCGCCCTGGCCCTGGGCAGCCGGCCCCTACGTGGTCGCGGTCCTGAGCCTCTACCCCTACAAAGGCCACGATGCCCTCCTCACCGTCGACGACACCACCGCCTTCGCCACCGGTTCTATGCGGCCGGTGCCGCCAGGTGGAAGCCCACGCCGATCGCTTCGAGATCCGGCTCGTAGGAGTCGTGCCGACGGGCGCACCGGGCCAGGTCCCGGTCGTGGCGGAAGGAGCCGCCTCGGGTGATGTGCCGGTCGAAGGCCCAGTCCTCGGTGCTCGGCATCTCTGCGGGCGCGCCGGGGTAGGGGGCGTAGAGGGTGGAGGTCCACTCGTCGGCGTTACCCGCCATGTCCAGCACCCCGAACGGGCCGGCGCCCTTGGGGAACGAACCGACCGGCATCGTGGTGCCGACACCGAGGTCCACCAGATTGGCCAGGCCGGTGCGGTACTCCTCATCCCACGGGAACTCCCGGCTGTCGTCTCCCCGTGCGGCGCGCTCCCACTCGTCCTCCGTGGGCAGCCGCACGCCGAGGCCGAGCCGTTCCCCGAGCCACCGGCAGTAGGCCGTCGCCGCCTCCCAGAGGACTCCGATGACCGGGTGGTCCGTCGGCGCTTGCGGGACCGGTCGGCCGGTGGCCGCCGCGAAGAGCACCCACTGGCCGACCGTGACCGGGGTACGGGCGATCCGGAACGCCGGGACATGGATCTCCGCGCGCGGAACTTCCTTCATGTACCACGCCACCGGCACACCGGTGTCCGCGCAGCGGCGGGCCACTGCCCCCACTTCGTCGACCGGCGTACCCCGGTGCAGCGACCCGGCCGGGATGTCGACCCAGTTCACCTGCTCCACCTGCATGGCTCCTCCTCGGCTCAAGCGGACAACCCAAGGACCACCTCGGTGGCCGGGGCGCGCGTCGGCCGATGTCCGGGACGGCGAGTGGGAGCCAGTCTCCGGTGGGGCCGGCAACGAGTAGGAGGAGGGCGGCTGCGCCGCCGACCGGCAGCAGCAACGGTCCGAGGGGGTTGGCAGCGGCCGCCGTACCCGCAGCGCACCCGATGTCGAGGGCGGCGACCAGCAATGCCGGTGCCTCCGTGGCCATCCCCTCCGGTGCACTGTGAGCGGTGAGGAGGTAGGCCGCGCTGAGCAGAGGCGCCATCGCGGCCCCCGGCACGAGGCAGGCTGCCAGCGCTGTGACCGGGCCTGTGGCGGCCAGCAGCGGCAGCCAGCCCGCCGCCCACACCGCGCACAGCATCTGCCACGTCCGGGCGCCGTAGACGATGCCGCCGATGACGGCACCGACGGACAGGGCGGCGGGCAACAGTCCGGCCAGGCCCGGCGCCTGCAGGCGGTCGCCCATTCGCACCGCGACCGGGATGATCGCTCCCACTGGTACCCCGGCGCACGCCATCGCCGTGTACAGCCACCGCAGGCCGGTCGAGCGCAGCGGCCCGAGCCAGTCAGCAGCTCGCGGCGTGGGCCGCCATGCACGCGACGGGGGCGAGGTGACCACCAGGAGCGTGCCCGCCAGGCCGAGCGCGGCCGTTGCCAGAAGCGCCGTCTGAGCGGATGCCGCCCAGGCCACGACGGCCGCCGTCAGCGGGCCGGCGATGTAAATGAGTTCCTGTACCGAGGCGTCCAGGGTGAGCACGACGCGCTCGTGCTCACGGTCTGGCATCAGCAGGCGGAACAGGGAGCGCTGCGTCGCGTCGAGCGGCGGACGGGCGAACCCGGCTATCAGCGCGCTGACCGTGAGCACCCGGGTCTGTCCCCGCCGGTCGACCAGCCGCCCGAGTACCGGCCCGCCTGCCGCGTTGGCCAGCAGGTAGCAGGCCGCCAGCGCCCCGGCCATGCCATACCCGCCGTCGAGCCCCACCAGAACGATGGCCAACGGGGCCATCCCCGAGGGCAGCGGGCCGATGAGTGTGCTGCTCAACAATCGGGCGACGTGCAAAACCCGCAGCACGGCGCCGTACGTGACGGGGCGCTGGGCCGCGTTCAAGGACGCGGAGGGAATCCGGGCGGTCTGGCATGAGCACGGACGGCTGTGGCATGGACCTGCCCGACGGCGAACTCGTGCTCGGCACTGCAGTTCACGGGACGCCCGCCCGTCACCACCGTGCAGACCCGGATCCGGTACTCGCCCTCGAACAGGTCGGATCTCCGGGTTCGGTGATCGGAAGGCGGCGGGTGCCAAACCGGCGGGACGGCGTCGCGAGGGCGGTCATACGCTCGTGGCGAGGACGGCCGGCGGCCGGGGAAGATGGCGCGCGAGTGCGGACGGGTCGCCGGTGTAGTGCAGGCCCCGCAGGCCAAGCTGCTCGGCGGCCTGCACGTTTTCCAGCCGGTCGTCGACGAACAGGGTCTTTGCCGGCTGCGGCCATCCGGCGGCTTCGAGCGCGGCCTCGTAGGCCCGTCGGTGGGGCTTGTTCACTCCGATGCGGGCCGAGTAGACGGTCCGGCTGAACAGGATGGCACACCATTCAGCGTCGTCGAGCGTGTTGGCCAACGGCTTCGGCGCGTTGGACAGGAGTACCAGAGGCAGCCCGGACGCGTGAGCCGCACGCAGGAGGTCCAGCACGGCGGGGTCCGTGGCGGTCCACATGGCGACGTCGGCGCTTGCGAGGGCGGCCAGGTGGGTGCTGCCCGGAGGTGCTGTGCGGCCGTTGCGCAGCAGTCCGCTCCAGAACGTATGGGTGATGATGGTGCCCTGGTCGTAGGGTTCCCGCCGCTGCCAGAAGGCCTGTTGGAAGGCGTGGGTCTCGTGGGAGTGCCATCCCGCGAGTTCGGCGAGCCGGGTCCACTGGGCGAGGCTCGGCTGTCGCCCGAGGACTCCGTTGTAGTCGAGGATCACGGCCTCGAGGCCGGAGCCGTTGTGGGTGGTCGGCATGTCAGCGGTCATCGGATCTCCAGGGCTCGGTGGGAGGCGAGGGCAACGGCCGCCGCCAGGACGACGGGCAGGGCGAGCGCGGTGGGCAGGCTGGTGAGTGAGGCGAGCGCTCCGATGGCGGCGGGACCGGCGAGCAGGCCGAGGTAGCCCGTCGCGGCGACCGTGCCCACAGCGCGCGGTCCTCCTCGCCCGGCGGCCGTGATGAGGGAAGGCATGGCGGTGGACAGGCCTGCTCCGAGTGCCATCCAGCCGATCAGGGCTGCTGGGGCGCTGCCGACGAGCAGTGCTGCCCCGAGTCCGGCGGCGGCCAGGGTGGCGCCGGCGCGTACCAGCGCGGGTGCTCCGTAGCGGCCGGTCAGCCGGTCACCGACGAGCCGGCCCGCGGCCATGGCGGCGCTGTAGAGGGCGTAGGCGGCTGCCGCGGTTGCCTCGGAGCTGTGGAGGGAGTGCAAGTGAACTGCCGACCAGTCGGCGGCGGCACCCTCGGCCAGCAGGCACGCAGCGGCCAGGGCACCGAGCAGCCACACCGAGGCGTGGGAGGTCTGCGCCGGCTTTGCCTCGTCCGGAACCGCTTCTGGACGCTCGGGCGCGTGGTCGAGGGAGGTTGCCGTTCGTACGGCTGGAACGGAGGTGACAGAGGCGAGCACCGTGAGGGCACCGACCATCGCGAACAGCACCTCGTGGGACATCCAGGTGGTCACGGCTGCGAGCGCGGCCCCGCACAGAGCACCGATCGAGTAGGCGGCGTGCAGCCCGGACATGATCGACCGCTGGAAGGCGATTTCGCAGTGAACGGCAGAGACGTTGCAGCCGACGTCAAGCAGCCCGTGTGCGAGGCCGAAGACGACGGCAGCCCCGATCAGAGTCGGCAGCGTGCGGCACTGGCCGAGGAGAGCCAGGGCGAGGCCGAAGACGACGGCAGGGACGACCAGCAGTCGGGAGGGACCGTGCCGGTGAGCCAGACGCCCGCCGAGCTGGAGCCCGCCGACCATGCCAGCTGCGGCGCCGAGGAGAACGAGCGACAGATGGCCCGGCCCGAGGTATGCCGCGCTCTGGACCGCGGGCATCCGCGTACCCCAGACCGCCATGACGAGACCAAGCATGGTGAAGACACCGAGCAGCAGTCGGCGGTCGCTTGTCGGCGGTGCGTAGGGCGCGGCCGGAGCGATAGCGGTCATCGTGCTCCCCCTGGCGTGGGCAGGGAGGTCGCGAACGAGGGCCAATAGCATTGCGTTGCACATGAGTTGGACTGCTTGTTGGTTTGTCTCATGGTCGGTTCTCCAGTTCGGCGGTTCAGGAGGCGGCGGGGAGAGGCTCGGTGGTCACGCGGGCGGCCGGGATCCGATGCGTGAGCCCGGCGAGCGGCAGGCATATGGCTGCGCCCACGGCGCCGGCGACAAGGGTGGTGAAGGCCGTGAGAACCCCACCGCCATGGGTCAGGGAAGCGGCCGCGAGGATGGGGGCGATAATCACGGCGACGGCGAGGGTGGATCCCCAGATACCTGCGTACAGGCCTCGCGCGGACTCTGGTGAGATCTTGTTGAGCACGTCGGATGCGGCGATGAAGAAGGCGATCTCGCCAGGGACCGCGACGGCGGCGGTAATGCTGTAGCCGAGGGTGGTTTCGGCCAGGCCGGTACTGCCCATCCCGACGCCCAGGAGGAGTGCGCTGGCCGCGAGCGTGCCGATCATGGGCCGCTGGCCTCCGCACCGGCGGCTGAGCCACGGCGTGAGCAGGGGGGTGAGAGCGATCACAGCTCCGGCATTGGCGACCTGCGTCCACCCGTAAGCGCTGGCGGCCAGGCCGTCGTCCGCCATGAGCATCGGAAGCGCTGAGAACATTCCGGCAACGCACGTCAGGGCGAAGACGCTGGCCGCCCACAGCAGCCACAACCGCGCGTCTCGTGTCACGGCCCGCACGTCGGTGCGACTGGAGCGGGCCATGGCGACCGGGGTGTCGGCGGGCAGGCAGCGGTGTGCGATGAGTGCACATGCCGCGCACGCGGCGGCGTTGAGCCAGAACAGGACCTGGAAGCCGACGTGTTCTGCCAGGAAGCCGCCGAGCGCTCCCGTGAGAGCCGCGCCGATGTTCATTGCACCGTGGCGCCATCCGTTGACTGCGGCGCGCTGCGTGTCGTCCGTGATGAGGTCGGCGATGACAGCCGTGACAACCGGACGCGCCGCGTCGTAGACGATGCCGGCGATGAGGGCCCCGGTGCACACTGCGGCGAAGTCGTGTGCCTGCGCCAGCAGCGGCAGAAGGACGGCAGCAGTCGCCATCGCGGTCAGGAGGGTGCGGCGTCGGCCGAAACGGTCGGCGGCCCATCCGGTCAGCAGCTGGCCGAGAAGCCAGCCGATGCCGAAGACGGCGAGGACCTGGCCGACGGCCTCGGTGGTATAGCTCAGATGCTTGAGGTGGTAACTGAGGAACGGGTAGGCGAAGCCGAAGCTGCGTGCCACGAGCGTGGTGAGCAACAGAGCCCAGATAGCGGGCGGCCATGGGCGGGGGGCGGGCTGTTCGGGAACCTTGGCGGCCACGGGCAGGGTGGTGGCTGACACAGACGCTCCAGGGGGATGAAGGCGAGGGGCCGGGCTGCGCCTGGTGCCGGGCCGACGGGAAGAGGCGCGTCGGCCCGGGAGCTGGGCGGCGTCTACACGGTCGGGGATGCGGTGAACTGAATGGGGGCCCTGTAGTCCTTGCCGTCGCCTGACCAGTCCAGCTGTATGTAGCCGTCGGCGAGGTAGCGGCCCGATCCGGCCTTGTACTTGAGCGTCCCCGTCTTATACGAGCCGTTGCCCGCGGCGGAGCTGTTCTCGAGCGCGCCCTCGAGTCCGGTGTAGGTGGCAGACTTCACGACCGGGTCCGTGCCGCTCACGCTCTTCTTGGTCTCGAGGTGGAAGCGCGCCTTGTTGAAGGTGAAGCTGTTGTTGGTGCCGGACGAGTAGGGGCCGTTCCAGTAGACCGTGGCCGTGGTGTAGATGTAGCCGCCGGACCTCATGGCGCAGAGCTTGACGTCGAACTCCCAGTTGTCGGAGTCGGGCCCGTTGTACGACGGGTCGTCATAGGAGCCGCTGCTGCTGGTCTTGCAGGAGTAGCCGGCCGCGGAGGCTGTTCCGGCGGTGGCGAGCGTGGTTCCAGCGACGGCTGCGGCGGCGAGCAGGGTGACGGCGGTGCGCTTGAGCGCGGGCATGGTGGCTTCCTCCAGAAGACGAGTGGCGTCGGCGGGCCGGGCCGTGCCCCGGCCGGTGATGGCGGTGGTGGGGGTGTAGGTTCTCGCCGCTCGTGTCGGATGCCGCCTTCATGACCTGCGGCTTCATCGGCAGTCTCACGACGTGTCGGACGCTGGAGTCTCACGCCCGTGTCGTCTCCTCGACGGTCTGCGCCGGGCGGCTCGAGCCGCCTGTCCTCTGACCTGGGCAGTCTCACAGCCGGTGTCGTATCCGACGTCGATCCGACACTGGCAGTAAGATTCCGATACGGGACTTGAGATCCCACAGGGGGATGCGGGCCGGTCTGTCAGCCGGCAAGCTGGTAGAGGCCGTCGTCGCGCACCCAGCCCTTGGTTCCCTTGGGGATGCCGGACTTGGAGCGCTGGGTGAGCTGGCTGTAGTCCCAGTTGCCGCGGCTGCACAGGACGGTCAGCTTGTCGCCCCGGTACAGGTAGCCGCGGCTGGCGTACGCGGTGGACGGGCCGGAGCGGAAGTTCCAGCCGTTCTTGGCCACCGTGGCGCCGACGTTCGACCAGTTGACGGTGCACTTGCTGTGCTCACCGACGGCGTGCGCAGCCGGGGCGGAGGTCACGGTCAGGGCGGCCGCGGCCGCGAGGGCGAGGGCTGCGGAGGCAGTCGAGCGGAGGGCGAGATCGCGGATCGTCATGGTGCCCTTTCGAGGAAGAGAGAGGGGCGGGACAGGGGCCCGCGCCCAGCCGAGGCATGGTCACTGGTGTGCGCGGGCCGTGGCCCCTGATGCAGGACGGCCGCGTTCGGGCCGCTGCCAGTGCACGGACGGTGGGCATGGCTGTCCGAGACGCCGGCGGTTCTATGCGGCCTTCCTCCGGCGTGCGACCGAGGCCTGAGTTGTCGTCATGGCATCGCGCCGCAAGGCAATGGATGCAGCGGGAGTGGCTCTGACCTGAATGGCCTCCACGGGAATCGGGCGAAGCGAGACTGCGCGAGACGCGGCAGTAGGGACTCGCACTCGACTCGCCGAGGAGGCACGCACGGTCGCAACCACACCGCAATCAGCGGAAGAGTCGCGCCCGAACATGTTGCCCGCCTTATACAGAGTGGATCGAGTGCCTATTGCGCTCCATTAAAACATGACTCGGTATGCCATTCAACAGGCAGTCGACTGCGACTCGGTGAGCTCCACTGCGCGGGACATCTGCAGTACTGGCTGCGACGACAAGACCGACCTGAACTTCTTTGCCGAGGTGCGCCTCTTCTGGCGCCTGCCCTCGGACCGGGGGGGCGCGGAGGTCGCCACTCCCGAGCCGTCGTGCGCCTACGTGGCGACGGCTCGGGGCTATGTGACGACTCACCCGGGGGCCGCACCGAGCACGCCTATGATCGATGCATGCCGTCGCCCCTTCCCACGTCCCTTGCTGTGTCCGACGCCATCACCCACTACCGCCAGCTGCGCGAGCTGACCATCGACGAGCTGGCCTACGTGCTCCGGATGCTCGATCACCCGATCTCGGCCGATGCCCTCGCGGAGATGGAGCGGTGCGCTCGCCCCGTGACCGTCGACGACCTCGTCGCGATCTCCTATGCGCTCGACGCGACCCCCGCGGTGCTGCTGTCGCACATTCCCATCGACATGCCGGAACCCGAGGGGTCCCTCGCCACCGGACTCCCCGACGACGTCGACCAGGCCGAGCTCCGCGCCTGGCTTGAGGGGAAGACCAGGCTCGACCGCGAGTCGCGGGTGGGCTGGTGGAAAGAGCGGGTCGCCCGCCTCAGGGTGCGGTCGGCGCACCACGAGGAACAGCTGCAGGGCGCGTACGCGGAGCTGCGCGAGCTCGGTGACCTGGCGCTCCAGGAAGCAGACGCCCCGCCCGTGCAGCGTCTTCGGTGGCGCATCCAGGACGGCGAGCACGCGCTCAACCAGTCCGAAGTCGCACTGGCTCTGACTGAGCATCGACTCGACAACCTCCGAGAAGGCGCCTGACAGGCTGAGTTCTGGCCAGTCAAAGTCACCTATCTCCAGGCGACTTTGACTGGCTTTCTGTTCGTTAGGTGGTACATCTGGTACATCAATCTGCAATACTGACAGTGCGCTTGTGAATGCCTTCGCAAGTGCTGAAGTACGAGAAGAAAGCTCGGAAATCGGTCGAGGGGTCCTCAAGCGGACCGGCTTCGGCTCCCGGGCGTGGTCGGGATCCGGGTCTCGGGGATGCAGTTTGGAACTGTGGAGCCGAGACGCCGGTCCCTGTGAAGAGGGCACCACCTGGACACGCAGGACTGAACGAGAGAAAGCGGGGGCGATCATGACTGAGGATCAGCCTCAGTTACCCGAGCAGCCGACACAGGGCCATGCAACAGCTTCACAGGCCGTGCCGCTGCGGCCGCAGGTTCCGCCCGTTGTCACGGCCGAGCAGTGGGGCGCCGGGTTCCAGCAGACGCATCACCGCGAGCCGACGATGTCCGAGTATCAGGCCGCCGTTCCTGCCGGACTGATCAGTCCCGAGCGCCGGCCTCGTGATCCGTCGATGCAGCAGATGGCCGACGGAGCCAAGCAAGTCGTCAACGGTGCCCGGGACTTCTTCAACACCAAGGTCGCCCGGCCCTCGAGAACTCTGGAGCCATGGAGTTCCTCAGCAACCGCGTTGCCCCCGCCGAGCGCCGCGCTGAGGGGGCTGGCCACCTTCATCCTTCCCGTCGCGGCGTTCCTGGCGATCATCTCCCTGTTCATGCCGGTCGCTTCAGCCATGGGCTTCTCGGTCAACTACTTCAGCGACGAGGCCGGAGGTGAGGGTGGCTTCCTGCTCTTCATCATGCTCGTGGCCATCTCTGCCTCTGTCGTGGCAGTCATCCGCAAGGCGCACTGGTTCCGCATCACCGCCCGAGTCGTGGGCATCGTCGCCGGCCTGATCGGCGTGATCGACGGCTTCGGGACCATGGGCTCCGTCAGTGGCACCCGCTACGTCTCCGTCGGGGCGGGCGTGGTGCTCCTAACGCTGCTGTCGGTCGTGATGCTGGCTGCTGCAGTCCTCATCCTGCTGTCCCCGTGTCAGACGCCCACGATTCCGCCGATGCCACCAGCCCAGCCTCCACAGAGCTGACCCAAACCAGCTTTCCAGAACGAACGAAGGAAGAACACCATGAACTCCACCAGGACCGCACGTGCGACGCGGACCAGGATCGCCGTGTCCGCCGCGGCCCTGGCCGCAGGTGCTCTCATGCTCACCGCCTGCAGCGGGAGCAGCGATGCTGCTTCCTCGCAGAGCCCCAGCAGCAGCCAGGCCTCCAGCTTCGACGGTGCCTACATCTCCATCACCGACGGGGCGCGCGGCGGCATCGCCGCAATCGACGGCCACAAGATCACGTACATCAACGTCACCGCTGGCGACCAGCAGTGCCAGCTGACCACGAAGGCCCTCGGCGACATCAAGCACGGCTCGATCGTCAAGGACGGCAAGACCGATAAGGGTCAGTACCGGGTTCTCTCGACGGGCACGATCAACGACAGCCGGACCGCTGTGCTCTGGGACGACGGCAACGGCTCCGACCAGACAGGCACTGACCCGGGATCCGGCTCGATCTCGATGTCGGACAGCATGATCACGCTCGGGTACACCTTCGCCTATTCGATCGACCAGGTCCAGCTCATCCCGGCCGACAGCGACCAGGCGAAGGCATTGATGGCCAAGGACTGCAATCAGCACAGCTGATTGCCGCACCACCCCGGCAGCACAGAACCCCGTGGATATCACGTCCACGGGGTTCTGTCTTTTCTCTGACGCCTACTCCTGGAGCTGCTGCGCCCGGTACTCCTCAATCGTCTCCGGTGGCCGGCCGTACTTCGGCGCGTGCTGCTCGACGAAATCCAGCTCAGCCCACGCTGCCGACTGCCGGATCCTCGACCGGGCGACCACGACGAACACCGTGGCACTGATGGCGATGTTGAGCAGACACCACCCAGCCAGCAACGCCGTCAGCACCACAGGTAGACCGTCCTCGATCGCCATGGTGGCCAGAACTACCAAGCCTGCGCTGTTGCCCAAAAGGCTGGCCACGTAGCCCTCGAACGTGCCGGACAGGCGAGCCAGAGTCCGCGGCTCGTCGCGATGCCGCACAGCGCGCTTCACCTCGCCGACGAACACCACGGTGGCCACGGCCGCCGCAGTGCTCAATGCCAGGTCGCAGATCCCGGTGATCCACCATCGCGCCGAGCGCCACCAGCCGCGCGGGAGGTCGCCGCGAAGCCTCGATCCGAGCCTCATGCTCTTCCCCTTCTCCTCCTGCCGCGCAAAGGACGACGCACCCGGTGAGGACGATCGCAATGGTCGTCCTCACCGGGTGCGTCAGCCCTCCACGCTCGCCTGATCAGTCCTGCGGCTTCTCGCGCCGGCCCCGGCGAAGACCACCGGTCGGCCGCTGCTGCGGCTCCGGAGTCTCCACGCTCTGAGGCGCCGGATCGACAACTCGGCGCGGACGGGGACGAGGGCGCGGAGCCGGAGCCGGAGCCTGTCGCGGCGAAGGAGCCGGTGCAGGAGCCGACGTCCGCGGAGCCTGAGCCCGCGGGGCGGGCGTCTGGCGCGGTGTCGGCGTCGACGCCTGGATCGAGCCCGGCTGACGCGCTGCCTGTGTCCGAGCCGGAGTCCGCGCATCAGGCGCAGCCGGAGTCTGGCCCGAAGCCGGAGCGGCCACGGGACGAGGAGCCGACGTTCCGGCTCCCATCTGCCTGGGAGCCGGGGTGTCCTGAGCGGAGCGTGTCGGACGCGTGCTCGGCGCGGCCGGCTGCCCGGAAGCAGGGACAGGCACAAGACCAGAAGCGGCTCCGCCGCTGAAGCCCTGCGGTGCAGCCTGTTGGTTGCTGCCCTGCTGGCTCTGCGCCCCCTGGGCACCCGTACCGAACTGCGTCGGGCCCGTCTGACCGGCGACGGCCCTACGGCCTCCGCTGGTCGGAACAGAACCAGCGCCGCCGGCGCTGCTCTGCCCCTGAGCGCCACCGCGAGAGCTCGACGGCTCCGTGGACGAGGCCAGAACCTCGCCGGGGATGACCTTGTTGCCATCCGAGGTGTACCCGAGATTCGACAGGCCGCCCTGGTTGCTCAGATTCTGTGCCGTCTGCTTGTCCGAGTGCGAACTGCCCGCTCCGCCACTGGTCAGCTGCAGCGGACCGCCCTTGTCGTCGGGACCGTCGCCCTGGCCAGACACGCCCAGAGCACCAGCAGGACCGCCACCACCACCGGAGCCACCGCCACCAGGACCACCGTCCAGTGCTGGGCTGTTCGGATCGCCTGGACCACCCTCGCCGCCGCCCTCCAGGGCCAGCGCCTGCTTGCCCGCGGTCAGAGCCGTGGCGTCGCCGTTCGTGCCGCCGGCGTTCGTCGACGCCGTCTTGCCCGCGGGCTTGCCCGTGCTCGGGGACGCCGGGCCGCTGGTCTTGTTGTTGAAGCCGTTGGCGAGCTTGTTGCCCATGGCCATACCCGCGCCGGCCCCCGCACCTGCGGCCAGAGCAGGCATCAGCCCGCCCTTGTCCGGCTTCGGCGCGGTGTTGGTCTCCAGGAACTTGTCCACGAGCTTGGTGACCACCTCGTCCATCGCCTGCAGCACCGTCTTGCGGACCCGCAGCAGAGCGAAAGTGGTGCCCATGATCAGCAGCGACGAGATGAGCGTCAGGATCACCACGATAATGCCGCCGAGCGCCACGCTGCCCCACAGGCCGCCCGGGCTCATGAAGCTCGACACGGGCCCGGCCATGATGTCCGGGACCGAGATCAGGAACTCCGAGACGAACTGGTAGATGAACAGCGTGACGAGGACCTCCAGGATCAGCGCCATGGAGTAGACGATCACCTTGGCGATCGCGGCCATCGCGCCCAGCGTCGCGAACGGCACAGCCGCCACGAGGCCGAAAATCCGCTTGACCGAGCCGGCCAGCATGCCGATGGCGTACCAGAAGCCGAGCAGGACGATGGAACCCAGGACCGTGGCTGCGTTGGACCAGTACATAAACTTCGCCGGACCAGTGCCCACCTGGCTGACGGCCATGTGGTTCTCGCGGGTGAAGCCGGACGTGGCGTTGTTCGAGCTGTACATGTGCAGCGAGCTGGGGCTGAACCCGGTGTTGAGGTAGTTGTACGCCGCCAGAGGAGACAGGTTGCAGGAGGAGGGCGTCTTGCCCACCGTGAAGCCGCAGCCGGCCTTTGTCCCCGTCGTCGTGAAGACCGTCGAGTCCTTGCCGGGACGAGAGGAGGTCAGGCCCGTGCCGTCGGTCGAGATCACCGGGTGATCCACCGGCTTCGGGCCCTCCTCCTCACCGAAATCCTCCACGTCGCCGTAGCTGTCCTTGTCGACGAACCAGCTCTTCTTGACCTCCGCGCTCTCGTCCAGCTGCGTGATCGAACTCTTGATCCCCGACTCGAAGTCGGAGGCTGCGATCTCGTTGCTGCCGATGTACTTGCCGATGATCCCGAAGGTCGAGAACACCGCCTTGAAGTCATCCGACGCACCGGTACCGACGGAGACCGTGCCGTCCTTCCAGGCAGACTCGGCGTCGTTGGCCTTCGTGCCGATGCTGATGCCGTTGAACGTCGCTCCGTGGGACTGTTTGTTGATCGCCAGCGCGCTCGTGCGCACCGACATCATCGCGTCAGAGCTCGCCTGGTCGCCGTTCCAGGAGACAGTGGCCTGGTCCGGGATTCCGAGGCGGTCGTTCATCATCCACGCCTCGAAGTCGACGTAGGTGCTCAGCACGACGCGCGTCGGACCGGCATGCTGGCCGAGAACCGAGTTGTCGAACTTGTCGAGCACGCTGGTGTACATCGACCCGATGAGCGGCAGGCCGACGCCGATGAAGACGACGCGCACGATGAGTTTCTTGATCGCCGAGCCGCGGTCCATCTTCTTGAACATGACCAGGCCGATGAGCAGGAAGCCGATGAAGATCGGCACCAGCACCTGCCACGAGATATCGACAAGCAGGCCATACCAGCCACTGATCCAGTGCTGCAGACCCGAGAGCGCGCCGCCTCCGGTGTCACCTCCCGTCATCCCGTCAGCGAAGGTCGGATTGACCGCCCTGACCGCCTGGTAGAACCACATGAAGGGGTTGATGAGCTTCAGGAACTGGAGGATGACGTAGAACAGCGTGCCGACCGCCAGCGCCAGGGCGTAGAGGACCCAGATGACGGAGCCTCCGAGCACGCTCACGATCTGGCCGCCGATGCCCGAGGACATCGTGTCCAGGCCGAGGTCAGCGTTCGCCGCCCCGAAGTGCGCGTAGTCGAGCATGCCCGAGTACTTCGCGTTGCCCTTGTCGTCTTTCGCTGCCAGCGTCTCGTACGTGACGGTCTGCGAGGACCCCGAGACCTCGGCGAAGAACCAGCCCACGATGTTGCCCAGGCTGAAGTCCGGGTCGGCGTAGCCGAGCATGGAACCACCCGAAGCAGGACTGCTCGTGACCGGCTTCCAGTTCTCGTGCATGCCCTTGTCGTTCGACGGCGAGTTCTCCTCGCTGAAGTACGAGCTCGCATTCGAAGCCAGCTGGTAGAGGCTGTAGTTGTCGCGCTCCTTCTCGTCGTCCGCGGACGCCGGCGAAGAGGTCGCCATCATGAGGACCGGCACGAACAGCGCGGCCAGGAGCACGAGGGCGAGCCCGCGCGCGAGCCTGCCCTGGCGGGCTCCGCCACCGCCGTGGCCGGCCCAGGCACGCAGCTGCGCCACCGCCGTGATCGTCCCGTTCATCGTCTCTCCCCTACTCCTCGCCTTCGTATCAGTGCTGACCTCGCTCATGCCTGGACCAGCTTCTTCGGCTTGGGCTTCCTCGCTGGCCGCCTTGCGCCGTCCTCGGGCTGCTGCAGGCTCTTCTTGCCGTCGAGGCGCTTGCCCCCGTCGCTCTGGCCCGCGTCAGCCTCGCCGTCGCCGCCCTCGCTGTGCTTCCGGATGCTGGTGAGGTTCGCGCCCGGTGCCGGCTTGTCGTGCATGATCGCGTCCATCCGCGCCGCTTCTTCGGCCCTGGCCGCCTCCAGGCGTACCTGCCTGCGCTGGGCCTCGCGGTAGGGGTTGATCCCCAGTGCCAGGTCCAGGTGGAAGACCACGTTGGAGACGCCCCGGCGTAGGTACGTGAGGTTCTCGCCCTTGGTCGTGATGAGCTGGGCGAGATCCGGCGGAATCCGCTGGTGCAGCTGCTTCTGGTATTCCGCCACCGTGCCGTCGCGCATCGGGCCGAAGAGCGTGTAGTCCGCGGCGTCGAACTTGTTGAAGTCGCTGTCGGCCAGCATCTTGTCGACGTCGTTGTAGCTGTAGACCACCCGGCCGCCGCGCTCGTGCATATGGTCGAACTGGTCCTTGATGTACTTCTTCACCCGGTCGTCGATGTGCTCGGTGCCGTGGATGATCACCGTGTCGCCGAGCCCCAGCTTGCCGACGGCGAAGCCGACGATGTTCACCAGCTGCGCCATCGCCACGCCCTTGCCGCGGCGCATGAGCCGCGAGAAGTCGTAGACCACGCGCCGCGAATCCCGGACCCCGTCCACGGCCGAGGCCGTGTGGTTGTTGAACAGGTCGCCGTTGGTGCTCAGCATCGCGTTGGCGATGCCCCTGAGCACGTTGTAGGCGCGCAGCTGGTCCGGGTCGGTCTTGCTGGAGTTCAGCAGCGCCTTGTGCGCGGTTGCCAAGTAGGAGACGAACATCTGAAGACGCGGCACCTGGGTGTGCGGGATGTTCACCACGCGCAGGCGGTGACGCTGCTCCTTGGCGTTGTGCCGCCACATGCCCTGCTCGATGTAGAAGTCGGTCGCGGTGTCTTCGAGGGCGCTGCGGATGATCGAGCCGATCGCTCCGTCGCTGGTCTCGTAGAGCTGCTCGAACATCAGCTTGAGCTTCTCCATCTGGGCGGAGAAGACCGTCAGCTCGTCCTCCTCCTCGCCGAACATCTCGAACATGTTCACGTCGCCCTGATTCAGGTCCACGCGCGAGGT
The DNA here is from genome assembly GCF_044750285.1 of Streptomyces sp. NPDC088812. Taxonomy (NCBI): domain Bacteria; kingdom Bacillati; phylum Actinomycetota; class Actinomycetes; order Kitasatosporales; family Streptomycetaceae; genus Streptomyces; species Streptomyces sp. NPDC088812. Next base: position 187,921 of record NZ_JBIVJP010000019.1, on the reverse strand, counting down.
GAGCCGCTCGAACTTCGGGCCGAGCTTGTCGAGGTGCGCTCCGTCGAGGATGAGGTGGACGACCTGGCCGTTGTTCAGCAGCGCCGCCTGAGAGATCTTCGAGCACCACATGTTGGCCACCCGCTGGCGGTCGAGGTACTCGCTGAGCGTGGCGTCGGCGACGATCGCGTGGTGGTCGTAGGCGTTGACGTCCATGAGCACGGCGCTGTTGTTGACGTCGCCGACCATGTAGCCGACGTACTCGCCGCCTCGGTCGTTGAGGCCATTGGTCACCAGCGAGTACGAGCCGGCCAGCTCGGTCGAGGTGAAGTGGAAGCCCTTGCCCTTCTTCTTCTCGTTGTTCTTCCACAGGCCCGAGAGCTCCTGACGCTGCTCGCCGGCGTAGGGCGCAGCCTTCAGCGTGCCGAATCGGTCGATGTACAGACGCGTGACCCGGTCGATCGTGTCGTCCAGGGTCGCCAGATCGGGGGCCTTGAGGAAGAGCCGGTTGTGCACCGAGAGGTAGCTCGCACCGTCCTGGATCTCACCGATCGTGATCCCGAGGTCACCGGAGATCTTCGCGGCCTTGCGCCTGGAGGAGGTCGTGCCCGTCTCCTCCTGCTCGTTCGCATCCAGCCTGTCCAGCTTCTCCGACTGCTTGGTGTACGAGTCGATCCACTTCTCATCCATCCGCTTGACCTGCTCAAGCACGACGGCGGTGACCCGCTCGTCCAGGCCGTCCGGGATCCGGTCGATACCCCAGAAGGCGGCGAAATTGTCGTGCGCGGCGTCGTCGTGGAAGTACGCCAGGATGCAGGCGACCGAGCCGTCGACCTCGAAGTAGTCGGAGCGGAAGAGGTACTTCTCCTTCGGCTTCAGCGCGAGCAGGTGAGGGTAGGCGTCGAACGTGCCCTGGAGGTGCTTCACCTCCCGGCGGCGCTGCCACCAGTTCGTCTTCGGCTCGGCGGCCTCATCGGCTGCGCCGTCCGCCGGCGCAGCGTCCTGCACGCCCTCAGCCTGAGCAGCACCATCCGCGCGCGGATCATCGACCACAAGCTCCGCGGTCTCATTCGTCTCGTCAGGCTTCTTTCCCGGAATGCCGAGCTGTGCCCGGACTTTCGTCATCAGCGCCATGGTGTCCTTCGTTCGTTCCTCGTCGTGGTGGCCGGCCTGGCGCTGGTCAGTTCAGCGACGCCTCGAGATCGAGCAGTTCGTCGTCGATGCCCTGGTAGAAGACCCGGAGCATCGGCAGAGCCTCCTCGCGGTCGAGCATCGTGGCTTCCTTGATCATCAAAGTCGAGCCGCCAACCTCGGCCTGGAGGACCTGGTGCCCCTTGCGCAGTGCGTCGGCGTTCTTGCCCTTGAGCAGCAGGTACTGGTGGATCGAGGTGAACTTCCCGCCCACGTGCTGCGTGAGAATGTCGTACTGCTCGTTCTGTAGCTCGATCAGATCGGGATCGCGGACCTGCAGGGCCTGGTTGCGCCGCTCCAGGTTCGCCACCTGGTGGTAGACCCGCTGCGGCTCCTTCGTCGTGATGAAGCTGTGCTCGCAGGCCGTCTCGACCTTGCGCCAGAAGGAATCGACCCGATCGAGGATCCCGACCCGGTCCTCGTCGAAGAGCAGATAGCTCGCCGAGCCGACGACCAGGTAGACCCGACCTTCGCCGCCGTCGGAGAAGTGAATCAGCCCGTCCTCGTCGATCCCGTCGATGCCGACGATCGAGTAGAAGTCCGTGGGGTTCGAGCTACGACGGGTGAAGACGTGGCGGGCCTTCCGGGGCAGATACGCCAGCAAGGCCGGCACGCGCATAATGCGCAGCTCCTTCGTCTTCACCAGCCCGCCGAAGTAGGCGATCGCCGCCAGTCCCCAAAGAACGAAGAACGTGATGGCGACTGGGCCCGAGCTCGCCACGAACGTCGACGTGCTGAACCACAGCAGGGCGAGGATGCCGCCGCCGAAGAAGAGCAGCTGCTTGATCGGGGAGGGCTTGGCCGCCCAACCTCCCTTGCTCAGCGTGATCTCGTGGTCGAGGAAGCTCCTGTTCAGCGAACTCGGCACCTTATAGGACAGTTTCGCCATGAACCCCTCATCTCCCCCTGCGATCACAATGGTCATTGCTCGGCCTATCGAAAAGCCCTCATGTATGAGGTGCGTAGATGGCATCCTATCTCAGATAGGTCATTCGAATCGAGAATGAAAGGGGCTTGAATGGCAACGCTCGATGACTCGGACTAGCAGTTCCGAGTCATCGGGCGTTGCCTGAGCGGCTGACAAACCAGTCGCGCCGCGGGAGCAGAGGCGCTCAGCCCATCGCTACCGCCTCGAAGCGCGGGGACATCGTCGTCCAGGTCGAGCACCGCCAACGCATCGGCCGAGCCGTCCCGGTCGAGGATCTCCTGACGCACGCACCGGAATCCCATCGAGCACGGCCCGCTCCGAGTGACGGAAGTGGTAGTGCCCGGCAACGCTTGGGCCGCCGAGTGGCTCGAGCGGTACGCCGCCGCGCTGGTGGTCCGGACCCACCGCCGGGGGAAGTACGGCCGCTGGCTCGCCACGCTCATGAGCGCCGATGGCGCCTGCCTGAACACCGACCTCCTCACCGCCGGCCATGCCGTCCCCTACGACGGCACCGGCCCACGCCCCGCGTAGGCCCCGGAGCTTGAGCCAGCCGCAAGGTAGGCGAGGGAGAGCCGTATAGAGCGCTCAGCCGCGAGCCGTCTGGCCTCTCCCTCGCCAGAGCGGTGGTTCGGGCAGCGGCTCCACTCGCGCGGCGATGGCACGTTGCCAGGTGTCGCCAGCCTGGCCTTGGCACTCCAAGCTGAGGTGAACGGTCGTGTCGCGAGTGTGGTAGTCCAGATCAACGTAGACGTCGTGCGTCCCGCCGGCGGCCATGGGGCCGATGTCGATGGTCTGCTCACGGCCGTAGTCCGTGTGGCTGTGCGGGTCGTACATGTATGCGCCCCGCATGCCCTCCACTCCTTCGCCGGTCGCGCGCACGATGATCGAGGTGAGCGGCGGTCCGGAGTCCTGCTTAATCACCAGCTTTCCGCGCGGCACGTTGACGTCGGATTCATCGGTGTGGGCCGCTTCGATACTGAACTGTGGTCCGCGGGCCTCGAAGCGATCCGCTTCCTCCCCCTCGATCTGCCGGCGCATCAGGGCTACCTGGGCCTCGGCAGACCGGGCGGCACCCTTGGCGATGTGCGCCTGCCTGGCGGCGTAGCCCGTGGCGACCGCGCTCACCACCGTTGCGGCGATCGCGGTGATCAGCTCCCCGTCCACGGCTCCCCCTCTTCGTCCACCCCTGCCCGGCCATGGGTGAGGCTGGCCGGAGGGCAGAGGGAAGGATAGCGGGGCCATTGCCGCTCTATCTGTTGAGGGTTCTAGCGTCGCTCAATACCAACGCCGTACCTCGCGGCTGGTGTCCGAGGGAGGGGCGTCGGGCTTGTAACGGTGCCCCTACCCCATCCCGCCTGGGCCGGGTGAGCGGCATCTCCTGGTGTCCGATACGCCGTCCAAGTAATAGGGGGATCGAGACGGCCTGACTCGATGGTGAACGGGCGGCTACGCGCCATCGTCAACTGCGGGCCGGTGTCCCCTTGGAACGCCTTCGGTAGCCAGCGTCCGTGAGGCGCTCGCGGGCCGGTACTGGATTGCCGAGACAATTCCCAAAGGGGCCATGGCATGATCTTGAAGCTTTGACAGGTAGTTCGATGATGCCGACGTGGGCGATCAGGCGGCGCGATATCCCGCGTGAGAAGGGGGAAACGACTGTGGACTCCGCACTCGTCGCCGCTGGTGCTGGGCTTGTCGGCGTCGTCCTGGGTAGTGCTGGCACGCTTGCCGCCGCCCACATCCAGCGTAAGGGCAGCAAGGACCAGGCCGAGGCCACCGTACGCGCCGCGGTGACTACGGCCAGGTTCCAGTACGCCGGAGCACTGGAACAGCAGAACCGCATCGCCCAGCGCACCGCGTACGTGGGATTCATCGCGGCCACGCACGGATTCCGGCAGACGGTGAGAAGTGAGGTCCCAGGCCGAACTAACCCCGACCCACTGCGCGAGGCGCAGCGCGCCCTCCGGGACGCCTACATCGCGGTTGAACTCGAAGGTCCACCCTCCGTCCTCACCGCCGCCGACGCTGTGGTGGCCACCGGCGGGGCCCTTGCCCAGTTCATCTACAACGACGCCGAGCTGATGGAGGCTTGGCGGACCCTGCACAACGCCGCCCGGACCCAGGAGCGTGCCACCACCGCCCTCCAAGCGCTCCGCGACGTACAGCGCGTCCTCGCCCAGACCCAACCGGACGAGCGAGGGGCCCTCTCCAACCGCAACGACCAAGCCCGGCAAGACCATGAGAACGGACTCCAGACCCCAGCGGCCCGCTGGTTCGCGGCCTACCAGGAAGCCCGACAGGCGGTGTACGACACCGGCGGGCTGCTGACCGATGACCAGGCCGAGGAACTCCTCCTCGACGCGTCCCTCTTCCCCCAAAACGCTCTGGAACGCGTGCTACACGTGACCAGCGAGTTCGAGGAAACGGCGGCGAGATTCGTCCAGGTCGCCCGGATCTACCTCAACGACACCCAACCAGAGATCACTTGAGCTGTATCTTCCGCCAGAGGCTTCAAGACCAACGCGAGCCGCTTTGGGGCTTCTCGGCGACCCCGTTACTGCCCCGCGGCTTCTAGCTGCTCGGCGCCGCCGCGGGCGATGAGGTACAGGTCGGTGGACACAGGCCAGCCGGGCTGACCAACGTGCTCCCCGTTGAGCCGGCGGGCCCACTCCGAGTAGCTGGTCTCCAGCCCGTTGCCGGTGATGCGCACCCCGGGCGGCACGCTGCGCGGCGAGCCGTCCGGGTAGACGCCGACGGTGTGTCGGAGAGTCACGAACAGACCCTGGTTCGCCGGGTGGTCGGGGCCTTCCCGCAGGTGCTCTACGACGATCGCCCGGCGGACGGGGAGCCACAGCCGCAGCGCGGCCCGGGCGTTCGCCGGCAGGGGGAGCGTCTGCACGGTGGCCTCGGTGCGGCCGGGCGGGTTCATAGTCAGCTCGATCGTGGACAGATCGGGGGAGAGGTGCGTGGTGTCAGCGGCGACCAGGCCCTCCCTCGTGACGCCGGTTGCCCACAGCACCTCAAGTGCGGCCAGGAGCCGCAGCCGGTACGGCTCGCGCCGGTCCTCCACAGGGGTAGTGAGGGTACGGCGGAGCGCTATGTGCTGGCCCGGCTCGAGCGGGACACGCGTGTGCTTGGACCAGGGGCGGGCTCCGGGCACCTCCCACCAGAACGGCGCGCGGCGGGCGGCCCGGTTGAGGTCGACGATACCGTCCATGAGGTACCGCTGCGACGCCGAGGTGAGCGGCCTCCCGTAGGGCGGGCGGGTGCGGTACTCCCCGGCGGCGATCCGGGCGAACACCGTGCCGGGTTGATTCGGGTGGCCGAGGACGTCGTTCCGGAACAACGCTGCCAGGCTCCGCAGGGCCTCCGCCGGTAGGTCCGCGGCCGCGCGCTCCAGCGTGGATACCGTCGTCCGGAGACGCTCCGCGCGCTTCTCCCCAGTGTTGATCTCAGGGGTGGCAAGGGCCCGCCGTAGGGCGGTGTGGAGTTGGCGGAGGGCGGCCGGTGTCGCGGGGGGCGTCATGGCAGCAGGGTAGAGCTGGCACGGCGGGGCGGGGGAGCCCAGAACCCGCGATCGGTCACGAATGGATCACACGACCTTCACGCCCTGACCTTATGGGCTGATGATGCCTCGACAGAACACGCTCCACCTCGGGGGATTCATGCGCCGCCGCGCCATCGCCACCCTGCTCACCGCCGCCTGCCTCGCACTCGTGGGCTGCTCCAGCTCCGACAGCGACAAGCCCGAGCCCGCGAAGTCGAAGCCGGCCGCCACGTCGAGCGCCCGCGCGGAGCTATCGGTGGCGGACCAGATCAAGGCGTGCACCTGTTCTGGCCGCCGCTGAGGACCTCGTCGCCGCCATCCCGCGCTTCTAGGCTCGCGACACCAGGGCCATGCTCCCCGTGGACGACTTCGCCACGGAGCACGAACAGTGCGTCGAGACCAAGAGCGCCTTCCTGGACGCTGCCCACCGTGACCTGGCCTACAACCCCCGCCCCTGGCATCTGATCCGCAAGTACAAGGAGCGCAAGTACCGCGAACAGGCGACCCGGGAGAGAACACACCTACCTGATTCCCACCGCGCGGCCGATGGCTGCGGACGCGACGTCCCCCTTTCACGTTGGGCCGCTGGCCCCGGGCGGCGAAGCAGACCGGGAGAAGGCGGGGACGCGGCAGTTGCCGCAGCTGGCCTGCATCCATACCCGCGGTCCGTCGCCGCGCAGGCGGATACGGCCGGGCTCACCGCAGGCTTCACAGGTGTGCTCCGAGTCCGTCTCGGCGGCGTCGGTCAGCGCGGTGGCCCGGTCGGCGAACTCCCCATCGAACTCGCCCTCGATGAAGCGGTCGGCGACGGTAATGCGTAGGCCGCCGAACTTCGTGCCGAACGACTCGATCCGGTAGTCAGCGTCCAGGGCCAGCAGGCCGTGGTGCAGCCGGTCGAGCAGAGCGGCCCATCCGGGCCCGACGGTGGCGACCCAGACGGGGATCTGCCGCACGGCAGCGGAGCGAGAGGATTCCGGCGTCATGGACGCCATGGTCGCGCGGACCACTGACAATCGAATCCGTCCGCGCTTTCGGCACGGCGGGTCCGCTCATTCGGCGATCGGCCAGGTGCTTTGGCGGCTCAGCTGGTGGTCAGCAGGCGCCGTTCGGTGAACTTCCACGGTCTTCTTGCCGCGGTGGTGAAGGCTGTCGGGCCCTCCGGGAGGTGGGTGAGGACGCCGAGGAGGAGGGTGTGGGAGACGGCCAGGAGCGAGCCGTGTTCCTCGGCGGTGTGTTGCAGGAAGTCGGCGCATCGGGTGGCGCGGCTGTAGAGGTCGGTGAGGCTTTCACCGTCTCCGCAGCGCGATGACGGGTGAGTGAGGCGGTGTTCTCGCCATGCGCGGTACGCGGGCGGATAGGTGTCGGGGGTGTGGCCGAGGACGATGCTCGGGGCACGCCACTCAGCCAGGAGGGGCGAGGTGGCAATGATCGGCAGGCCGGTGAGGCGCGCGAGCTCGGCGGCCGTCTGGCGGGCGCGGAGGACCGGGCTGGTGACGATGGCGGTGACGCCGTCCGGCAGGGGCAGAGAACGGCGTGCCTCGGCGCGTCCCTCGGCGGTGAGGGGCGCGTCGAGCGGGGCGTGATAGCCCGGGCGGTGGCCTTCGTAGGTTCCGTGGCGCATGAGCCAGATGTCAGCCAAGAACCCAGCCTCCGTCGACGCGCAGGGTCTGCCCGGTGATGAAGCCGGCCTGTTCGGAGGCGAGGAAAGCGACGGCGGCCGCCACGTCGTCGGGGGTGCCGCGGCGCTGGATGCACTGGCGGCCGAGCTGACGGACGGTCATGGCGTCAGGATCGTCGACGACGGTGGTCTCGGCGGGGACGCGGATGGAGCCGGGGGCCACGCAGTTGGCGGTGACGCCGTCCGGTCCGAGTTCGCGGGCGAGGGCGCGGGTGAGTCCTTCGAGTCCGGCTTTGGCACTGATGTAGCCGGAGAGGTCGTGGCGGCCTGTGTGGGCGAGGACGGAGCCGATGGTGATGATGCGTCCCCACCCGCGGGTGGTCATGCCGGGTGTGAGTTCGTGGGCGAGGAGATAGTGACTGGTCAGGTTGGTGCCCAGCGCTCGGTGCCAGCGGCCGAGGGTGGTTTCTGTCCAGGGGATGCGGGGGTAAGCGCCGGCGTTGCTGACGAGGATGTCGATCGGGCCGAGACGGTCGTGGGCCTGCTGGCAGAGGGCGTGGACGGAGTCGGGGTCGCGGAGATCGGCGGACAAGGGCAGCGCGGTCATGGAGGCCCTGGTGAACCGCTTGGCGAGGGCGTCGGCCGCCTCGTGGTCGTCGAGGTGAGCGAGGACCACGGCGGCCCCGTTGGCGGCGAGTTGTCCGGCGATGGCTGGGCCGATGCCGCCGGTGGCCCCGGTGACCAGGGCGGTGCGTCCGTTCAGGGAGCCGGGCACGAAACCTCCTGCGGGCCGAAGTAGGTGGTGGGGTCGAAGTCGGGGCTCATGGCCTCGGCCAGCCGGGCCAGGAGGATCAGCCGGTCGCGTGGAGCGAGATCGGCGAGGTTGTAGACGCCGAGGATGCGCATGGCCACGTACGGGCGCAGCAGATCGGCGAGGCTGTCGCCGGGCCAGAGCCGTTGCGCGACGGGGTGGACCAATTGGTCCCAGTAGGCGGCGACGACGGCTCGGCGCGGCCCGGCAAGTCGCGGTGTGTAGTCGACACGGACGGTCCGGGCGCCGTGATCGACCTCGGCCCTGTGGATCTCGGGGGTGTTGGCCGGGATGTTGTCGAAGGTGGCCGGGTGGTCGGCGAGAGCGGGCGCGTTGTAGGTGGGGACCAGCCATCCGCCGAGGGCGGAGGTGTACCAGAGGAAGTTCGCGAACTCGCCGGCGACGCTGTTCAGCCCGGCGGTGTCGTAGTCGAACCAGGCCAGAGGATGGGCGAGGTTGACGTCGGTGGGATCGCCCTGGGTCAGAGCCGCCCACACCGGCTCCGCCGTGGCGAAGTCCGCACGGAGCCGATCCAGGGTGGCGGCCCAGTCCAGGTGGTGGCACCGGCCGTTGACGTGCAGTGTGTAGGTGCCGAGGCGGGAGACCGGCACGTCGACGACGTCGTCGGCGACGGGGAAGTCCGCTCCGGCGTAGTACGCGTCGAGGCGGCCGCCCGACGCCGCCCGGTCCCGGTACAGCTTGCCCACGACGCGTTCGGGACGGGCCGGTTGCGCGGTGTTGAGGATGACGTCCCGGTAGGCGGCCGTGAGCTGGGACATGTAGGCGTACAACTCATCCGTGGGCTCGGGCGTGTTGAGCAAGTCGAGCAGCAGTCCGCAGTCCGTGCCGGCGGCGAGACGCTCGTACACCAAGACGTATCCGCCGGGTACGCGCAGGCGGGCGTGGAGGGCCGGCACCCGGTAGTGGCCGGCCAGTCGAGTGTGTCCGCGGATCTCCTGGCGGGCCTCGGCCGGGTCGCGGGTGTACTTCACCAGCAGGCGGCGGCCGGGGATGTCGACGGGGCATACCAGGTTGCGGGTGAAGCGCCGCACCGGCCCGACCCGCAGGTGCCTGCGTCCGGGCATCAGCGGACCCCGTTCAGCAGGTCGAGGCAGAGCTCGGCCAGGGTGGCGGGGGCGAAGGCGTCCATGTGGAGGTCCGTGTCCGGGGCGATGGCATCGCGTACGGGGCACAGGTCGCCCTGGTGCATGCGCTCGGACAGGGCGGTGGCCATCGCGTGATGGTGCGGCAGGCCGGTGCGCCACTTGCTGTGGCTGTGCCGCGCGCAGAGGCCGATGACGGGCGGGCCGCCGCCGTGGGGCATGCGGGTCATGGCGGCGAGGTGGGTGAGGCCGGTGTCGTTGCCGATCACCAGCCGGCAGTGGGGGAACAGGTCGATGAGGTCGGCGGCCGGGATCCCGCCCAGATACAGGACTTCCACGCCGCTGCGCGTGGTCTGGGTGGAGACGTGCATCCCGGTGCCCGGGTCGCCGCCGATGACGAGCAGGCGGACCTGCGTGTGGTAGGCGTCGGCGATCTGCTGGGCGATCTGGATGTACCGGCGGGGGGTGTAGTCCTTCAGCTCCGGCCAGCTGGTCGCGGTGATGGCGGCGATGGTGAGGCCGTCCAGCCATCCGGCCGCCCGCAGCGCCTCGGCGAACCGTCCTGCCCGGGCTAGCAAGAGCGGGGTGAAGGGGGCTGTGGCGGGCAGGCGGATGCCCAGGCGCCGTTCGAGGGCCAGGTAGTGGCGGGCGGGGAGGTCGAGGTGGGCGCGGTCGTCGCTGGACCAGCCGGGCGGCGCGGCCGGGTCGCACACCACGCTCACCGCGGCCTTGGGCCCGCGTGTCTCGACACCGGCCCGGTCGCCGATCACTGCCCGCCGGCCGACGCCCGGTCCGGCGCCGGCGTCGGGTGCGTCGGGTGGGGTGGGGGCGAGCAGTCCCGAGCGGGCGATCAGTTGTGCGTACGGTCCGGTGGCCCGGACCGTGGTGGACAGCGCCCGCAGCGCGTGCCACTCGGTCAGGGCGCGGACAGCGGCGAGGGCGAGGAGGGTGTCGCCGAGTTTGCCGTGGAAGGCGACCTCGATTTCGTCGCAGGTGTTGAGCCGGTCGACGAGTTCTGCAGAGGCGGGGACGGGCAGCGGCGCGCCGACGGGGATGCCCGCGCGGTCGTATCCGAGGGGCGTGGTGTGCACGGTGTGGGCGGAATGGAGCTGCGTGCCCGGGCGGAACGCGATGCCGGCGGGGGTGAGTGTGGTCACGGGGCGGCCCCGATCGTGGTGAGGGAGATCAGCGGGAGGCCGAGAGAGTCGAGCAGGACGCGGGCCCCGCGGGTGGTGTCCTCCACGAGGCAGGCGGCGGCCAGCGGTTCGGCCCCGACCTCGCGGAGCCGGCGGGTGAGGTCGGCGAGGGTCTGGCCGGTGGTGATCTCGTCGTCCACGAGGATGATCCGCTGTCCGGCGGCGATGTTGTAGGCGAAGACGTCGGTGCGCATCGCGTGCGGCTCCTGGAAGCGGATGGCGCCGTCGAGCGGCAGGTGGAGCTTCCAGGCGATCTTGTAGGGCAGGTCGGAGGCGGTGGAGAGGGCGATGGTGGGCAGGATGCCACCGGCATCCAGTCCGAGCAGGAAGTCTCCGGTGCTGTCGGCGTACGACAGTTGCGCCTCCACGTGTTTCCACAGCAGCTGTCCGGTGGCGGCCAGTGCTTCGGGCTGGACCGGGTCTTCGAGGCCGTCCAGGGAGTGGATGACGCGTTCGCGGCGGCTGGTCGCACCGGTGCTGAGGCGTTCGACGACTCGTGCGGAGAACGGGGGCACGACACGGGTTTCGGGCATGGCGAAGCTCCTGCGGGGCGAAGACGAAGAAAGGGAGCGGACCGGGCGGCGGAGTGTCAGGCCGCGACTTGCGCGGCGTACCAGTCCAGGAAGCAGTCGATGGCGGCGGTGAGCGGCTTGAGGACGCTGTCGCGGTTGTCGTCGCGCCAGGCAGCGGCGATCTCGGCCAGCGGCGGCAGGCCGAACGCGGGCAGTCCGGGCATCCGGGAGGCGGCGGCGAGGATACGGTCGGCTCCGGCCTCCCACTGGTTGTGCTCGCGCAGCAGCAGGCGGCAGGCCAGGACGAGGTGCTTGTACAGCTGCCGGACGCTGTCGGCCCCGGCGTCGGCGCGCAGTCGGCGCAGGGTGAGGACGACCTGGGGCAGTTCGCGGACAGCGGCCAGGTCGAGCTCGGCGCGGTTGATGGCGGGCAGCTCGATACCGGGCGCGGCGTGCAGGACAGGGTGGCCCTGCTGAAGCTGGTGCAGTGCGAAGGCGAGGCGCGGGGTGAGGTGCCGCGCGGTCAGTTCGCCCGGCGTCATGAGGGACGGGCCGAGCGAGGTGACGTCCTCCAGCGCACTGCGGTAGTGCCCGAGGGCTTCATGGACGTGGAAGGTGGCCGCGTGGTCGGCGATCACGAGCAGGTCCAGGTCCGACCAGCCGGCGATCCAGCTGCCCTCGCCCGGGCTGCCGGTCAGCGCGGCGAGCCGCACACCGTCGTGCACGCGGAGGGCGTCGGTGAAGTCGGCGGTGGCCGAGGCGACGACAGCCGGCAGGCCGAGCCCGTAAGGAGTGGCGACCCGCAGGGTCGAAGGGGAGGGTGGGAGGGCGATGCGCTGCAGCTGGGCGCGCAGAGAGGCGATGCTGCCGGAGTTGTCGATCACATGGTCGGCGAGCGCGGCCACGCGGTGGGCCCCGCGGCTCATCTTGACCTCGTCCTTGGCGGACACGGCCTGCGGCGCCGTGCCGGATCGCGTGACCCGCACCGTGAAGTCGGCGTCCAGATACACGATCTGCAGCCTGTCGTCCAGAAGCTGCTTGAGCTCGGCGATCGAGGCGTCGTCGTGCACGGATTCGATGGTGAACAGCCGCGTGCCCGGGTTGCCTTCCGCGAAGTAGTTCAGCTCGTCGAGCAGCAGCTCGGCCTGGCGGCGCGCGGAGAGCGTATAGGGGTCGGCGAGACCGCGGCGGTGCGCGGCCTGCCGCAACAGGAACCCGATCTTCAGGCGCTGGGCGCCGCAGGTGTCCCGGACGAACTCCGCGCTGGTGCTCTTGCCGCACTCGCTCAGCCCGCCGAAGGCCAGGACCCGCCGCAGCCGGGGACTCGGCTGGACCTCCACCACCGTCTCGTCCTGGCCGTACAGCTTGTAGCGAGCCGGTGAGGGCAGGCGCCGCTTGCCGGCCAGGACGGCACGGACCAGGCTGTCGAGCGCGGAGCACAGCTCCTCGCGCTGCCGGTGCAGGGCGGGGATACGGCGACGCGTCAGCTCGTCCCGCTCCGCAACGCGTTCGCTGTGCCAGATCCTCAGGGTGAGGACCGAGAGCCGGTCCACGACCGAGGCGAGGGTCTCGGTGTGCAGCGGAACATCGGGGCGGTCGGGCCCGGCGAGGGTGCCGAGGATCTCGTCGGCGCGCTCGGCCAGTTGGTTGCGCTCGGCGTTGAGCTGGTCGATCTCCCGCTTGCAGTCGGCGACGTGTTCGGCCTCCAGTCCGGCACCGCGTACGAGGTCCTCGGCGTCCCACAGGCGGCCGTTGACGGTGTGGAGCCGGGTGACAGCGTCGTCCAGCCGCCGGCGGTCCTTCTCCGGCAGGGCGGTGATGGCGCGGGCCAGCCCAGGCGGTATCACCAGAGGCGGTGCATATACGGTCATCGGGGGTTTCCGTCCATGAGCGGCAGGGGGTTGTCGAGGAGAGCGGCTATCTCAGCGTGGACGTCGTCGGGGGAGCGGTCCTCGCAGTTCACAACCGCGGCGTAGGCGCCGTGCTCGGCCTGCTGGAGCAGGACCGCGTGCAAGGTCTTCTGATAGGCGGGGTAGACGCCGGTCCAGGGGCGGCCCTCCCGGGCACTGGTGATCGTGTAACTGCGTTCGGCATCCAGCGCGGGAACCAGGAGAACAGCAGTCTCCGGCCAACTGGGGTAGGCAGCGGCGATGCCGGCCACGGTGTCTATGGCCTGCTGTACGGGCAGTTCCTCCTTGACCGCGCAGGTCGCGGCGGCCACCGCGAGGAGCATGGGCAGCCCCCGGTCGAGCAGACCCGTGCGGCCCGCCTCCCTCGCGGCGGCCCGCTTGGCGTGGCCGGCCAGCAGCATCCCGGTCAACTCGACCGTGGTGGACGTCTCGAACCACCACGCCGCGTAGTCGCCGGCCGCCACCCGTTCCCACGGCTCGGGGTCGTGGTCATGGATCGCGCCCAGCGGCTGGAATCCACTGTGCTGCTGGGCCAGCAGCCGCAGCTGGGTCGTCTTGCCGACGTTGTCAGGACCGTTCAGACTGACGAAGCCCGGCCACGTGGTGGGCATCGGCGCTCACGCCTTACGGACCGGCGTGTCCAGGACAGAGGAGATCGCCCCGGTATTGGCGGCGATGAACTTCCCCAACTGGGGCGGCATCAGGTTCAGTTCACGCACCGCCGCAGCGGTGAACGGCACCCGGACCACCTCGTAGCCCCCCGTTCCGGCTTGCCGAACTCGCTGCCGGTGCGGGCGGCGAGGTTCATCGACACCAGGCGCGCGGCGAAGAAGTGCTGGACGCCGATGCCGCCGTCCAGCTCGTCGGTGATGAGGTAGACGAGTTCGGCACCGTCCACCGTGCCGCCGAGTTCCTCGAACACCTCGCGGTGCAGAGCCGCTTCGATGGACTCGTCGTCGGCCTCCACGCCGCCGCCGACCGTCACCCAGTAGGGGTCCCGGTCCGGCCTGGTGCGCTTGATCAGGACAAGTTCGTCACCGTCGAGGAGGATGGCGCGGGCACTGCGCTTGACGACTGCGGTCATCGCGTAGATTCCTTCTGGTCGCGGTACGTCACAAAGCCGAGGCGGAGCGCCGCCATCGCGGTGAGGATCTCCAGCCTCGCGGACTCAGCATGGGGCACACCGGAACCCAGGTGTGACGCACGGATGCTGAACCAGTGCCGCACGAATGCTGAACATGCCTGGGCACGTCTGGAGTTCGGCGGCGATCAAGAGTGGACGGGGGGACGGCAATGGTCACGGTGAGGCGGTGGACCGGTCACAGCGTCCGGGTTCTCCGCGAAGACGCCCTGCGCCTGAGCATCCGCAAGTTCGCCGAACGGCTGGGTATCAGCGACCGCGCCGTATCCAACTGGGAGGCAGGCGGCGAGGCGAAGGTCCCGAGCCCCGAAATCCAGGCCATCCTCGACACCGCACTGGCCCAGGCCCGGACGACGCCAAGACACGGTTCGCCGAAGCCCTCGGGCTCGACAGCACCGAGCCGCCGGCCGTCGCGGGCATCGAAGTCGACTCCCACAAGTTCCTGCCCGTCTTCATCGGCGCCGAGCGCGCACAGCGGCTCCGCGCCGATATGCCCCACCACACCGGGGACACCTGGCTGCACTCCTCGGCGGCCCGGGTGGAACACCCGGACGCCGCCGAGTGCACCCTCCACGTCTTCGCCTGCGGCGTCGCCGTATTCCACCTCGTCCAGCCCCACACACCCGCGTCGCTCACCGAGCTCGCGGTGTGGCGCTACCGCTCCTACGCCACCGACCTTCCCTGGGCGAAGGCGAAGATCCATGACCTCCTCGACGAGAACGAGAACCACCCAGGGCTGCCCAACCCCGAATACGTCCTGTCCCTGTACTGGCTCGCCTCCGGCCCGTGGACCGGCAGCCAGTACGACACCGCTCTGCGCCTGCTGTCCACCCCGTCCGTACTCGTCGACCGCGGCGCCGCCGGCGGGCCCGCACCACTGGACGGCGAGGTAGAGGAGAAGCTGCTGGCCACAGGATTCGACCACCCCGACATCGTGTCCTTCGGCGTACGCGGCATCTCCGCCGGATACGCGGGATGGTCCGGCGTCGCCTACGCGTCCATCGCGCCCGAGCGCGCCCTTACCGCGGACGAACTGGTGGCCTGCGAACTGGTGGTACAGGCCCTGTGGTGCTTCACCGGCCAGATCCAGCAGATGATCGAGGACGGCCAGGACCCCTCCATGCCCGAGGAGTTCGGCTGGCGCTTCCTGCGCGCCGCGCACTCACGGCTCACCACGGCCCGCGCCCAGGAGACCGCTCAGCACGTCCTCATGCGGGAGGCCATCATGAAGACCAGTGGCTTGGAGAAGCAGCTGCGTGCCGCGCAGGACGCTCTGCGCGAAGGCCTCAGCTGACAGTGAGCAGGGAGAGACACCGCATGGACATCGGCAACGCGGCACTCGTCGTGATCGACATGCAGCTGGGATTCGTCAACCGCCACAGCCAGCATGCCGTTCCCGCAGTCGCCGATCTGGCCGCCACATGGGCCGCCACGGGCAGGCCGGTGATCTTCACCCGCTACTTCAACTATCCCGACAGCCCGTACGAGAAGTTCTTCCAGTGGCACCGCCTCCAGGGACCGCCCGAGACCGACATCGTCCCCGAACTTGCCGACCACGCCGGCCACGCCCGCGCCGTCCTCGACAAGACCGGATACACCCTCTTCACCCCGGAAGCTACCGAACTGATCCACAAGGCCGGCTGGAGCGACCTGGTCTTCTGCGGGGTGGCCACCGAAAGCTGCGTCCTCAAATCCGCCGCCGACGCCTTCGAACACGGCTACGCACCCTGGATCGTCACCGACGCCTGCGCCAGCGACGCCGGACCGGGCGTCCACGACGCCGGCCTGACCGTCGCCCGCCGCCTCATCGGCCCCGGTCAGCTCCTCACAACGACCCAGGTGATCCAGCAACTCGCCTCGTACGACCCGGCCGTGGTGCTGGAATAGCCCCATGGCCGCCACCTCACCCCGCACCGGAACACCCGCAACCCCCGACGCCGACCTGATCATCATCGGCGGAGGCCCGGCCGGCTGCGCCGCCGCCCGCATGGCCGCCAGCGTCGGCATGCGCTCCGTCCTGATCGAACCGGACGCCCTGTGCCGCAACCTGTACCGCATCCCGGCACTGAACAACGTCCTGGGCGGCTACACCAGCGGCCCGGCACTGGCCGAATCCATCGCGGCAGAGGTCAAGACCACCGAACTGTGCCGCATCGAACTCGGCAGCCGCGCCACCGGTCTCCGCACCGCCGACGACCATGTCGTGGTCACCCTGGACACCGACATCCAGCTCATCGCCCCCCACACCATCGTCGCCACCGGCGTAGGCCCCCTCCAGGCGAGCGATGTCTCCTGGCTCACCGCACCCTCGGGCCTCACACTCTTCCCGCTGTGGCAGGTAAAAGCAGAGGCTGCCCAGGACCGCACCCTGCTCATCCTTGGCGGTGACCGACCGATCGGCACCTTTCTACGAGCCCATCCGACCACCAAAACACGTCTGATCGTGGCTTACCCCCAGAGCGACGATTACAAGATCGACGAGATCCGCGACGAACCCCCGTGTGGCCCTCCGCCCCGCCGATCACGTGACCCTGCACCCGGCGGACACCAACGCGTCTTCGGCCGAAATCGTGGGCCGCGACGGCGAACGGCACAGGGTGACGGCCGACATCACCCTTCTCAACATCGGCACCATCCCGAATGCCCCGTCTGGCGACCTCGTCCGTGACACGGCAGGCTACTGTCCCCCCACCAGCCAGCACCCTCGAGTCATCACTGCCGGAGACGTCCGCTCGGCCCGATTCCAACGGATCATGACCGCCATGGGCTCCGGCAGCGAAGCAGCCCTACAGGCCTACTACGCCACAAGGGACCTGCTCCCGGCAGAAACCCATTGACCTTCCGGTCTTCATGTGCCCCACCCCTGTGCTTCGTTCGGCTCTCCGAGCGGCGACGTGCACCAAGAACCAGACCCTGGAGAACAATCGGGCGCTGCGGACACGGGCTGGGCCAGATCAGCCGCGCATGTCGTAGCATCCGAGCGGCGCCAGCTCAGGCTCCGCGCCGTGGGGTCAGCCTCCCGGAAGCGGCTCTCTCCGTCTCAACCACTCCTTCGGCACGCCGCCGACACCGGTGCGGGCGGCCACGATGCCGCCCGTGATGGCACAGGTGGTGTCGACGTCACCAAGACCCGCGGCAGTGGTCCAAAGGGCACTAACCAAGTCATCGGGGTGCCGGGCGGCGGACCAGACGGCGAAGGAGACGGTGTCCTCGGCGCGGTAGCGCTGTCCGCTGCCGAGGATCTCCGATGCCCTCGACGGCTCGGTAGCGAAGGAGAGCCGGGAGGCCTGTGCGAGTCCTGCACGTACGGCGCTGGCCGGCGTCAGCGCCACCACCGCGTCCAGGGCGAGCTCGCGGCGGGCGGAGAGGGCGGACGCCACGGCCACGGCGACCGCGCCGGCGATGCCTTCCGGGTGCGCGTGGGTGACCTCGGCGGACAGCGTCGCCTGCGCGACGACGTGCGGGAGATCCGCGTGAAACCACGCGCCCAGGGGCGCCACGCGCATCGCGGCACCGTTGCCGAGGCTGCCCTCTCCGTGGAACAGGCTGCGCGTCAGCTCGGGCCAGCGCTCCGGCTCGTGGAGGAAGCGGGGCAGTAGTGCGCGCATGCCGCGGCCATAGCCCCGATCGGGATCTTTGTCATGGATAAGGGCGAAGGCCAATGCCAGGTCAGGCTGATGGATCTCCCCGTGTTCATCGAGCACTTGAAGGATGCCGAGCGCCATCGCCGTATCGTCCGTCCAAGGCCATTGAGGTTCCTCGGGCGTGCGCCGGGCGTGAACCTCCTCGGAAGCCTGGCGTGGCTCACGGCGGAACCAGCGTTCACCGAAAGCGTCGCCCAAGGAGAGGCCGTCAAGGCTTCGGCGGGCTGCGGCGCGGCCCGCCTCACATTCGCCGTGGGCGGTGTCGCGGACTGCCAAAGGAATCCCCTGTTTCGATACCGTCAGACTCTAGGACCGAGGTCGACCACGGCCTGTCCCTGCCATATTGCCCTGTGGCGAGGGGCACCGCGTACCGTTCTCGGTGAAGCTCTAGCCGCAGTCCTCCGGTTCGGAACACCCCAGGGTCGCTTATGCCGGCAGATACACGACCTCCTTGCCACTGTTCACAAGTGAAGACACACCGACCGGGCTGGGCTCGGAGGGCTGACGTAGAGAAGTCGCAACACGCTCAGACTTGACACGGAATGCCGCTGTCGTGCACAGGCAGCAGCGGGTCCCGAGGTCCGGACCCGCTGCTGCTCGTCAGCGCCTGTCCGGGCATCAGCCGAACGACGGCACGATCTTCTTCTTGCCGCCCTCTTCCTTCCAGGCGACCTTCGCGTCAAAGGTCTTGCCCTTCGACGAGACGAACCCCGTGCCCTGGATGGTCTTGCCGACTGCCAGGTCCTTGCGCTGTGCATCGGTGAACGTCACCTGGCACCAGGACCGCGGCGGCTCGTCGCCGGAGCCGAAGTCGGGGACGATCTTCTTGGCCTTCGCGTTCCAGCTGACCTTGCAGCCGAAGGTCTTACCGGTCCTCGCGCTGACGAAGTCGTCGATCTCCAGCGCCTGGCCCGCCAAGAGCGCCGTGACCTCCGCCGGCGTGAACGTCCGGCCGGACCACTTCGTCGGCTTGTCCGGCACCTCCAGCTGGAACCCGACGAACTTGCGGCCCCTGTAGTCGCCGACGCCGAGCGCTCCGGTGACCGTGAAGGGCTTGCCCGCCCTGTTCGTGGCCTCGAACGAGATCGTCTCGCCCGCCAGCAGCTTCGCCACCTCGTCGTCACTGAACTCGTGGCCCGACCAGATCTTCTTGAAGACGACCTTCTTCGGCCCGCCCGGAGCGGCCTGCCACACACCCTCGGCGCGCGCAGCGACCACCTGCTCCTTCAGACCCAGCTCGGCGCGCATGGACGCGGCGTTCTTCGTCATCGTGGCAATGTCCCCACGCACCCAGTCGGCGACGACGGCCAGGCACTCCTCGGCCGTCGCCGTCCCGGCGGCGATGTCGCGCATGTCGGCGTAGACCTTCTCGGTGAGCCCGAGGTCGCCGATGCGCGTGCCCGGCAGGAGCCGCCAGCTCATCTCGCCGGCCTGTGCCAGCCTGAGCTTCCGGCCCTTCTCCGTCAGCAGCGGGTACTTCGCCTTGCCATTGGTGACCTCGGAATACGTCGAGGTGCGGGTCGCGCCCGTGCCCACGTCGCGCTTCTCCAGCTGCTTCATCAGCCACTTCATCGTCGGATGCTCGGGGCGCTTGTTCGCGCCCTCGAAGATGAACGGCTGCGCGATCTGGCCCAGGCCCTTGCTGGACTCGTTCTCGTCGCCTTCGGCCGTGTCGTCGCCGGCGTCCGGATCGAACACGGCCCGCCAGCCGGGGCTCTTGGGCACATTGGCGATGCCGACGAAGTCCGGGTACTTCTCCACGTGGCCCTTCTGCTGCTCGTAGAGGTAGTCCTCGGCGAGCATGGCCAGGTAGTTCTTCGCGAGCATCTCGTAGATGAGCCGTCCGGCCTTGCCGTACTTGTGCTCGACCTCGTCCAGCGACGAGGGCACCTTCGGTCCCGGACGGTTCGCGCCGTGCGCGCCCTGGGGCTTCACGTGTGTGGACCGGGGCTGGCGGTGCGTCAGAAGCCCGGCGTCGACGCCGACCACGGCGGCGATCTTGCCGACCAGCGGGGCGAGGTCCTTGAACTGCTCGGGCGTGATCGTCTTGTCTTCCGTGCGCGGGTACGAGACGACCTGGTCCTCGTACATCTTCTGGTAGGTCGAGAGCGTGAGGTTCGCCTTCACGCCCTTGCCGACGAGCATCGAGGACAAAGAAGCGAGGTCGAGCAGCTTCGGCGGCGCGGTCTTCTTGTCCGCCTTGCTGTCCAGGACGACAGGGGAGGGGCCGTACTGCTGCGGCACCTGGCCCTTCTGGTCGAACCGCGGCTCGTCCGGGTTGGTGTACATGACGTTGTTCTCGTCGCGGAAGCGGTTCTGGAAGAACGGCTTCTTGACGTACGCGTCGTAGGCCTTCTGCTGGTCGCCGACGAGAGAGACCATCGCCGACTTCAGCCGGCCCTGGCGCAGCACGAGGTCCTGGCCGGACTGGCGGCCCATCGCCGTGGCGATACGGGTGAACTGCATGGAGAGGAAGTCCCATTGCGAGCGGTACATCGCCTTGCGGTAGTTGCCCTCGTCCTGCATGGACTTCACCGGCCGGCGCTGCTCGAAGGCCTTCTGGATCGAGGCCTTCGACTCGTCGGTGAACTCCATGCGGCTGAACTTCTTGCCGTGGAAGCCGAGTTCGTCGATCGCCTCCCAGAAGAGCAGGTCGCCCTCGCCGGACGGATCCAGGTCTGTAGCGATGACGATTTCGTCGCCGCGGCTGAGCGCAGAACGCAGCGTCTTGATGACGTCAGCGACGTTCTTCTGTGGCTCGCGCTTCCACGAAAGATCCTGCGGGTTCCACGGCAGGTTGCCCAGGTCCCACTTCTGATAGGCGTCCGCGAGCGAGGAGTCCACCATCGCGTGTGGCTGGGCGAACTCGTAGAGATGACCCCGCAGGCTCGCCACCTCGTAGGCCGTGCCCTTGTAGCTGCCCTTCGTCCCGCCGAGGGCGCTGGCCATGTTCCTCGCTGCGCTCGGCTTCTCTGCGACCACGATCGCGACCATGCCGACTCCTTATCGTAATTGACCCAGAAGCGAGTGCGAGTCTACTTGAAAAGGGTGGTCGAATGGGAGTCGAGATGTGTCTAAAAGGGCTTTGAATGGCGCGAGGGTCGTGCGGAGATGGCCAGCGCCGGCGCGCTGTTCGAGCAATCACCGCTCGAGAAGACCCCGAGAAGCTGTGCTTCTCGGGGTCGTCGTCTGTTTAGCCCTATTACCGAGTCGGCATCGCCACGCCGAGCCGGACGCGGTACACCCGCAGCACCTTGCCGAGCGTCTCGAGTCCCTCAGGGTGCTTCAGGCCTTCCTCCAGCTCCTTCAGTCGGATGGGCCGTACGCCGGCCACCTCGGCGACCTGCTTGCGCGTGGCCTGACCCCTGAGCTTGATCAGCAGATCCGGCAGGTCCGCAGTCAGGTCCTCGAACATCCGGAACTTCTCCCGCTCGCCCATGCGCGTGTGGCCGACATGGATCGCGCCACAGCTCTCTTCACACCAGTACCAGCTCGTCGACGCATCTTCCCGGAGCTTCGCGGGGATCTCCTGCTCGCTCCGGTAGCGGTGCTTGAAGACCCACGTCCCTTCGCGCTGCGTCCGGCATCCGCGCGGCGCGTCCTCGGGCCGCGAGGCCGGCGCGGCCATACCCGCACACCGCGGAGTGCAGTACAGGCCGAGGTACACCGGGTCCTGGGCGCGGAGGCCCAGACCCTTGCCGCACGTCTTGCAGCGCTGCCGGGCGGGGAAGAGCTTCTCCTTGCTCGCCGTGGTCATCGAATCGGCCGTCCTTCCCGCTCGCGTTCAAGCTTCAGCTGCGCCCTGGTCGCCTCACGGGCCTTGTCCCGGAAGTAGATCGCCTCCTTGTGCGTGATCGGCGCGTCGTGGAGGTTGTGCGAGCCCCGCAGGAAGTTCTCCGTACGGTCGGCGATGGAGTACGCCAGCGCCTGCTCGACCACCGCGCTGGTCTGGCGCACCTCGCCCAGCTCGTCGCGCAGCTTGCGCAGCAACCCGTCCCGCTCGCGTTCAGCGGCCTCGATGTTCGCCAGGCGTGCCACCACGCTGCCCAGCAGCGGGTCGCGGGAGCGGAACAGCTCGACGGCGCGCTCGGTGGCAGGATCGGCATCAAGGTGCAGGTCGAGCTGCGCCAGCAGGAACGCCGTCACCAGCGTGCCCTGGCTCAGCCGCTGGCTGAACTCCCGAGCAGTGCTGTCGCTCACGCCCAGCTCACGGACTGCGGCTGCTCGCAGCTGCTCCCGCAGCGCGTTCATGATGCTCTCGGGCAGCGCCTTGATGTGCGGCTGGCTCTGCACGCCGGTGAGCCGGAAGCCCGACTGGGGGAGCGTGGCGGTCTCGGCTGTGCTGCCCGATCCGCCCTTCGTTGCCGCACTCTGCACGGCGTCCTGATGGTCGGTGAGCTGGAGCGAGCCGGGCGTTACATGCTCGGGTTCATCCGGTGTGGCGACGACGTCGTGAGAAGTGACTTCCGCCGCGGCAGCGCCCTCGACGTCTGGCTGTGCCCCGGGAGCCGGAACAACATCAGCCGCAGGGCCTGCCGGCGCGCCGCCCGGGAGCGTCCCGGCAGTTCCTCCCTGTCCACCGACGTCACCACCACCACGCTGGTTGGATCCGCCGGCCCGCTCGGAGTCGCCGGCGACGGGCTCGTAGTCCGGCTCCAGGTCCAGGCGATCCTCTTCGGCGTCCACGTCGGGATCAGCCTGCAGACTTTCAACCTCGGGTTGAGAGTCGACGTCGCCGGCCTCGTCAAGCTGCGCCTCCGGCTGGGGTGTTGCCACCTCAGGCTCAGGCTGTGCCGCCTGGGCCTGGACGCGCTTGAGCTCCTCGCTCCCGCCGCGCCGGTAGGCGTCGAGGAAGGACGTGTCCACCTCCATCACCTCGGCGGTGGGTGTGGCCGCTTCCAGCATCTCTGCGAAGTCCCGGCTCATCCGAGCTCGCCGTCCTCGTCATCCAGGAGGTAGTTGTCGCCGCGGGTGAGCCCGATGAGGGAGTCGAAGCCTGTGGTGACGACGCGTTCGAGGTTCGCCGAGTTCTTCGCCAGCGCCGCGACCTGGTCGACAAGCTCGTTGAGTCGCGCGATCTCCAGGGTCGGCAGGTCGTAGTCGAGGTTCTCGCGCCGGATCTTCTCGACCACCGCCTCGGCCACGTACTCGTTCACCGAGGAGAACCCGCGCTTGTCAGCCCAGTACTCCGCGCGCTGCTTGTCGTCCGGATCCAGCCGGACGAACATGCCCTGGCGCCCACTACTACTGCTGCTCTGCGTCGCGCCCGGCGGCTTCTTCTTCGTGCCGCGCACGGGCTGCGTCGTCTTCTCCCACTCCTGTGTGACGGTCATGCGCGGCTTCTCCTTGCCTTATTTGATTGATCTATGAGGCCATCTTATCAATGCTACTTGATAAGTCATCTGCACTCTTTGTGCTTCCGCTCGAATACCAGTAGAGTCGCAGCCGCGCCTAGTCAGTCCCCCCTGGCGGCGCATCGCCGCAGCAGGTGGCCTTGCTCGA
Organism: Streptomyces sp. NPDC088812; assembly: GCF_044750285.1. NCBI lineage: Bacteria > Bacillati > Actinomycetota > Actinomycetes > Kitasatosporales > Streptomycetaceae > Streptomyces > Streptomyces sp. NPDC088812. The sequence continues at coordinate 164,842 of NZ_JBIVJP010000019.1, read as the reverse complement.
TTCCTTTCCTCTCGGGCGGGGTCACCTGCTGTGGACCACACCCGCCTTCGCGTGACGGCGAGAAGAGAAAACGCCCGGTGCGACACATGGCGCACCGGGCCCTTCGTCTGTCTGATGGACCTCCGCTCAGGGGCCGGGCATGGGAGTCGGGGTCGCATTTGTCGCGCAGTCGACGAGCTCCTGGGTGAACCTCGGCGACTGCCAGATCGCCTTGTCTTTGTCGTTCGGCAGGTGTTCGACGATCGACCCGGTGCCGAGGGGCGCGCCGCCGGCGAAGAAATGCAGCGCCTCCTGGCTGAAGCCCGCGTTGTACACCAAGGTCGACAGGCACTGGCCGGCTGCCGCGTAGGTCTTCTTCTGGCGCTCGTCCCGGGCGTAGGAGGAGAACATGGAGACCAGGCCCTTGGTGAGCTCGATGGACGAGTTGACCGGCTGATCCGCGCGGACCGGGTAAGCCGGCTTCAGGTTCGGCTTACCGGCTTTCGCGGCTGCCTTCGGTGGCGCGTAGCTCTGAGTCTTGGGGCTGCTGCCGTTCGGAAGTACGGCCTTGTCGATGCACGCGTCGAAGTCCTCGCGCAGCGACCGCGAGACCAGGAGCGCGGCGTCGTCCTCGCTCACCTTGTTCAGTCCGTTGATGACTGCACCCATGTCGTCGCTGTCGGCCTGGACGATGTGGGCCAGTGCCTCCTCCGGCACTCCCGCCTTCCGCACTGCTCTGGTTAGGCAGGCCCCGCCGTCCTTTCTGGAACTCTCAGTGCCCTGGAGGGCGAGCTTGTCCAGCGCCTCGCCGAGGGCCATATCGGTGACCTTGGCGGTGCTCATGGTCGGACTCGGCGCAGATGGTGCCTGGGTTGTGCTGCCGTCGCCACTGGCGCATCCGGCGAGCAGAGCGCCCGCGGCCACACCGAGTGCTGCGGCCGCGGGCGCAGCCTTCCTCGTCCTCCAGGTCTTCATCACTTCTCGCCTCGCCTCGCCTGTCGCTGACCAGTCTGATTGGATCGACTGGTCTTCGAGGGTATCTTATTCGAATGCCTATTGAATGGCAGTCTGTGATGAGTCAGAATGCCGCGAAGTAAGGGGGTGCAGAGGGCGCGCCGAGCAGGGCTCGGGCGCGCAGGGTGCCTGCGGGTCTGCTTGGTGCTTGGGGATCAACGGAGTTGATCCGGAGGGCTCTGTGACACGTCGTGCGCGTTTCGGCTGCGGATGGCCCCCTGTCGGGCGGCTGTTCGTGGGCTTCTCATCTCCTCCTTCGAAGGACTGCTCGACATGACTGCTCTTGCTTCTGCTCGGGCCGCCACCGACGTCGATCTGCTGACGCTCACGCTGCACGTAAGCGATGACCAGAAGACCTGGCACCCGATCGTCTTCGAGGGTGAGAGCCCGGTCTACGTCGACAAGCAGGCCGCGGCCTGGCTCAAGGAACGGCCGTACCTCTCCGTCGAGATGGACGGCTCAACCTGCTGCGGCCAGTTCCCTCGGGCCTTCAACGCGGTGTTCGCGTCCATCACCCGCGACCAGCAGCTCGTGCAGGTGCACACGCTCTGACGCGCATCCGGCTTTCAGAACGAGAGATAGGACGGACCATGACTCTGTCTGCTGTGCACGTCCCTGCACCCATGAAGCCCGGTCCGGTCGTCTACACCGACCAGCAGCTCCTGCACGTGCTCATCCACCTGGCGCAGGGAGAGAACACCCTGGGACGTCGCACCTTCGAGCGGCGCCGCAGGGGCACCGATCCATCAGCTCCGCTCTACGAGCGCCGTTTCGGCAGCTGGAACCGTGCGCTGGAGCTCGCGGGTCTCGCCGTGATCGAACAACCCCAGCAGCTCCAGACTGCGACGACAAAGTGGACCCAGGAGCAGCTCATTGCCGCGATCCGGCAGTGCCTGCGGGAGACGGGATCCACGGCGCTAGCGGCCTACGAGGCCTGGCGCACGGATCCGGCGGACCTGAAGGGTGATGTCCCGCCGGCCACCACCATCCGCTTCCGGATGGGCAGTTGGTCGCGGGCCACAGAGCTGGCTTGCGGCTGAAATCCATCGGTATGTGCGCAACCGTTCCTTTCCCGCTGCGCGCCGTTCAGCCCTGCGCAAATCCCATTATGACCGAGTCGAGGACCCCATGACCGTCATCGCCGCACCGATCGCTGACCTCCTCCTGGCCGACGCCGCGTCGGCCGCGATAACCCGTACGGTCACCGCGCCTGAACTGCTCGGCGTCGCCGCGCAGCTGCCCGAGCGGGAGTGGTGCCCCTTCTGCTCCTACGACGAGACCAGCGAGCCGGGCCTGCCCCGCGACATCGTCAAATGCACCGTCGAACCCGCCCTGCCGCCCGAGGACTGGGACCCGCGCTGGGGCCAGGGCCCGTTGTACGAGGTCACCTACCTCTCCTGCGGCCACACCCTCGCCGAGCTCTGCGAGTCGGCGGCTCCCACGCTCCACTCTCCGAAAGGACCTCCCCCATGCACCCCCTGACGGCATTACAGAGCCTGGCGCTCCTCTTCATCGTGCTGGCCATCGTCGCCTGCATCCTCTGGATCGCCCGTGAGATGAGCACCCAGACCCGGACGCCGGCACCGGCCGCGCAGCGCCCGGAGACCGACGGGTCCACACCCATCGTGCGCATCGCGGTCCACCGGCCGAACGAGCCATACGACCACGAGAAGCACGGTCTCTGAAAACCAGCACTCCATTCATCTGACCGCCCTCAACTCCCACGCCTGGGGCTGCCATCCATCATCGAAAAGGAAGGAATCCGCACCGCATGGCCAATTTACGACGGAATCGGATCACCACAGTCGAGGGTCGGCAAGGGGCCATGGCGCGCGGCCAGTCGCCGACCCGTCACGAGTCGCACCTGGCGCCGGTGAATCTGACCAAGCCGTACGTCTACGGGCAGAGCGATCCGGCATCCCGGCCGGTGGTGCCGGAGGTCAAGCGGCGTAAGCGGCGCAGCGCTCGGGACGTCGTCAAGTCCGTGCTGTCGCGAGCGACGCGCATAGTCGAGCGGTCCACCGAGCGCTCGGAGGGTGAGCCGACGGTCCGGGAGCAGTTGACGTACGCGCGCATCGTGATCGACGACATGCTCCTCGACCTGGACGCCGGTGACGTGAAGGAGCAAGACGCCCGGTCCCTGCTGCGGACGGTCGAGGACATCTACGCCCAGGTGTCGGGCGTCGAGGTGATCGAGGTCGAAGACGCGAGCGCGTCAGCAAAAGGGCCAGCCTCAGTTCCGAATGAAGGTCCGTGAGTACGAGGGTCCCAATTTCCGTCAGGTGTTCGTCGTGCACATCGACGGCACTCGCACATCAATCAGCGACTGAGCTAACGGCAGTCGAGGACGCAGCAGAAACGCCGCGCCCCGGGCTGTCGACTGTCAGACGCAATTACCGTCCCGAGGAGGACTCATGCCCACCCATTACAAGAGGCCCGAAAAGCACTACGTGAAGCCCGGTGACACCGTGGTAGTGAAGCTCGGATGGTCCGAGTGCATGATGAGCCTCGGTCTCGCCGGGAAGTTCATGCCGGTCCGCATTCTGGAGAATGACGGGTTTGGGCAACTCCTGTCGGTCGACACCGGACGCGAATACTCCATGCCGAATCCGCTCGGCTGGATGAGCTTCTACAAGGACGACGAGGGCTGGTACTCCCACGACGTCTACGACATTGGCGCATCCCGCACCGTGACCCATACGACCGGCCGGTTCTACGTCTACGTGGACGGCAAGCAGCTCTACGGCGTCCAGTCTCGGCATTTCGAGGAGATGCGCGACGAGGCCCGCGCGATGCACGAGCGGGACATCCCGAGCGCTGAGGTCAGGTTCGTGGAGAACAGCCGGTGCCTGCCCACCTGGTGGTCGTGCTCCGTCGTCGTGCCGCTCGACACCGAGATCCGCGAATTCGACGGCCCCCGGTACCGGGACACGTGGATCGACCTGCCGACCCACTTCAACCTGTTCGCCGGTCGCTACCACTTCCAGGAGGTCTGAGCGTGATCGTTGGCTACAGCTACGCGGCCGAGAACCTGTGCCCGAGCTGCACGATCAAGGCGATGCGGGCAAGCGGCATCACGGTGCAGCGCGGCAAGCCGCACGAGGAAGCGATTCGTAAGGCGGCCGAGAAGCTCGGGATCGACTTCGACGACGAGCACTCCTACGACTTCGGCGACTTCCCCAAGCCGGTAACGGACCAGCAGTGCGAGACCGAAGTGACCGAGCTACCTGATGCCGAGCCCGGCGTGCGCCACGCCATTTCCGATGAGCGGTGCTCCGGCACCAACTGCGGCAAGTGGCTGAAGCTCGGGGAGAAGTCGCCGACCGAGGCCGGTCTGACCCGCTGGGTCCGCGACGACTACGAGCTGCCGCAGGCCCTGGCCCGAGAGATCGCCAGGAAGTTGCGCGAGTGGGGCCTGTCACACAAGGAGTTCATCATGGAGGACAACGTCCGCCAGGCCGCCGCGATGTTCCCGCATGACTACGCCACCGTGCACGCCGAGGGCAACCCGCAACACATCGAGCTGCGGCGCACCCCCGAGTACGACGACGACCCGTGCTTCTACTGCGAACAGCCGTGGGAGAAGCACACGTTCACCTGCATCACCTGCGCCAACCACGTGCCGGCCGATGCGCCGCACGGCCACGAGGTCCAGGTCAAGGGACAGATCAAGTTCCGTGAGGCCAAGCCCACGACATGAGAGGGAAACACCCATGCCCGCAGTCTCCGAGCCGTACGACGCCAACGGATCGCACGACGTGCTGACCGGCATGCTGGCAGCGCTCCGCAGCACTCAAGGCCGAGGCGTGAAGCTGACGCCGGTTCAGAGCGGCTTCCTGGAGCACTTCAGTGCGATCGACAAGGCGGCCCGAGAGGGCGGCCAGCTTCCGGACGCCTGGCACGCCCCGCCCGGCATGCAGACGGACCACCCGCACATGACGGTGCTCGTCTGCGAGGGGGACCGGGTGATCTCCGAGGCGAACCGCAACATCCTCAAGGTCAAGTGCGGGGAGCTGCGGTCGGCGCTCGAAGCGTGGAAGCAACTCAAGGCGGAGGGCGACAGCCCGCGCGCCGAACGCGAGGAACTGGAGCGAGCGGCCGGCGAAGCAGAGAACGTCGCCAAGCATCTTCAGATCCTCGGCGTGGTGGACGGCCTTTTCGAGGGTTGGGAGATCTGAAAGCCAGCCCGGTCGATGAGCAGCGGATGCCGTCGTCCCCTATGCGGCATTCGACGGGTTTGACTCCCGCACCGGGCACTTACACACATTCGTCTCAGCAGCAGAAAGGGAAACCATGGGTGCGAGCATGCGTGAAATGCGCGAGTCGGCTCGTGAATACCTCGAAGGAGAGGGTCGCGACCCGGAGCGGTACAACATCGACGGCATCGTTCGGGACGCCTGGGTCGACGGCAACGGGTCGGACGAGGTGTGGAAGGCGGCCGTCGAGAAGCACCACATCCGGTTCATGGTCGGTGACTGGGGGCGCATCACGGTGGAGGTCGAGGACGGTTTCACCGAGCACCACTACGGTCCGATCGAGAACTTCCGCAGGCCCGACGGGAATTTCTACCGCCGTAACGTGGCCAAGCCGTACGCCGCTTTTCTCCACCCGGAGTACACCCGCAGCCACGTCGTGCCGCTGTCCGAACTGGTCGCGGAGGTCGAGGACTTCGAGATCGTCACCGAGTGGTCCCAGGTCCACGAGGGTGGGCCGCGGCACAACTACGGGGTCTACCAGTGCATCGGCGGTCACGGCCCCTACCCGCCGCCCGCCACGGTTATGGTGATCCACAAGGTGTCTGGGCGGAAGAAGCGGTTCTGCGACGCCTGCAACACCCCGGAGAAGCGGGCCGGCCTCGCCGACGAGGCACTGATGTACCAGCGCAACGCCAAGCAGACGATCTTGAAGCTCCGCGCGAACGCGGAGCTGATCACCGGGCCGACCGGCGACCCCTTCTCCTCCTACGACAAGACCGAAGCCGACGTGTACCGGGAGTTCGCTGACACCTTCCCCTGGCTCGTCCCGGCCAAGGCAGCCGAGGTGTACGCCGCATGGAAGGAGCAGCAGGGTGCGCACGCCGCTGCGTAAGACGTGCATGACGGGCGGCTGCCAGAGCAGGGCGACCCACCTCCTGGAGTACAACGACGACTCCCCGCTCGCGGACAACGTGCGCCGGGTGCACGACCAGGTGTGCGAGGAATGCGGCAACAGCTACATGCGCACCAACCGGGTCAAGCGCTGGCGCCCGTACCTGGCACGCAACGGTGCCGCAGAGCAGAGCATGTCGCCGAGGATCAGGGTCCGGATTCAGTCGGACGACGAGCCCGACGCGTACCCCCGGGACAGCGACTGGTGGGACGTCAAGGACGCTGCAGAAATGCGCGCGGGTCTGCTCCAGGTGTACGTCATCGACGTCATCGACAGCGTCGGCGAGGTCATCACGGAGTGCCCGAACCGGCTGGCCGGTCCCGGCTTCGAGGGCGTCTACCAGCGGCCCGCCGAAATCGAAGAGAAGTGGCTGGCGTACTGCGCCGCTGATCACTGGACCCCGTATTTCGGGATCGGGCCCGGCGACTTGGTCACCTTCGGCGGGGAAAACCTGCTGGTGGTCAATTACGACCAGGTCGACCAGGACTACGGTGACATCGGTGCCAACACCGGATTCATTCTCTGTCAGCCCACCACCACGACGGCCGTCCGCCTCCTGGTGTGGGTCGAGGAACTGAAGAAGGTCAGGGAGGTCACTACTGGAAGGAAGCGGAGAAGTGAGCCTGGCTCGAACGGTTGAAGTGGTCTGGTACTACCGGGACCCGCGTGGCGGCCCGGGGCAGGACGAGACCGCGGAGCGCAAGACGGACGTGGTCCTGCTGGAGAAGTACGCCGACGAGCACAACATGTCACTGGACGTGTTCGGCGAGGTCCGTCGCTCCCTGGCCGTGAAGTACTTCGGAGAGAGCCTCAAGGGCAACAGCATCTTCGCCGACAGCATCACGAGCGTCTGCAACTGCGAGTCGACCGAGGCGTGCGAGTACGCCGAGTTCGGCGGCCACCGGTTCAGCCTCAGCGACGGCTCGCGTATCGGCAGCATGACGATCCGTGAGAACGTGCCGAACCCGCGCGAGGGCTACCCGAACTCCAGGCTCGGAGTGGAGAACGTCAAGAAGCAGTGGGCCGAGCTGACGCTGGCCGCGATCATCGAGCAGGAGGGGCACCGGTGAGCGACGTGCAGGAGCACCTGGCGAAGATGCTGCGGATCATCGGCATCGAGAAGATCACCGCGCGGAACATCGAGAAGGTGTGGGTCCGCATCCGGATGTGGGAGGTCGCCGTCCGGTGTTCCCGCTGGGACGCTGACGCCGACGAGCAGCGGTTCACAACGGTCGAGGAAGTCCGCGAGAACGTCGGCGTGGCCGCAGCCGACGGCACGAAGAAGCTGACGGACGTACAGTTCGACAGGCAGCTCGCCCACAACGTTCGGGCCGAGGCCGAGAAGTCGTACGCGTCCCTCACCCGCTTCAACTGAGTACGTTCTCAGGGAAGACGAGGCCTTCGTCCGGGAGAACGGGCGCGTCTTCATCTTCACGAGGAACCCCTGGCCAATGAAGATCGCCGTTGTCAGCTCGACCGCGCTGCTCACCACGCCGTGGAGCAGCCTCCACCACATGCCGCTTCCCGCACCGAGCGACTTGGCCCAGGATCTCGTGCGGTCCTACCGCCTGATCGGACGACTACAGCAGGCGCACCAGACAGAAGGCAGCGCAGAAGAGTGGCAGTCCGCAATGAGGATCATCACGGACGCAGCCGCAGCACGGGTCAGGACCAGCTCCAGCTATATCGAGAAGATCCGGCAGCTCGCTGCCGACAAGACGTACCTGATCGACAACGGGCTCTGTCACGAAGAGCAGTAGACCCAAGGACGCCACAACAACTCAGCGGCTCACCATTCCGGTGGGCCGCTTTTGTTATGCCGGAAGGACGACAACGTCGCCGTCGAGACCATCCACGGCGCACTGGCCGACGAGATCGAGGTGATGAACCGAGCCCGGGCCGCCTTCTACGACCTGATGGTCAAACACAACACGGACCTCATCAGCGCCGGGTTCTTCGGCCGCCCCACCTCCTGAAAACCTCTAAGGAGACCTGACCATGCCCCGCTACACCCTCGTCGAGCACGAGAACCTGGCCAACTTCGTCGTCGCCGTCGCGGTCACCCCGAAGCTGGAGGCCAGGGCCAAGCAGCATATGGGCGTGATCTTCGACGACCATGCGAAGGCCGACACCGCCGCGAACGAGATCAACGACTGGGCCTGCGTCCAAAACGAAGGCGTCGAGCCGCTGTACCCGAACCGCGTCGCGCACCTGACCGGCTTCTCCTCGAAGTGCCGGATCGACGGACGCCGTCTCTACATTCCGACCACCACTTCCGACACCGCGATCAAGGATTCCTGACCGTGCAGGGGCCGAAGTTCAACCCGCCCTACGGTGGCGCCATCAGCCAGGTCACCGATCCCGCCGAGCATCACGGCTACCTGCACATGGTCGCCTGGGCCGTAGAGATCGGGTCCCACGCCCAGTACATCAAGGATCGGTGCGCGAAGGCGAAGGCCGCAGGCGCCCCGCTGGACACCCTGTACGAGCGTTCGGGTCCCTGCGGGGTCGGTACCGGAGAGTGGGTGCGGTTCAGCGACATCAACACCACCGGCCACGACGCGGCCCGCGGGTTCGTACGCATCGAGCAGTACGTGCGGGAGCTGGTGCGCTACCAGCACGCCGTTGCTCAGTACCGTAAGTGGCGCAGGACGGCGCCGCCGCTCAAGACGTTCACCGTCACGATCACGGCTCCGATCACCACGACCGTCCGTGCGCTGGACGAGGAGGACGCGCGCCGGACGGCGATGGCCGGCTGGGCGCCGAGCCCGGACGGCACCGCAACGGCCCGCCTGGCCGGACCGCCCGGATCGTGGGTCGCGAAGTTCAACGGCACCCCGAGCGTCAAGGAGGTCCGGCGATGAACCCGATCGAGCTGCGCGCGCTGATCCACAAGGACCTGAACGCGCAGGCCGGCACGCAGTGCAGAGACATCCTGACCGTCGAACCGATCCCGACGGTGCCTGGCGAGCCCGTGCTCCTGCGGGTGCAGGCGCCGGACCCGATGGGCGCGATCCGCACCGACCTGATCGAGATCAGCGAGGAGCGCTGACGCCGCCTGCTTCCGTCGTTCCCGGCCGGTGTGGAGGGGGGACTTCGGCGCCTACGGTGCCGGGCTCGCCCGGGTGCTGGCTGTCGCCGGTGTCACCGTTGGGGACATGGACCGTCCGGACCGGACCGCATGAACGCCGCTGGGCTCAGAAGGGCCACGGCGGGTCAGTCCCCCTTGGCCGAGGTGAAGTCGTCGACGAAACCGCCCTCGCCGGCCGGCTCGTCTGTCCGCTCGCGGGTGCTCATGACGTACGCGCCGGCCTCGCCGACCTGTTCATCACCTGCCCGCTCGACGGCGCCCCGCAGCCGCTCGTACGTCGCGGCGTCGAGGGTGCCCTCGGCACGCAGCACGTCGAGCACGCCGAGGGCGTTGTCTTCCAAGGTGCGGCCGGCGTCGTCAGACGCTTTGAGAACCTTCGCGATCCCTTCGAGGCCGATGTCGCCGTCGGCGTTTATGGCGGTCAGCTCGCCGAGCACGCGCCCCGCGTCGTTGGGCACGAGGTACGGCCGGTAGCCGAAGGGGCGCCGTACGCGCGTCTCGCGGTCGTCCTGGTGGCTGGTCTGCTCGGTCACGGTCTCTCTCCGGTGTTCATCGGCGCGGGCCGTTCTGCGAGCGAAAGCCTGCCAGAAACCCCACGGTTGTTCGGGATGTGCCGTGGCGCCCTGCGGGACCCGCCCGGCGGGGTGCCGAGCGGGTGCTGCAGGGGCGGCCGGTCAGTCTTCCCAGTGCATCTCAGGTACTGCGGGCAGCCCGGCGTCGTACCGGCCGTACTTGGGTTGGTGTACGCGGGGGTCGGCGCCGACCTACTTGCCGATCGTTGCGGCGTGCGGCGGCGTGACGGTGGGGTGCAGGCGGGCGATGACGTCGCGGATCGCCTCGGGCCCGATGCCGTTCTCACCGGACTTGAGCACGATCTCGAAGACGATCTGCTTGCGCGGGTCGCCGCCTGTCTCGCGCAGGTCTTCGACCTCGACGGGCGGCGTGTGACCGAGCCCGCTCGCCTCGAAGATGCCGCGCACCTCGGCGTCGAGGTCGGGGTCGCTGCCTCGGGTAGTGGCGTCGTCGATCTGCTCGTGACACCGGCGCATCGCGACGTCGGCGTCGGCGGAGGGCGCTGCGGACCGCCCGCCGCCACCAGGTCCTGGACGCCGAGATCGGCCCGCTGGTCAAGCAGGCGGCCCCACGCTGCTGGAGCTGTTCGGCGTCGGCCCAGAGACATCCGGCCAGCGGCTGGCCTCGGCCGGGGACAACCCCGAACACATGCGGTCCGAGGGGGTGTTCACGCACCTCGCCGGGGTCGCGCCGATCCCGGCTTCCTCCGGCCGCACCCACCGTCACCGCCTCAACCGCGACGGTACCAGGCTGTCCAAGAAGGACATCATGCGCTGCCCCATGCGACTCGTCGCCCGCGAGGTCTACCGCGCCCTGACCAGCACACCGGCCACACACATCACTCAAAACGACCTCGCTCCAGCTGCTTGACAGCTGTATGAGCGTCCCGAGAACGGAAAATCCGATGAGCGCCAAGCTGTACGACGGGCTGCGGCTGACCGCGCACGCGCCCGACCTCTTCGAACTCACCCGTATGATCTCCCAGCGCATGCGCGAGGTCTTCCGCGAGTTGGCTGTACCCATCATCGCCAGGAACGTCGCCCGCGTCGTCGACAACGCCGAGGTACGCGAACGCGACATGGGCGGCCCCCTGCACAACTACCTCGTCTACCGGGCCCGGAATCTCTGGCTCGACGAGCAGGCCGGACTCGATGACCGCATCACGTTCCACGATCCGCTGCGCTTCAGCATCGTCTTCGGCCAGGTCGACGACGAGTGGGGCACACACCGGCTGGCGTACCCCTTCGCCGGGAACCGCGCGTACACCGACGCGCTCCTGGCCCTCGAAGCCGATGGCCACCCGATCTTCGTCGACTACCACTACCAGAACCAGGCTGATCGGCCGGCGGAGGTCTCGGACGACGAGTGGAAGCATCGGCGCGACGACTGGAACTCTCTGCTCGACGCTGAAGACCCTGAGACCGATGGCACCTTCGAACACCTGCCCGGATGGCAGCTCTCGGAGAGCATCGAGGGCGTCTTCGACACGGTGCTGCTCGGATACAAGGACACCGTCATCGATCTGAACGCGCACCGCACCATCGAGCAGCGCATGCGCCAGGCACTGAACAGGGCAGTGACCCTCGACCTGGACCTCGATCCGGTCGACGGCATCAACAGAGTGTTGACCCGCAACCAGTGCATCGAGCGTGCGATCTCGCAGTACCTCGACACCGCCGAGGGCAAGGACATGCCGCGGCCCGCGCCACTGCCGCGTGCTCGGGAACTCGACATCATGATCAGCGAGTTGCCGCCGGTCTACGAGCCTCCGGCCGAAGCCGTTGCCCGGATCTGCGAGCTCTATCGCGAGCAGGCGCTGACTGGTGACTGATCTGGATCGACGCAGTCGATCCGGAAGTAGATCTGCAGAGGCCTCTGCACCCCCTCGCCACGGGCGCGATCGCTTCATGGGTTCGAATCCCACCGCTGTGCCGGAGCCCATGAGGTCGGTTGTCTTCCTGCTGCTACGAGCTCAACGCCGGCGCCGCCGCAGTCGCTCACCCCATCGGACAGAGCACCTTCTGAACCAGGAGCACGTCATGTTCCCCATCATCCGCACCCGCACCAACCGGCAGCTCAACACCGCGATCCAGGAGCTGCACGACCGTGCGGAGTCCGAGCGCCGCCGGCGCCTGACGGCCGAGCAGCGCCTCGAGCGGGCCCTGGCGCTGCTGGAGGGTCAGGACACCGACCTGGCCGCCCGGCTGAGCGCCGTACTCCAGGGGGACCAGCCGTGACCGCGAACCACCACCAGCCTGCCGCCCCCGCCTTACCGCTTGTGCTTCAGGCCCACGGAGCATGCGAAAGCGGAGGCATCAGCTGATCGCGCCCGTGAGCGTCCCCAATCCACATCACGAGAAGAGCGAGACCACCATGGCTGAGTCCACGACCACCGTGAAGCACGACGTCACCGTCGACTTCGGCTGCATCGAGCTGACCGGAGCGCTCGTGCACGACAACGAGAACCGTGTGCTGGAACTCGAAAACGCCGAGGGCCCCGCCGAGCCCATCTCGATCAGCCTGCAGGGCTACGGCCTTACGCCCGAGCCCGGGAACGTCTTCATCAAGGACTGGTCCGAGCACTCGGGCTTGACGGCTCGCCTGGCGCAGGCAGGTCTGGTGACGCCCGTGCACGCACTCACCGTCGGACCCTTCGGTTCGACGGCCTACGAAGTGCAGGTGACGCTGTAAGTCTCGGGATCCCCATCGCCGTCGGACTGGTCCTGCTGATGTTCTGGTTCACCCTGGCAGTCGTCCACCGAGGCAAGATCGTCGATCCCGAACACTCCTACCGGCTCGCCTGCAAGGTCGACGACACCGCACGAGCGGACCAACTGAAGGCCGAGTTGCGGGACATCCGGACATCACGCCGGAGGTCTGGTCGGGGGAGTGGCCGGTAACCCAGCGAAGAACACGAGTCTGATCGGCAAAGCCGATTCGGGACTCGGAATGACAAGCATTCGATCAGCATAGCTGATTCGGAAGAGGCACTGAAAGAGAACATCATCTGATCAGCGAAGCTGATCCGGATGGTGGCATGACAGACAACTGAACATCTCAGCTCAATCCACCCACTGCGCGCGGACGACGACGTCGATCCGGGCGCTGTGCTGTATTCAAGGAGAATCCATCATGTCGAACCCGAACAGCACCGCTTCCGTCATCGGCCGCCTGGCGAACGACCCGAAGGTCTTCAAGAACAAGGACGGCTCCAAGAAGGTCATGCTCACCGTCTTCGTTGACCGCAGCTACACCGACGCCCAGGGCAACCGCATCTCCGACGCCCTTCCGTTCGAGGCATTCGTCCGCGCCCAGACCCCGGGCACCGGCCCCTTCGCGCACGTGCACAAGGGCGACCTGGTCTCCCTCAGCTACGAGCCCCGCATGAACCGCTACACCAAGAACGGTGTGGAGGTCTTCGAGGTCAAGCTCGAGATCCAGAACATCTCCTTCCTGGAGTCCCGCGCGACCACCCAGGCCCGCCTGGCCGAGCGCGTTACCAAGGCCGAGGCCCAGAACCAGAACCTGCAGGCCCAGGCTGCTCCCGTCGCCGCTGCTGCCCCGGCCGTCGCGCACGCCAGCGCCGTGGACGAGCAGCTGCCGTTCGGCTGAGCCAAGCCTGACACCACCTGGTGGTGGAGTCTTCGCCGTCCCGATGAAGGAGCAATTCGTGAGCAAGCAGTCCCGCGTCCGCATCAACCTCGGCAGCAAGATCAAGACCGCTGGCACTCCCACGTCCCGCGTCCGCATCAACCTCGGCGAGACCTCGAAGGCGGCGGAGAAGCCGGCCTCCCGGGTTCGTATCAACCTGGGTGGCAAGAAGAGCTGAACACCCAGAATGGAAATACCGAGAACCGAATACAGCGATCCCTGGTGATGGAGCCGGCCCCGCTCCGTCACCAGGGATCTTCGTCTTCGCTGAGCCTCATGTCACCACGAAGGGGATCAGGGCAGCTGATCCGGATCCGGCAATGAACAACATCCTTGGCACTGTCAGTCGTGAGCACCGTCGCCATCCTGCAGGAGACCCTGTGTCAACCCTGCCGTTCGACTTCACGGCCAACACGCCGCTCGACAGCGAAGAAGACCGCCTGGTCGACCAAGAGCTGTGCAAGGGCTACCTGAGCCGCTGGGCCGGCGCATTCGGCTCTGGCCGCCAGTGGCGCAGCCCGTCACCTTCGAGGAATTCCGGGCAGCCGCATGGCGGTTGGCCCAGTAGGCCCGCCACAGACTTCTGCACGGAGCGGTTCGAATCCGCAGTGCGCCGACTGATCCTCGGCGTGCGCCAGTGGGCACACCGTGCAGACCGACCGCGGAACAGGTTCGATTCCTGAGCGCTGTAGCTGATCCCTGCGGCGCGTCCCTGGAGATCTCCGCGGCTCCGGCTTCCCCAGCACCCCGGTGCGTGCTCTGCCTTCGGGCAGCAGCTGCGCCGGGGTGCTGTGTTTTTCTCCCTCGTGGCTCGCTTTGCTCGTCCCGTGAAGGCGGTGAGCACAAGGGATCAGCGGAGCTGATCCGGATCTGGCGTTGAAGAACATCCTCGTCACGTCAGGAGCCGAGCCATGAACTGCCCGAACTGCGCCATCGACATGGAGTCGAACGCCCACGGCGTCCGTGCCAGCAAGAAGGCCGAGAAGGTCACGCACACGTGCTCCGAGTGCGGCTACAGCGAGACGCGCTGACCAGCGGCTTCTTCGCCCCTTCCCCTCTCTTCCACTGTGATCTCGAAGGAGACCACGCCGATGAATGCGCTTCAGACCATGCCCGGCTTGCCCATCATTCTCATCGTCATCGCTGCCGCCCTCGCGACGATGGGACTCGCCTTCCTCCTGCCGGACCTGATCGGACGGAAGCCGAAGGCCAAGAACCACGGCAGCCTGACCGACCACCGCCGGGCGCCTGCACGAAGTGCTGGCGCCTGGCCCCAGGAGGAACCGATGACCACCGACACCGACCCCACCACCGATCAGGACCAGGACCTCAACGACGCCCTGTGGGACGGCCGGGGGGTCGTGATCACGCCTGACGGCCCCGTGGCCGGGGGCGACGACTGGTAATGACCCGCCCGACCACCGACCACCCGCCGGGGCCGCTACCGTGCGGCCCCAGTTTCCTCAGCCGCACCGGCTTCATCGAGACCGAAGAGCAGGAGCGGACCCGGCTGGCCCAGGCCCCCGAAGGCTCGCTGAACCACTACCTGTCCACCCTGCCCGTGACCATCGAAGAGTGGCCCAAGGACCTGCTCGTCGAGCTGCCCTGGGAGCCGCCGCGCACGGACCAGTCCTACCGCGTCGTCGTGGTGCCGATCGAGTTCCGGAAGGACGCTCTGCCCGACGGCGTCGAGGAAGAGCCCGTGCCGCGCAAGCGCCACTCCGGCTCCTGGACCTGCGCCGTCGTGTACTCCGACCACCCGAGCTACCCGGTCGGCGGCTACCGCATCATCGTCCCGGCCGCCGAGCTGGCCCGCGGCCGGAAGATCGACCTCGCCGAGCCCGCAGCATGAGCACGACCCTCGACCACCCCGGCACCAACACGGACACCGACGCCCTCTTCGACTCGATCGTCGAGAACGAGGAGCGGGTGAAGGACGACGGCGCTGGTGACCACAACCGCCTGAGCCACTACGTCAGCAAGGAGGACATCGTCCGCTCCTCCACGACGAGCGAGCCCGTCTTCGCCCTCTGCGGCAAGAAGCGGGCCCCGTCGAAGAACCCGGAAAAGTACCCGGTCCGCCCGGAGTACAGGGAGATCTGGGAGAGCCTCAAGGAGGCGTAGCACCATGACCGTCAGCGAAGAGCAGAAGGTCGCCGCCGTCCACCGGCTGAGCGTGATGTCCGAGCGGCACCCCGAGCTGAAGCGCCGCGTGGCGGACGCCCGGCTCGAGCTCGCTGCCGCCATTCTCACCATGGACGCCGTGGAGGAACGCATCCAGGCCGGGGAGAAGATCCACTCCCTCCAGGAGCAGGCAGCCGTCGAATTGGCGAAGAACGCCCATGCCCAGGCTCTGGCGGACCTCCTGCGGGGCGAGTACTGAGCCGCACGCGCTCGTCCCCGCAACCACCACCGAACCACCCATAGGAGGCTCCGTCATGCCCGATGCGCCCGAATACACGCCCCGCAGCATCTACACGCTGGAACCGCACGCTGATCTTGTGACCGCCGAGAACGGATACATTCCGATCGAGGCCATCGTCGAGCGCGTCTACGGCAAGCCGTACAGCTCGCTGCGCGGATGCCAGCGGGACGACGAGCACATCGGCAATGACAGCGTGAAGCTCTACGAACTCACCTCCGATGGGGACTACCTGCAGGCACTCGGCGACCTCGACGGCGCCGAGATCTGCCTCGGCTGGGACTCCCGCACCGGCGAGAGCGCCTTCAAGACCGGCATGACGGAGCTGGACTACTGGCTGAGCATCCGCGTCGCCGACGAGAACACACCAGCCACCGTCGGGGCGAACCCGCCGGCGACGCAAGACCTTGAGAAGGCCGTGTTCGAGGGCCGGTTCTTCGCCGATCGCGCCTTCTCGCCGTCGCTGAGGCTGGTCCTCGCCGACCTCATCCGCCGCGGCGTGCTGCCGCGCGGCGACTACCTGTTCCGGCACTGGTGGTGACCAGAGCGAGATGACAGCTGAAGCGGTGGCCGAGTCCCAGACATCCGTCTTCGACGTCGCCGAGTACATCCTGCAGAAGCGCGCCGCGGCCGAGCCCGACCGGCCGGCGATGACCGCGAGGAAGCTCCAGAAGCTCGTCTACTACTGCCAGGCCTGGCACCTCGCCTGGGAGGGCAGAGCCCTCTTCCCGGAAGCCATCCAGGCTGGGCCTCCGGGCCCGTCTGCCCTGCGCTCTACGAGCTGCACCAGGGCCACTTCGAGATCGAGGCCGGCTTCTTCGCCAAGCGGCTGCGCATGCGCAGCGACCTCGGAACCGCCTGAGCACCAGCAGAAAGAGAGAGACCACCACCATGTACAACAGCCCCTTACGCAGGCGCTCGCTCCTTCGCGGCTGGGCGATCGCGATCGCGGCCATCGCCGCCCTGGTCGCAAGCCTGGTCATCTGGGGCAACCAGATGAGAAGCCAGGAAGCCCAGGACCGCGCCGCCATGGCCAACACGAAGATCGTCTACGTCGCGGACCCCGTGCAGAAGCTCGTCAAGCGCACCGACGGCAGCTACTACAGGGCCACGACCGCCTCGGAGCGTTCGTCCGACATCAGCTACGACTACACGACCATCGAAGACCACAACGTCGTCGTGCCCAGAAGCGTGTCGGTAGAGGAGCGCAGAGCTCAGCCGTCGTTCCTGTGGCACCGCTCGACGTTCATCAACGACATCACGGTCCGAGTCATCGATCCACACGAAGCAGACCAGACGCCGCGCGTCGAGCGGCTGCGCTGCACGGTCGAGCCCGTCGATGCGTCGAAGCCGAGCTACACCGGCGACCCGCGCGACAGGAGTCGGCTGAAGATCGGGCCCGACCAGGAAGGCACGGACGCAGGAAGCCTGAGTGGTCTCTTCTCGAACGGCGGCCAGCAGCTGTGCCAGGACCGGATCACGATCCTCGTGCCGGACGGCGGCATTCAGCCGTAGCCGACTGGGGCTCACCTCTGGGCGTCGGCAGGTGAATTCCGCGGAGCCCCCGTCGACTGAGCATGATGCTCGCCGGGCGGGGGTCTCTCTTTTTCTGCCTGATCAGCGGAGCTGATCCGGTCTGGTCTTCAGGGCATGAGGACCCGTGCACGACGGCAACGCCCCCGAGGCTCCGGCCCCGGCGGAGTACCGCAACGGCGCGGGCGGCACCCTCGGGCAGACGGAGGCCGCGCCGTGCGAGGCGGAGGCCACTCAGAAGCAGGAGACGGTCGAGACCGCGCGCACGGAGGCCACGGCGGAGGCTGCGGCCGGTCGGGCCGACCGGCCCCAGAGGCACGGCCCCCGCGTGCCCCTCAGTGGCGGGTGAGCCCCGAGCGCCGTATGGCGATCAGCGCCGGTCTGGTCCCCGCCCCTCCGCACGGACCAGGACCCACCGCTCCTCTGATCCACCCGCGCCGCCCGGTAGGCCGGTTGCCCGGTCGAGCCGGGCCGCATGCACTCAGCCCCACCCACACCCCATCGATATGAGAGGTACACCATGACTTCCTGGCCCCACGACCTGAGCAAGACCGCCCCCGCCGCCGCCGAGCGCACCGGCGCGATCCTCACGGCCGCGCTGACGGCGCACGGTGTCACCTTCCGCGTGGTCAAGCCCTGGCGTTCCCTGCCCGGCGCCTCCCTGGTGACCACCGCTGCGGGCCAGCCGGGCGTGTGGATCGACGCGCACTCCTACACCGACCGCCGCGCCGTGTCCGGCTATGACGTGCCGCTGGCCGGACTGTTCGGCATCAGTGCTGTGATCACCGACGATTTCAACACTCGTCACGTGCACGGCGACTTCACCGAGGCGCCCGCCGACATCACCGACCCGGCGGCCGCCGCCGACGCCATGGCATCGGCCGTCGCCGCCCACCTGGCGGCCTATCCGTCCCTGACCGGCGCGCAGTGGGTCACCATCGCATCCCACCCGGCCAGCCGCACCGAATACCGGGAAGTCGCCACCGCACACGGCACGTGGGCGCACGCATCCTCCCCCACCGGCTACACCACCGGCCCCAGCCTGGACACCGCAAGCGTCTGGGGCGCCTACCAGCGGCGCGTGGCCGACCTCACCGCCGAGACCCGCTGACCCCGCGACCGGCTGGCCCACTGGCGGCCGGTCGCCTCCCACACACCCATCACATCAGACAAGGACCCCAGAGAAGATCATGAGCACCGAACGCATCCGGCCCAAGTACCGCAAAGACCGCAACGGCTACGTCTTCAGCCACCAGTACACCGACGCCGACGGAAAATCCGTCAGACGCTCGGTCCGCATCTCCCGGATCACCCCCACCCGGTGGCAGTCGTTCGACTACTACAGCGACAAGCAGATCGAGGGCACCATCACCACCGGCCGCGACACGTCCGCCTTCGCCGCGATGGACGCCATCGACCGCGAAACCGCGAACGAGCAGCAGGCAACGGCCGGGGAGGGCTCCGGCACGAGCGACACCGCGCTAGCCGCTCCGGACGTCACCGGGCCGCCCCCACTCGCGTCGTCCTCCCAGGCCGCGCCGGCCGTGGTCGCCGACGTCGAGGTGCGGCCGGTCCCGGCACCACAGGCGAACGTCCTGCCCCACCTGCGCCCTACCGACCAGGGCGCCCAGGACGAGGCGTGGCGCCGGAGCGACGCGGTTGAGGGGGTGGTGGTCGGCCGGTTCGCGAACGGCACGAAAGGCAGCCTGCCCAAGGACTCCGAACACGAGGACGTGAAGGCCGCGCTCCAGGTGCTCGCGGGCACCGAGAAGCACCACATGCGGCTGAAGGTGGCACTCCTGCGGGACGAGTACGACGCAGACGACCCCTCCACGTTCGACGTGGACGAGGCCCGCGGCGCCTGGGTAGTGCCCGGCGAGATGCCGGGCATGGTGAAGATCTACATCCTCCTCGCTGGTCAGTACATCCGCTACGCGCACCGCTACCCGCACGCGACGAAGAGCGCCGCCCAGGTCCAGGAGGACACATGGACGGTCGAGAAGAAGATCTACGCCGACCGCTTCCGCGAAGTCGGCTGGCACGTGGAGGACGGCCACAAGACCGGCCTGGGCGTGATCGTCTGGAAGCCCGGCACTCGTCCCGCGCTCCCGGCCGCCCACGCCGCACAGGCAACTGCCGGCAGCGACGGAGAGGCGGCAGACACGGAGCTGCCCGAGCCGCCTACGCCCCCGGCCCAGACACGCCCCGGAGCGTCACTGAAGGAACACGCCTACTCGGGGCACATGATGCTCTTCGAAGCGGCCGTACGGCTGGAGGACTTCCGCCGCCACCGGGACCGGCAGCACCTCGCCCCAGCCGCGCACCTCACCCGCCATGCCGCCGCCACATTCAAGGCTCGCGTCGGCGACGGCAGCGAACTCACGTGGGATCTCGTCACCCGCTACCTCGTCGAGATCCGCTCGCGCTTCTACGCCGTCGACCGTGACATCTCGTTCGATCCGAACCCGCCCGCCGGGGACATGTTCGCCCGCGACCCCGCAACCAGCCTGCCCGACCTGTGCCCCGAAGGCCACATGGCGGTCATGAACGCCGCCCGGCACCTCGACTTCGCCGCCCGAAGGGACGACGGCTCGGCAGCCGACTGGGCGGACCGTCAGGCATGGCTTGCCGCCGACCACTTCCGCGACACACTCGCCAACGGAAACCGGGCAACGTGGGTGATGATCTGTCGCTACGCAGCCGAGCTGCACGCCGCGACCTTGCGCGCCCGCCGCGAACACCGCACCGGCGCCAGCTCCTGAACTCTTCTGGTGGTACCGGCTCGGCTCCACCTGGGACCTGATCCCCGCATATCGCACCGCGCGCGGCCTGACCGGCCAGGGCGCCTGACACCCCAACCCCCTTACGGCGCACTGCACCTGGGCGGGGCGTCCACGGCCACGGAACCCGAACCAACCCGAGGAGAACCCCGCATGTCCACGTTCACCGCACGCCCCAGCCTCACCAAGACGCGCCCCGCGTACGACAGCCACACCGGCGCCATGCTCCGTGACGCGCTCGAAGCGCTCGGGATCGTGCACCACGTGGACCAGCCGTGGCGTGGGCTGCCCACGGAGTACCTGGTGTGCAGCGTGCCGGGGCGTGCACGGGTGTGGATCCACTGTGTGGCCGACCCGTCCGCCCGCACCCCGGAGGGCCGCCGGTTCGCCGATCACTACGACCTGCCCACGGTCGCACTGTGGGCCGTGGCCGCCTCGGTCACCGACGACGAGTCAACCCGGTTCGTGTTCAACGGGTTTGGTGACGAGCACAAGCCCACGGCGAGCGCGGGCATGCAGGCCGGGCAGTGCGCTGCCGCCGTGGCCGACCACTTCCGGCTGACGCTGCCGGAGCCGACGTACGCCTGTCTGCACTGCGCGCGCGTTATCGAGTGGATCGAGGCCGACGGGCAGGGCGCTTGGTACGACTCGTCCAACTGGATCGGGTGCGTGGACGGCGAGAGCCTGCACGCCCCGGAGCCGCTGTGCGGCTGGTGCGAGGACTACGGGCTTATCGAGATCTTCGACGACTCCACCGACGCCCTGAAGGGGCACACCACGTGCGACAACGCGCCGTGTGTCGCCCGGCGCATCATGCGCAGCGATCAGGCCGAGCGCGAGCGCCAGGCAGCGCAGGCGCAGGCCGCCGCGCACGAGTGCACCGGCCCCCTGTGCTGTCCCCCGTTCTAACCCTCATGGCGCCCCCGACCCTGCGACGAGTGCGGGCGGGTCGGCCGGTTCGAGACCGGCCGGGGGCACTCAGCACGAACCCGACCACGGCAGCAACCCGAGAGGAACCCCCAGCATGACCACGCAGGCCCGCAGCATCGTCCGGGAGATCGGCACCCGCTCGTACCGTCGGTACACCCCGACCAACGGCCGTGCGCCGGAGGGAACCGAGTACGGCGTAGACGGCTGGCTGTTCGACCTGCCCGGCGAGACTCTCAACGGCCGCCGGTTCCCGCAGCGCACCTATGCGGCGTACCAGGTGACCAAGAACGCGGAGTTGGTTTGGATGGTGCGCGAAGTCGGTGGCGAGCGGCGGCAGGTCGGCAGCCACAGCACCACCCGTAAGGGCGCGCTCGCGCTGGCGGTCGGCGCGGTTGCCCACGAGCGGGAGAAGACGGCCGCAACCGTGACATCCGCGCCGGCAACTCGTGACCAGGGCACCCGTGCACACGGCGCCGCACGGCGTATGGCCGCCGAGGGCGGCGAGCGCACCCAGGTGGCGGCCACCATGGACGAGCGGCTAGAGCGGATGCGTGCGGGCCAACTCGCCGCCCTGCCGACCGTAGCGGAAGTCCGGATGGCGTACCCGCTCGCTGGCGGGGGCGCCACGCTGCGGCTGATGACCGCCGAGGGCAGCACGGCGGAGCGCCACATGATCCCGCTCACGGAGCGCGGCCCAGCCGGTCGGGAGAACGACCCAGCCGGGATCTACCTGGATGCCATCACCGACGGCGCGAACACGGAGGGGCTGAAGATCGCCGCCGGGTGGCACCTGATGCGGCTTGGCTTCAACTACGCGCGCGGCACGGCCTGGGCGCCGTACACCGGCAGCGCGAGCAGCGAGGCGCAATGGAAGGAGTGGGCGCCGATGCTGCCCGACGGGCACCGGTGGCCGCACACGGTGCGCGTCGCCATCGTGCCGACCGCCGAGCACCTCGCCTACATAGACCGCGCGTACGGTCCCGCGCCGGAACTGCCGGACCTTCCCGCCGGTGTGAGCGCGCCCCCGTCCGGCCCGCGTTCCTGGCAGATCAGCTACGCCAACCGCCGGTTCTGGCAGCTCTCCTACTGGCCCCGTATGGGCGGCGACGTGTGGACCCTGTACGCCGACCCGGCCCGTACCAAGTCCCTCGCCAGGGCCGCGAGCCCCGGCGAACTCCTCGCCACCATCCCCGACCGTGACGCCGAAGCACAGTCCCGCGCGGCGGCCCGCAAGGGCTTTTGAGACAAGGGCTACTGAGACGGGATCCGACACGATGACGGTAACGATCACGCGGCGCGCGGCCGGTTGGTCCGGCGCCACAAGGCCAGCATGCGGCGCGCGGTCAGCGCCGCATGCTTCACCCAGTACAGCGGGGGCCGGGGCCGGGGCCGGATCACCGGCGCGCACGGGCGCCCTGCCCGGCGCCCGTGCGCGCCGACGAACGTGGCCCACGCATTCCGTTCGGCTCAACAGCGCTCGGCTCCGCCGCCAGCAGACCGACGAGGCCGCCCGTGTGCCACGCCCGGCATTCCTGGGCCTCCCGATCCTACGAGTGGCCGGAATCAACCCACCTACACAGTAAGGACACCGATGGTCACCGTCGAATTCACCCCGAAAGACATCCCCACCTTGCGCCGCGCCGCGAAGTTCCTGCGCCGTACGGAACTGAACCTGCCGGCCACGGCCGACTCCAAGACCCACGACGCCATCCTCATCTCCGCTCTGCGGCTGGACGACCAGGCCGACGAGCTGGGCGGGCAGGCCCCGGATCCGACCGTGCGGGAGACCCGGCGCCCGATCTTCAACCAGCTCGTTGCCCCGGAGGTCGGCGGGCCCGTCTTCCACGAGGAGGCGAAGGCGCTCCTCGACGCCCACGAGGACGCGATCCGGGCAGCCGCCGCGGTGGGGATGCTGCGCCTCCAGGGCGCGATGCTCGCCCTGCACCCGAAGACCGCGAACCCCCGGCACGGTTGCTGCGCCGCCCCGAAGCTGTGCAGTGGACACCCGCCGGAGTGTCGGAGCAGCGAGCACACGATCGGCGGCCGCGACCCGTGGCCGTGCCAGTCGTTGCGCGCCGTCGGAATCACCAGCGACGCCGACGCCGAGGCGGTACGCCAGGCCCTGCGTGCTCTGGAGCGCCAAGCCGACCCGGACGGCTACCCGAGCCGGAAGAAGACGAACCGCGGCCGCACCGTGCACGCCACCCGGCAGCTCGATGACGGCATCGGCGACGCCGGCGCGTGCGGCATGTATTTCCCGCAGGACACGGTGAGCAGCCTCGAGGCCCCCGGCACCGAAGTGTCGTGCCAGGCCTGCGTGAAGGCGCTCGCCCGCAAGGAAGCCGAGGCCGCGGCCGCCGCTGAGGACGCCCACCGCTGCACCCTGCCGCCGAACCGGTTCCTGCCCTGCGGCTGCTGCCCGCACCAGGTCTGCGAGGACTGTGAGCGCTGCGCCCACACGTGCGAGTGCGGCACCGGCGGAACCCCCGCCCAGCCCGCCGGGGCCGCCGGTGAGTTGTGCCCCAACGGCCAGCCCCGCCCGGAGTGCTCCGAGAGCGACCCATGCGAGCCCTGCTGGCAGGACCAGCAGGAGGAGGGCGACGCGATCGAGGCCAGCATGGGCCTGCGCTGAACCCCGCCCCCCGGTGCAGGCCGACCCGAACGGCCGGCCGCCCGCCGCTTCCTTGAACTCCGCAGAACCCCCGCCTGCTGAGCATCACGCTCGCTGTGCGGGGGTCTCTCTTTGTCTGATCAGCGGAGCTGATCCGGTCTGGTCTTCGAAAGATCACGTCCAGCGCCAGGAGTACAGCCATGAGCCAGCCCCTCGAACCCACTGATCCCCGACAGACGGAGCACATGCGCGGCGACTGCGTTCCGGACCTGGGGCCCGCGCACTGCCACCTGTGCTCCGAGATGACGGGGCGAGACGAGGGCTACCCGGGACCGCACTGCCCGACGCGCGCTTCCGTCGAGGCCGCCAAGGTCGCCTTCGAGGTGGCAGCGGGCTACGAGCACGCTGCGCCGGTGGTCCTGCACGCCGGCGAGTTCGCTGATGTTCATGGCGCAGTGAGCGCCGCGTTGCACGCACGCGCGGCGCAGATGCCGGAGCTGCCGCGGCACACGGTGCCCATTGCGGCGAGCTACAGCATCCGCGGCGCGCACGCGGAGCTCGACGGCGTGACGTTCCCGTCTGCGGCCGGACTCACCACTGCCGTGCTCACCATCCGCACGGCCTACCCGATCGACCGGCTGACGCTGATCCCCGTGATCAGCCAGATCTCCCATGAAGTCGAGAGCGCAGCCGAGGAGCAGGACGACGCCTACGTCGCCGAGAAGATCTACATCATCGAGGAAGGACCCAGCGCATGAACGCCACCACCAGCACCGCGGGTTCGACGTGGCGCGACCGCGCCGGCAAGACGATCGGACGGGTGCTCCTCACCCTCATGATCGCGACGAACGTGATCGTCCTCGCGCCGGCTGCGGTCTTCTGCGTCATGACCGGCCAGTACACGCCGATCATCGTCAGCATCGCCTTCAGCGGCGTGTGCTGGTGGATCCTCCTGCGTACCCTTCGGGCTCTTGCCGAGAAGCGCCGCGCGAGGAAGGCGCTCATGAGCGCGACCCAGAACTGAAACCGCAGTCCGGATCCTATCCGAAAGAAGCACAGCGCCATGAGCACCAGCACCATCAGCACAAATGATCTTGCGAACCTTCAGGTCGGCGACAAGGTCGTCGTCAAGAGCAGCCTCGACGAGAACACCGGGGAGACCATCTGCACGACCACCGTCCTCGACCGACGCGACGTCCCCGCCATCCCCGGCTGGGGAGGTCGGGAGGAAAAGACCTTGGTCCGACTGGGTAGTGGCTTATGGTACGACCTGGCCACCGGGCTTCAGGGCGACTTGGGGGCCACGCGCATCGAACGGTGTGCCTGACGAACAGCACAGCCAAGACCCCCGCAGGGACCGTCGGCGGGGGTCGTCCTTTTTAGCACGCTCAGCCCCGGCTTCTCACTCCGAGTCATTCGGGCTGTGCAATCCCTGTCGAAAGACCTTTCGAATGACATGGCCTTTCACCAACAGGTGGTCCCGAATGCCCTGCCAGGGGGGCGAGTTGGGGGAGAGGGAATCGGATGAGACGCGGGCAGTGCGCTGCAAAGCAGCGCCGGGGGTCTCATTGCCGAATCCATCACGTCTTCCCGGGGGAGACCACCATGCCCGAGCGCACCGAGCACGCCCTGCTCTACATCAAGTATGTCGACGACGCCCTTGCCGAGCAGGGTGTCGCCGCAGTCGAAGGCGCGATCTCCGGCATCAGCCTGAGGATCCTGGCGCGGGTTCTACCTGACGGCCGGACGTCCGTCGCCGTCTCGCTCTACAGGCGCGTGCACCGCATGCGCGCCTCGGGCAAGGCATTCCACTACTGGACCTCCGAGAAGCTCACGTCGATGGCCCGCACGAAGAAGGACCTCGTCGTCCTGCGCGAGATCGACCGCCGCACCGGCCAATCCACCACCCGCCATGTCTTCTCCGAGACCATGGTCGAGTCCTGGATCCACGGGCTGTCCGGGACACTGCTGAGCTGGATGCGCAGCAACCCGCAGGCCCGCCGACTCGAAGGACCGGAGCCTGAGGGAGTCGACAACGCCGTGGACCAGGCGATCGCCGCGATCCGCGAACACATCGGCGGGCTGCCGAACTGGAACGACCGCTTCCCATTGCTCAAGGACGACCGGCAGGATCGTCCGGCCTCCGCCTACCTGCCCTATCTCGATGCCCACGACCATGCGCAGGTCGCGAAGAACCTCTTCGGCGTGCGCGCCTACCGTCGGCCGCTGGCCCGCGAGGTGGAGCGTCTGGACATCAGCACCCTGAGCTGGTTCGCCATGTTCCGCGGGCTGGTGCCTGTGGACTGGCTCATCGACGCAATGCGCACCACGGAAACAGCCAGCGGCCGCAGCCTGATGCGCGAGCTGTCGCTCACATCCCTGCAGCGGCGAGGCATCCGCTCGATCCTGCGCCGGACTCCGCAGCCGGTGCTGCGACGGATCCTCAAAGAGCCCGTCCACCAGGCGCGGCGCACGCTGGCCGATGCAGCCGACTGCACGGCTCACCGTTTGGCCGTCACCCGTGACCTCGACCTCCTTCCGGAGATCATCGCCGCCCGCGGGCAGCGCCGGGTCCGCGGCTCCCGTGACCTCGAGCACCTGGTCCGGGACCTGCCCGCAATCGAGCGCTGGCACGACCCCCGGGGCCGTGCGGCCCAGCGCGTCATACAGGAGGAGATCTACGCCCTTCGCGAGATGGAGCACTACAACCGCGAGATCCGGCTGCTTCCCGAGGGTACGGCCCAGGCCGCTGACTGGGACCTCTGGAAGGACGAGGCGTTCCGCGTGCAGGCGTTGGGTCTGATCGAGGACCGTCGGCGCGAGCTGATGGCTGCCCACGATCGTGAGCGCTACGAACGCGAGGAGGCCCGCCGCCTCGAGCGGATCGCGAAGCAGGCCCAGCGCCACCAATGGGCACTGCAGACGGCCGCACTGCTGGATGGTCGGGAAGCAGCCCCCGGTCTGAGCCTCGTCGTCGCCCGAGATGCCGAGACGCTCTCCCGCTGGGGTGCGATGCTCAACAACTGCATCGGCGGGTACGCCGGCGAGCTGGAGCTGGATGTGTTCGCCGCGGTCTGCGAAGCGGACGGCCGCGTGCGTCTGAACCTGCAGATCACGCAGTCGCATGGCGTAGAGCAGATCCTCGGGAAGAACAACCGCGACGCCGTGCGCGAGCTCGGCGAAGCGGCCCAGCAGGTCGTCGACGGGCTGGTCGCCATGGAAGTCAGCTTCCACTCGGATGCTCTGGGCATGGACGGGCTGCGACTGCCCCAGAGGACCTGCTGACACGAATCTCTACGAGGACCTCGACTTGATGTTCCGGTACGGCCAGCACCAGGTCGGGGTTCTTCTCTTGCTAACCGGCAGCCTTCGCCCCAACCTGCTCCACTGCAGCCGCAGAGAGAGGGTGCTGCAGCCATTCCTGCCTCCGGCATCACTGGAGAACTCACCGGTAGCCGTTCGGGCCGCTGCGACGCCCCGCGTCTGTCGTCGAGTATGTGCCCAACCTCCGTGGCCCCAGCTTCCGCAGAGCCGTGGTGCGCACTCTTCCCTCGGGCATCGCTTTTGGCTCTGCGCTGCTGGTTCCGTAAAGGGAGCGAAAGACAGGATCAGCGGAGCTGATCCGGGACTGGCGATGGAGACATCGTGGTCACGTCTGGGAACTGCCGTGCTCACCTGCTCCAACGATGGCGAAGCGATGGAGTCGAACGCCTCGGGCATCTACTCCCGCAAGATTCTCACGCACCTGCCATGAGTGCGGCTGCAGTGAGACTCACTAAGCGGCGGCTCCTGCCCTTCCACTGTGATCATGAGGAAAGCACGTGCATCACTGATGCCCTCGCCAAGGCTTTCGTCGTCGACCATCACGCCCTCTCTCAGGGCTGAACCACAAGCTTCCCGCCCCGGCCTGGGGCGGGCAGGCGGGCTTTTGGCCCGCAGCGCCAACGGATGCGGGCAAACGGCTCGCATCGTTGTTAATCGACAAGAGGAGAAGGATATGGAGCAGTCCAAGTCCGGTATCGCGGCCGCCAACACCTCGGCGTCCGTGGAGGGGACCGAGGAGATCACCAGCACCGTGGTGGTCGCTGTCGACGTGGAGGACGAGGAGTAGTCCTCTCCTGTACGTCCGCGTCCTGACCTGGGCGCCCCTGCCCCGGGCCCGCAGCCCGGGGCAGGGGCGCCCCTTGCGCTTCACCGGAGGGTGCAGTGATTCACGTGTACGTCGGGCCGACGCTGCCGGCGTCCGAGCCCGTACTCGCCGTGCCGGGCCTGCGGGTGCTTCCGCCGGCACGGCACGGCGACCTGTTCGACACCGCGATCGGCAGCGGCGACACGCTAGTGCTCATCGACGGGGTGTACCACCAGGCGCCGGCGCTGCGGCACAAGGAGATCCTTGCCTCGATGGGGCGAGGTGTCCGGGTGATTGGGGCGGCGAGCATCGGCGCGCTACGGGCCGTCGAACTGGCGCCGTACGGGATGCTCGGCGTTGGCAGCATCTACTCCGCCTACGCCTCGGGAGAGATCGACGGTGACGATGAGGTCGCGGTCGGGCAGGCCCCGGACGGGGAGTTCGGCGCGCTCACCTGGCCGCTCGTCAACCTGCGGCATGTCCTGCAGCTGGCCGTCCTGGCCGGGGTGATGAACGCCGAGCGGGCCGCCCGCTTGCTGGCGGCGTTGCGCGCGGTCTACTACCCGCAGCGAACCTGGGCCGCCGTACGGGCCGTGTGCCGCAGCCAGGGCGAGACGGAGTTCGTCGGGTGGCTTACCGAGCAGCGCAAGCGGGACCGGTACTTCGGTGACCTTAAGCGCGCCGACGCGATCGCCGCCGTACGTGCTGCGCTCGACGGTGCCGCGGCGACAAGCGACTCTCCCGCCTCACCCCAGTGGTGGGAGACGGCCTACTTCCTCCGCTGGTCCAACGCCGCCGTGAGGGAACGGGTGGACGGCTTGGAGCTGTTCACCGAGGATCGCGTCGTCTACCAGCAGGTGTTCGACCCCGCGTTCCGCGAGAGGTGGGCGGCCTACCTCGAACACCTCTCATTGCACCCGTCCGACGGCGGGCCGGGAATGGCGCTGGCAGAGCGGCTGGTCCGGGCGTGCGGCGGAGACCTGCCAGCCGACCGCGCCTTCCGCCCGGCACTCGACCTGCGCGACGAGCGGACGGTGGCGCTGCTGCTTGCCGGTGAGACGGCGCACGACCGGCAGGCAGTTGACCGGTACGCCGATGCCTTTGCCCGGGCCTGCCGCAGCCGGCCGGGCTTCTCGACGGCGGCAGTCCGCGACGAGGTGACCCGCAGCTTCTTACTGCGGGTGTGGCGGTGTCCTGAGCGGGAGTTCGACAACGAGGCGTCCGCGCGGGGGTTGGCCTGCGGGGCGCGTGCGGTTCAGGCGAGCAAGCGGCTTGTACCTGGGTTTCTGGAAGAGATCGAGAGGACAGAGGTGACCCGTGTCGGGTGAACTGGTGGAGCTGCCGGGCACGGTGCGAGCCCGCACGCCCGAGGAAACATGGGGGAAGTTGGCCGGGCGCCTTGGGGAGTTCGGCATCACCCGGGTCGCGGACCTGACCGGCCTGGACTGCGTCGGGCTTCCAGTGTGGACGGCGATTCGGCCCGCGTCGCGGACCTTGTCCACGTCGCAGGGCAAAGGCGCCACCGCGCTGCTGGCGAAGCTGTCGGCGGTGATGGAGGCAATCGAGCTGTGGCACGTTGAGCAGCCGCTGTGCGTTGCCGCGATGGGCCCGGCCGCTACGGTCGCCCCCGACTGCCCCGTGATCGCGCTTCCGGCGACCGCCCCGTACCCCGAGCAAGCCCTAGCCCGGATGGTGTGCGAGTGGGTGGCTGGCACCGGACTGGTGAGCGGGGCGAAGGCACTGCTGCCGGTCGACCTGGTCCGCCGTCGCAGCCAGCGTCCCCCGTGGACCCCGGATGTGTGGCGCGCGACAAGCACCGGCCTCGCGTGCGGCAACACCCGCGACGAAGCGACGGTGCACGCCCTGTTCGAGGTGGTGGAGCGCGACGTGCTGTACGGGGACGCGCAGACGGGCGGCCGACGGCGCACGCTCATCGACCCCCGCACGGTCGACGACCCGCTCGGTCGAGAGGTGATCGCCCAGCTTGCGGCTGCGGGTATGAACCTGGAGACCGCGCTGGTGGACGGCCCGTACGGGCTGCCGGTGTGCGTCGCCTACCTGTGGTCGGAGGACTACCCGGTCCACTTCGCAGGCGGCGGCTGTCACAGCCACCCGGGCATCGCCCTCACGCGAGCGGTGACCGAGGCCGCCCAATCCCGCCTCGCCGCCATCGCTGGAACCCGCGACGACCTCCCCACCGACGTCGGCAGCTTCGACACCTCACCCTTCCGTCCCGCCCGGACCGCGAAGCTCACGCCCTGGCCGGAGGCGGCAGCCCGCTTCCCCCCGGCCGCCGGCGGTTTTGCTGACCAGGTCCAGGACATCGCCCGCCGCGTCCAGAACATCACCACCCACGAGCCGGTAGCACTGGACCTGTCCGCCCCCGACTGCCCCGTCCACGCCGTGCAGGTCGTCTGCCCCGGCACCCGCTCACGGATCAGAAGGTCAATGCCCCGATGAACACCACATCCACCACGCCCCCGACCCCGGTGCCGCCCGCGCACGGGCGCTCGGCTCAGTACGACGCCTTCCACGCCGCCCGAGCCCGCACCAACCTGGTCGCCAGCCTGTACGCCCAGGCGATGGGCGAGGACTACCCGGCCGAGGTCGCCGCCTCCAGCTCCTGCGACTGGCCCCTGCTCGGGCTGCTGACCGCGCGGCTGCGACTGCGTCCCGGCCAGCTCCTCGTGGACGCCGGATGCGGCGCCGGCGGCATCGGCCTGTGGCTGGCCCGCGCCCTCGCCGTCCGCCTGGCCGGGTTCGACCTCTCACCCGTCGCCGCCGCCCAGGCTACCGCCCACCGCGCCCACTTCCTCGGCCCCGCCGCCGACCGCGCCGTCTTCCACGTCGGGGAGCTGGAGAACACCGGCCTGCCCGACGGAGCCGCCCACGGCATCGTGTGCGTGGACGCCCTGGGCGGTGCGGCCGACCGCGCGGCGGCGCTGCGCGAGCTCGGCCGCGTCCTGACCCCCGGCGGCCGGCTGGTCGTCACCCGCGCACTCCGCCGCGGCGCGGAACCGGCGTGGCACGAGCAGGTCGCCGCCGCCGGCCTGGCACAGGAGCACCTGGACGAGCGGCCCGGCGAGCCCGCGATGTGGGAGCGGCTCTACCAGCTGTGGATCGCCCACGCCGACCAGATGCGGCGCGAGCTGGGCGAGGCACCCGCCGAGAACATGCTCAGCGAGGCACACCGGATGCTCCCCAGACTCCGCGGCAGGCGAGCTGTCCTGCTGACCCTGCGGCGCCTGGCGGACGCCCCTGCCGCAGCGGGGTCGGCCGATAGGATGGCCGCGCCCGACTGCCATCCCGGCGACAGGCCCGCGTCCAGCAAGGAGACCCCGCAGTGAACCAGCACCACGCCCGTACGGCGGTGTTCTCGGCTGGTTCCTGGGGCACCGCCATGGGCAAGATCATGGCCGACGCGGGCACCAGCGTGATCATGCACGCCCGCCGCGGCGAGATCGCCGACGCGATCAACACCACGCACCGCAACCCCGGGTACTTCCCGGACGTCGAGCTGCCCCACACGCTGACGGCGACCACCGATCCGGCTGCCGCGCTGGACGGCGCGGACTTCCTCGTGCTGTCCATCCCCGCACAGTCCCTGCGCGCGAGCCTCGCCACCTGGACCCCGTACATCGGCCCCAACACCGTGATCGTGTCGCTGATGAAGGGCATCGAGATCGGCAGCGGGCTGCGGGCGAGCCAGATCATCACCGAGGTGACCGGCTTGCCCACCGAGCGGGTCGCCGTGCTGTCCGGCCCCAACCTCGCGCGCGAGATCATGGAAGGCCAGCCCGCCGCCGCCACCATCGCCTGCCCCGACGAGGCCGCCGCCCACCGCGTCCAGCGCGCGTGCCACACCCCGTACTTCCGGCCCTACACCTCCGCCGACGTGGTCGGCTGCGAGCTCGGCGGCGCGGTGAAGAACGTCATCGCCCTCGCGGTCGGCATCGCATCCGGCATGGGCATGGGCCACAACTCCCAGGCCATGCTCATCACCCGGGGACTTGCGGAGACCACCCGGCTGGCCACCGCGATGGGCGCCCACCCGGCCACCCTCGCCGGGCTCGCCGGCCTGGGCGACCTGGTCGCCACCTGCTCCTCCCCGCTCTCCCGCAACCGCACCTTCGGCACCCACCTCGGCCACGGCCTGACCGTCGCGGAGGCCACCGCCGCGACCCGCCAGACCACCGAGGGCGTCAAGAGCGCCGAGGCGATCCTCGCCCTGGCCGGCGCCCACGACGTCGAGATGCCGATCACCGAAGTCGTCTCCGACCTGCTGCACGAGAAGGTCACCCTCGACCAGGCCGCGGCCGCGCTGATGCAGCGGCCCCCCAAGCCCGAGCGCTGACCCCTGCGGGCGCCCCGGCCACGGGGCCCGCCGCCCGTCACCTTCACCCTCCCGACCGGAGGTCCTCGCCCATGCGCGAATCCGTGCTGTCCGCCGTCCAGATCGCCGCCACCCTCGCCCTCCTCGCGTGGATGATCACCGGCTTCACACCCCTGCCCGGCCGCTGGCTGCGGTGGAAGATGTTCTGCCGGGCCACCTTCACCATCGTCCAGCTCACCGGCACGAAGGACGGCCGCACCGAGCCGGTCAACGTCTACGACCACCTCTCTCCCGGCTCCTTCATCCTCGGACCGCCCCAGCTCCAGGCGATCCTCGACCACCTCACCAGCAGCGGCCGGTACGAACGGATCGACGGCACCGGCCGCGTCCTCACAGCCCGCGGCGAGCAGGACATGAAGGTGGTGGCCAGCCGTGTGGTTCTTTGACGCGCTCGCCTCCGGCTTCACCCGCCCCACCGACCCGGGCCGACTTCAGCTGTTCCGGATCATCTTCGGCGCCGTGCTCACCGCCCGGTTCACCCTCGCCTTCGGACAGGGCGGCTGGGACCGCCTCGCCCCCGGCTCGCTCAGCCTCCACGTTGCCGAACAGCGCTTCGGACCCCGCCGAGCCCGGCTCCTCGCCGGCGTGTACCGGCCCGTGCTGATCGTCCGTACGACCGCGGCCCTGACCCTGGCGCTCGGTCTCCTGCCCAGGCTTGCGCTGCTGGTGGTCCTGGCCGGCGCCGCGATGGAACTGCTGTACCTCAAAAGCCCCAACGCCGTCCGCTACACCCTGCTGACCGGAACCGCCCTGCTACTCGCAGGAGACCTCGGCCACGGCCTCGTCGTCGAGCACGGCGCGAGCACGGCGAACACCTGGGCACAGTGCCTCCTCGTGCTGATCACCACGGACATCTACTGGAACAGCGCCTGGCAGAAGCTCCGCTCGTCCCAGTTCCGCAGCGGGCTCTACCTCGCACAGTGGGTGCACACCTACAGCCAGGTCAGGGACCGGCTGCCCTACCGGCGCCAGTTCGCCGTCCCCGGCTTCGTCCGCCGCAACGCGGGCAACCTCACCGACCAGGACGTCCGTCTCTGGCGAGCGGCCGCGGCCTGCGTCATCGCGGCGGAGATCGCGCTTCCGCCCGCGCTGCTCATCGAGCAGACGATGCCGTATGCCGTCGTCGTCGGGATCGGGATGCACGCCGCGTTTACCTGCCTCAAGCCCCGCCAGCTCATCACCTTCTCCGGCCTCACCGTCGGGACCTACATCGCCTTCACCGCCGCTTGAGCGCCCATGCACTGGGGGCCGACGGCAGCCGCTACCAACGCACCAGCCCTCGCGACATTGATGTCGAGGGGGTCGGAAGCATGTACGGCGACCAGCGTCACGGTGTAGGCGAGACCGCCTCGCCCCGCATCTGCTCGCCGTCGTAGTCCACCACCTCGCCCGGCGGGATCGGCAGGTCCGGCATTTCATCCTGCCACGTGCCGCCGGCGCGGCGTACCTACACAGCTCCCACCCGTGGCCGGCGAGCCACAGGTTCGGGGCAGCAGAGTTTGTGCCGCCCGCACCGCACGGCCACTGGTACGTGCTCGTGTCGTTCGTGCACGTCACGACGTCCCCCTGTCCGTGATCGGTTCACTAGCTAGTACTGCAACGGTGCTCGTGCTGATTGCTGAGCAGTTTCAGGGACTGTGTCCGCGTCGCTTGTAGTGACTGACGCGGGCTTGGTGTTGTCGTCTGCGGCGCCAGGTCGACCAGTGCAGGATGTGGTCGACCCGGGTGGGCGCCATGGAAGTCAGCTTCCACTCGGATGCTCTGGGCATGGACGGGCTGCGACTGCCCCAGAGGACCTGCTGACACGAATCTCTACGAGGACCTCGACTTGATGTTCCGGTACGGCCAGCGCCAGGCCGGGGTTCTTCTCTTGCTACCCGGTATGCCGGAGGAGCACGTGGACTGCAGGGAATCTCCTTTCCGCGCTTCTACTGCTCTGTGATCAGCACAGCTGATCCGGGAGACGACTCGCAAGTATGAGCCCATGAGACGTCAGGAGTGACCACCGTGGCCCAGTACAGTCAGATGCCCATGTTCACCGGCACCTTCGGATTCCTCTCGAACTTCGATGAGACGCCCTTCTTCGTCCCGCCGCTGGGACGCGAAGCCGCCTCCGGTGAACACGCATTCAACGCGCTGAAGACCCTCGATCCCGCTGAGCAGAACCACGTGCTCAGTGCTCCGACTCCCGGAGAAAGCAAGGGGCGGGGCCGCCGGGTGACGCTGCGCCCCGGCTGGAACACCGGAATGCGCGTCTGGGCCATGCAGCGTGTGCTCATGGCCAAGTTCGCTGTCCCCGGCCTGAGCCAGCGGCTCGTCGCCACCGGTGACCTGATGCTCGTCGAGACGAATCACTGGCATGACCAGTTCTGGGGCTCGTGCTTCTGTCCGAAGCACGAGCAGGTCCCAGGCACGAACATGCTCGGCGAGTTGCTGATGGCCATTCGCGCACACCACAGATGACCGTCAGTTGTCACACCGGAAGCCCTCCCCGGCAGAGCGTCATGCTCCGCTGCGGGAGGGCTTCTTTTTCACTTCCCGCTCTGATGCTGCAGACAGTGCAGCGAAGACCCCACCGCCCGGAGCACTTGCTCCGACGGTGGGGTCTCTTTTTCCGCGGCCCTGCGGTGCTCCTACTTCTCCAGCTTCCAGGCGTGCTCGTACTCGGCAACGGCCATCATGAACTTCATCGAAACTGCCCCTCGGCGGGGGACTCCGTGAGACTGCGCAGCGTCGCACCCTTCGCGATGATCTGCTCAACGACGGCCCGCATCGCCTCGAGGGTCCGTCCGAGCCTGTCGTACCGCCAGACGACGACTTCGTCGCCGGCCTGCAGCTCCGCCACCAGCTCGCGCAGCCCGGGGCGGTCAGTGCCTGCGGTGATTCCTGAGACGCCCTCGTCCGAGAAGATCCGGATCGCGCCGACTGCCTCCGCGATGGCGGCACGCTGCGAATCCGCGGATCCGTTCGCCGTCCGCACGTAGCCGAAGGTCCTCGTCGGCTGATGCGGCTCCGTGACGATGTGCAGCGTCGCGTCCTCTCCGGCCACCCCCGCCTGGCCGTGATGATGCAGTACGGCTACCGCTGGCTCGCTCCGGTCGACGACCCCGCTCTCCACCTGCTGGACCGCGAGGACCTGACCGACATCGAGCGTCAGTTGCTCGGTCGGCCGGACCGTCTCGTACCGGCGCTGGTGAACGCTGCGGATGGCAGCGCCAACCCCATCGGTGACAGCAGAGTGGAGACAGCCGTCCTTGGTAGCGGGATCACGCTCCTCGCGTTCCGGTTCGCTGTACCCGTCCCAGGGAGCCGGCAAGCACTCGATGCCGCCGGCGATAAGGATCTCGTCCAGCCGCTCCCAGAGCCTGCGCACCGGGTTCGCTTCGGGGAGTTCGCGGATGGCCTCGGTCATCAAGGCGTGCAGCTCATCCGTGCCCAGTTCGTCAAGGGCGGGTTCCGCGGTCACGTCTCTTCTCCTGGGCGTGGGTCGTGAATTGGATCGTGTCGGCGGTAGTTAGTCGGTGACGCGGTAGGGGTGGCCAACCTGCGGCCAGTCCCCGTCGGCGGTGACGTTGTGCGGCCACCGGCACGGGACGGTCTCGATGTGCACGCCGGGATGCTCCTCACAGCGGACCCGGTTGTTCGGGGTGACCTCGGGGAGCGGGACCGAGATGACCACGGTCGGCACGGACCGAGTTCGGCTTCGTCGTTCGCGTGCTGCTCCAGGGCGGCGGAGAGCGCGGTGTCGCGGATGTTGAGGGTCTGGGTCTCGCCGTTGTGGTGGGTGACGAGGGCGGTGTCTTCGTAGCTGATCCAGCCCGAGTCGTCCCTGGTCGGTTCGACCATGACGGAGGTGACGGCCTTGCCGGTGGATTCACGGTGCTGGAGGGCTTCAACGGCCGCGGATGTGAGCTTGCTGATTTCCATGCTCAGTTCTCTACCTTCTCCTCCGCATGGTCCTCGACCTGGGCGGCCCTGTCGGGGCGCTCGGCCTCTTCGACCTGGTTGTCCTTGACGGGGTATACGCGCCCATCAGCGGAGCGGTACAGCGTCCCGGCCTCGATCAGCGGCAGCACCCGCGCGGGGCTGACCATGCGTCCGGCGTGCGCGAACTTGTCGCCGTCGCGCTGCCACAGCAGACCAGCGGCGGCAATCTCGATGATCTCGGCATCGGTGCCCGGGGTTGCGGTGGGTATGAACTCGCGGGAGGCCCGAAGGGGTTCGCCGCCGTCGGCCTGGTCGTCGTCCTCCTCGGGGGTGACATCGTCGCCCGCGAACATCACAGCGTCGAATACCCACGCGCGGGCCTCTGACATCGCCTTGAGTTCGGTTCGGTCCCCCTTTCCGTCGAGCGTGCCGCCCGTGGAGAACTCCCAGCCGTCCGGCGTCCACTTCCACAGCATCCGCACGACCCGGCCGCGCTCCTCGTTCACGTCGTGGACTTGCACCACGGCCGCACTCGCAGGGTGGACCAGGGTGCGCGACGTCCACCGGCCGGACTTCTCGGCCTGGGAGATCAGAGCGACCGCTTCCGCCGGGAGCCGCTTGGACTCCTCATCGAGGCGGGCTGCCTTCTCCTCGGCCGCCGCTTTCTCGGCCTTCTCGGCCTCCTCGTCCACCGGGGTTTCCCCCGGCCAGTACTGACGAGCGGACAGCAGCCGGTACTGCTGCCCCTTCACGTCGTCGTGGGCGGTGTCGGTCTCCGGCTCGGTGACGGCCTCGGCCTTCATCACCCGGGACCACAGGCGGTAAGCCCGCTCCCCGTCCTCCGTGAGTCGGAAGGCGCGCACGCCAGGCGCCTCGGCGAACACCTTCACGTACCCGGCCGACCACAGCGCCGGGACACGGTCCCGCTTGATACGGGCCGACACGTCGGCACGGTCCGGGCTGACGTCGTACGCCTTGAATCCCCCGCGCGTCTCCTGGACCTTGCCCTCACGGATCCAGCCCAGCGTCCGCCACTGGTCGCGGGAGAAGCTCAGGGCGGCGGCCTGCTCGATCTCGGCCGGTGTGACCACGCCCTCGTCACGGCGCGCGTGGTCGTCGGCGTGCAGCTGGGCGGCGTGCTCGGCGTCGGCCCGGTTGTCGAACTGCATGGCCGCGCGCTCGTACTCGGTTCCGTCGCCGAACTTGTCCACCCACACCGTCACGGGGGCGTGCCGGGTGCACTCGACACCCCAACGGGTCTGCGCCAGGTCGAACGCGGCGGCTCGGGCGAACGCCTCACCGGTGTACGCCTCACCAACGGCCATCGGCTCGGGGTCGTTACCGTCGTCGGTCGCCGCCGGCTCGGGGGTGGAGGTAGCGATCGGGGCGGTCACCGGCTCACCGTCGGCGTGCCTGCGGACGATGTCCCGGACGTCTTCAACGACGAACTCGCCGTCGATCACGGACGGGCTGCCGATCCGGTCGCCGTTCGGGGCGACGATCACCCACGGCCACACCTCGCGATCCTCATGAACCACCGTGTACACCTTGCCGCGCGTGGTCGCGTGCCACAGGCCGTCAGTGATCCGCTTCACCGTGATCCGCCGCTTACCCGCCATGCCCCCGAGCCTTTCTGTGTCGCTGCTGTTCTGCTGTGTGTTCGTGCTGCCTGCCGGGAGGGCGGGGAAGTCCTCGATGCCCCGCGCTGCAAGTTCCCGGCACTCCCCGCACCGCCAGTCCAGCGGCCACACCCCCCGGCAGCACCGGCGCGGCGCGGTGCGCTCGGCCTCCCGGGCCGCCTCACGGCGGGCCTCCCGGCGGTCCCGGATCCGCGCCCGCCGCATCAGCGCCTCGGTGCGCTTGCGCGTCTTCTCCGCCTCGACGGCCGCCCGCTCCGCGCCCTTGCGGGCGACGGCCAGGCGGCGGCGTTCCTCACCGCCCCCGGGGAGCACCGGCAAGGCGTGCGCGTCCTGCCCGGCGTGGCTGTCCCACTGGCGGGCGCGGCGGGTCTTGCGAACGGACGCCATGACGTCGGCCTCATCGCGCAGCACGCCCGGCCCGGCAGCCTCGGCGAGCCTGAGCGCCTCGTGTCCGTCCTCCGTCGCCACGACCAGGCCCGAGGAGTGACGCGCGAGGTATCCGCAGCGGGCGAGCAGCCGCACCCGCTCACCCTTGACCCGCCGACCCGTGCGGCCGTCCGCGTCCACCGCGCGGAACCCGGAACCGTCGGCCTTCAGGCCACCGGCTGCCGCGAGGCGGACCGTCGCCACGAAGGCAGCGGACCAGCCGAGAGCGGCCATGGTGCGGGCCGCGTCGTACGGCGCCGCCACCTGCCCCCCTGCAGGCAGAGCCAGCCGGGCGGGGGCACCCGCATCCAGGGGCGCGTCGCTGTCCGCCACCCCCGAGCCGGCGAGTTCGGCGAGGGTAGCGACAGCCTTACGGGCGGCCTCGTTCGCCCGCTCCGCCTCTTCGGCGGCGTCGGCGGCGGCCGGACCGTACCCGGCGGCGTCCGCCACGGTGGCGGCTTCGATGGCTGCCGACGCGTGGTCGGACGCACGCGCCGCGTATTCCTCGGCGGCCTGGAGGTCTCCGGCCTCGGCGGAGCGCTCCGCGTCCTTGGCGGCGGACTCTGCATCGAGCCGGGCGGAGAACGCGGCCCTGCTCGCCCGGACCGAGGCGACCAGGGCGGCACGGTCGGCGCGCATGTCGGCGGCCAGGGCGGCGGCCCCGTCCTGCGCCTTCTTGTCGCCGCCCCGCTCGCGCACAGCCGCGCGGGCTTCCCGCTTCGCACGGTCGTCGCCGTCGGCCGCGCCCTGGGCCATGAGCGCATCGGCCAGCGCCTTGAACGGCCACGGCGCCCGCTCGCCGTTCTCCAGAGCCTCAGTGAGCAGTTGCCCGCACAGTTCGGCCGCACGATCGCCCCACTGCCGCCAGTGCAGGGCGCAGGTCTTGGGGTCGCCCTTGGCCAAGTCGTGGGCGAGGCCGACCACTTCCCGCCCGGAGAACCGGCCACCCCCAAGGGCGTCGTCCAGGATCCGGCCGGCCAGGCAGCGGGCACAGGCGACGAACCGGCCGAGTTCACAGCCCTGATCGGTGACCACAGACACCCAGTAGCGGGCACCAGAGCGCTTCGCGCTGCACTTGCCGACGTAGGGCGCGGACATCGCACAGTACGCGTCAGGGTCGGCCGCCGTGTCGTCGTCGGCACACACGGAGATCACGCGGAGACGGGAGTTCGCCACGCCTTCCAGGGCGAGACTCCACACCTTCCACTCGGCGACGTACCGCCGGTTGTCGGGCCCCTTGCGCGCCCAGTCCTCACCCGTGCGGCCCTGGCGGCCGTCGGCCGCGGTCAGGTGCTCGAACCCCCAACGGCACTCGGCGACCAGGCCCACGGCACCGAAACGGCGGACCAGGAACACTCCGCGCTCAAGCTCCACACGCTCCGGCGCGCACGCGAACGCCGGAGCCTGCGACGTGTACTGCCCGTACTTCGCCCACAGGGCGGCGAACCGGGTACGGGTGGCAGAGTCCTCACGGATCCTTGCGAGCACGTTGGCAAGGGGGCGGCACTCGATGTTGGCGGCCCACCAGTACGAGCCGTCCGCGTCGTGTCCGGCCTCCCAATGGCCCTCTTCCGGACGGCAGTGGGTGACGGGCCGGATCCGGAACGCGTGCCCGGCCGCCGTCGTCAGCACCCAACCGGCGGCGGGCTCCCGCCCGTCCAGGAACGACACGGCCGCGATCGACTCGCCCTCTTCCAGCACGGCCGAGAGTTGGGCGGCGGCGACGTCGTCACCGGCCGCCGCCTCCGGCTGCCCGGCGTCGCCGTCGGTGTAGCGGGACACGGCCGCCTCAGCCGCCGCCAGCTCCGCCGCCGCCGTACGCCGCGCCAGTTCACCGGACGCGCCGGGGGCGCCGGCGGCCTCGGCGATCATGACGGCCGCCTGCTCCCGCTGCTCCTCCAGCTCACGCCCCGACAGGGAAGCGATCCGCTCGCACTCCGCGACGCGCGCCGCCTCGGCCGTCTCCTGCTCGGCGGGCAGGGCGGCCACCTCGCGCGCACAGTGCCGAATGAGTTTCCGGCCGTCGGCCGTGCCGTGGGCGTGCCCGATGATCGGCGCGGAGACCGCCGACCCGCGCCAGGCCGGAACGTCGTCGCTCTCGACGTCAGTGAGATCAGTTCGTTCCTGCGTGATCGTCATCGCTGCACCTCCAGAGCAGCAGCCGGTTTTTCGGTGGTCTCCTGAGGTGACACGATGATCAGCCGCCGTGATCCATTGACCGCCCGGGCCAGCCTGAGCTTCCGGCCCCAACCGCCCAGGACATGAGCGAGAGCGGGCCACGACTCGAAGGTCTCCAGCGTGAGGACGTTGCGACGGCGCACCACCGCGGGGATGTGCAGCAGCGTCAGATGGACGTAGATCATGTGCATGGCCTGCGGTGCTATGTCCTCTGCCGTCACATGCAGCTGCGTCTGTGGGTTCAGGCCGTGCTCGAGCATCGCCTGCGACAGAGCAACCATGAACGCGCCCGCGCCGCAGCTGGGTTCATACACATTGGCGAAGCCGTCCCTCTGCACCTGCTCGACCACCGAGTCGATCTGCATCTCGGCCATCAGCTGGGCGATGTCGTAGGGCGTGTAGTACTGGCCGAGCCGCTCGTTGCCGAGCTCCAACTCCATGTAGAGGCGGCCGAGTACGTCGCAGGGCTCGCGCTCCATCTCCGTGGTCACCAGCGCCAGGGCGTGCGCGAAGCGGTCCAGCTCTGTTCTGCTGTAGCGGCCGGCGATCTGGAGGTACTGCCCTTCGCGCGCTTCCCAGGACTCGCTCCCGCGGACGTCCACGGCGTTGCGCAGAGCCAGCGCCGCCATCTCGACGAAGTTGTCGAAGACTTCGCTCATCCGCTTCGCGCCGGTGTTCGCCGCCAGCAGCTTCACGATCTCGCGGTAGCCGCTCATACGCTCGGCTCGATGGTGTTCTTCGAGCCGACCGTGAGGACCGCGGCGGAGCCCGGAAGCTCCTCATCCGACCCGAGCAGCTTCCGCCGGGCCTGCTCGTGATGCAGAACCAGCGGAGACGCAGCGTCCCCGTGCTCGCGCAGCAGGGCGTAACAACGCTCGAACGACTGGTGGATCGCCTCGTCCCAGGTCGACGCACCCGTCGCATCGAGGTAGACCATCCCGCCCAGGCGCAGCGACTCGGACCGGCAGTACGCGTCCTTGACCCCATCGCGGATGAACACGAGCACGATCTCGTCCGACAACTCGATGCGGCTGCTGATCTCTTCAACCTCGGCCTTTGCGACGGCATCCAGTGCCTCGCTCATCACACCACCTCCCTACTGGGCTTGCCCGCGGGCTTGGCGGCGAGGGCCTGCTGCTCGACGTGGCGAGCCGCGATGTACAGGCCTTCGCGGTTCAGGTGCCGCGAGTAGCTGGAGTCGAGGTAGAGCACGGGCACGTCGCCCGCGGCCTTCAGCAGCGCCGGGTGCAGCAGGTGCTTGATCGGGCCCGAGCCGCCGCCGTAGACGTAGACGACCTCGGTCGTCGCGCCGGCCTGGGAGAGGACGTCACCGAAGGAGGAGACGATCTCGTCGACCAGGTAGCTGGCCTCGTCCTCGACGAAGCCGGCGGCGCGCTGGTGACGGTTCTTCACCAGCACCGACGGCTCCGCGTGGAGGAAGTCGGCCAGCTGCTTGCGCGAGGAGAACTGCAGCGTGGCGTCCGACTCGCTCATGCGCTCCATGGCGTTCATCAGCGCGGTGCCGTAGCCCTCGTCGAGGGTGTCGGCCGCCTCGGGGTTGAACCGGCCGTCGGTGAAGACCGGGAAGTTCACGGTGCCCTCGCCGACGTCGACGCCGATGGTGTTCTGCACCGCCACCAGATCGGAGGCAGAGACACCGTCCACGATGGACGCGTCACGGGCGCGCAGATCATCGAGCAGGGCCTGTGCGAGCGGCTCGCCCTTGTCGGTGATGGCGAACTGTGCGGAGGCACCCTCGGCCATCACCTGGACGTCGACGAACTGCAGACGCACCGAGACGGGAGTACTGAAGTTCT
The DNA here is from genome assembly GCF_044750285.1 of Streptomyces sp. NPDC088812. Taxonomy (NCBI): domain Bacteria; kingdom Bacillati; phylum Actinomycetota; class Actinomycetes; order Kitasatosporales; family Streptomycetaceae; genus Streptomyces; species Streptomyces sp. NPDC088812. The sequence continues at coordinate 122,600 of NZ_JBIVJP010000019.1, read as the reverse complement.
TGATCGTCACCAGGTGCACCGTCGGATCCGCGCTGCCCAGCAGGCCGATGAACTCGGCGGCGTAGGCGTGGCGGCGCGCGACGAACTCGGAGATCGGCAACGCCAGACCGGCGCGCACCTGCACGCGCAGCTCGTGATCGGGCAGCGCGCCGTTCTCGCGGACGTAGTCGCGCAGGGCCTTCGCGGCGAAGACACCAAGGACCAGAACCTTGCTCAGCTCCTGATCGGCCTTGGAGTGCTTGCCCAGCACCTCGAACTCGGTGAACTTCGAACCGCGCACGGACAGCGCCGCGCGGCCGAAGATGCGGCGGTCGCTGGCCGCCACCAGGGGAGTGGTGAGCGAGCAGTCGATCTGGTTGTAGAAATCGCCGGCCAGCACGGAGGCCGCATCCGCGTCGGGGAGCGGCACCTTCGGCGAGGTGCGGGAAGTCGAGACGACCGCGCTGGGCAGATCGATCTCGTCGAAAGTGCCCTGCTTCGTGTTCTGGATGACGCCCTTGACATAGCCGTTGCCGACGTCGATGCCGCCGGTGAGAGTGATGAGGTCGTTGCTGTTGGCGCTCATGAATTCGATCCCTCGGTGTCTGTGTTGTCTGCCTGGAAAATGAAATTCACCGCGTTACTCAGCGCCGAGTGCTCGCCATGATTTCGTCGATGGATGCCTGCTTCGGCGGTTCCGACGCTGGGCTGGGGGCGTTTGCCGCGGGCTCCTCGGCCGTCTCAACCGGTGCGGGAACTGGCTCGGGCTGGGTTACCGGCGCTGGTGCTGTCTTCTCGACGACGGCGTCGGCCTGGTCGGTGACCACGGGCTGCGGCTGAACCGGCCTGGCGGCCGGGCGGCGCTCGATGACCGCCTCGTCGTCCTCGCGCTGCTCGGTGATCTCCAGCGGCGGCCGGCCGCGACGCGGCAGCTGATCGACGGGCTTGTAGAAGACGTCGATGTATCCGTCGCGCTGAATGGACTCCCGAATGAGCAGTCGCAGCGACTGCGAGATGTTCTCCTGCTGATCGAGCCACTCGATCACCGAGGTGTCGGCAGCGGGCACGGTCCAGCGGACCTTACGAGGTTCACCCGGCTGATTCGCCATTGCACTCACCTCGCCCCGCCACTCGTACCTGCGCTTCATCCGGTCGTTCGCCGGATGCCTCTCGCTCTGCCATATGGACTCACCACCCTTCGCGTTTCCTCTCGAATGCGAATCAACGCGAGCTCACTCTAGTGCCCCTATTGAGTCCTATGCAAGTCCCATTCTGTACGCAAGAGAGACGCTATATGAGTCCCTATCGAGTACCGGCAGGGGCACTTGTGAGACACCCCGTGCCTCCACCAGGGGTGACCGCACGCAGGCCGCCGGCACCGTGCACCTTTGCGCCCCACCTGCGACGCGGCAAGTGCTCACGCGGGACACCTGCGAGACACCCGCGGTCACAGCACTGATCCCGAGGAGCTGCATTGGAGTACGGATGAGGCTCCATTGGCGTCCCGGTCGTGTCTCCTGAGAGACGCCACCCGGCATCCCTGCGCAGGTGAGTCCTCCGAAGGCTCTGTGTGCGACGCCAGTGCGGCACTGTCGGGGCGCGCGCGAGACACTGTGAGGACGTGCGCAGAAAACCAAGAGGTATCCCGGCGTCGGTCGGCGTCCTATGTGTGTCCCACTCGCATCTCGTACGTGTCCCGATGGGTCACCTCTGAGACACGAGAAGGACGGTGTTTCACCGCTGTTTCATGGCGCCGGGAAGCCTGGCTGTGCCCCTCGGCAGAGCCCGCCGGCGAGCACGGTGAGACAGCCGCGAAGCGCCGGCGGAGCGAGTCAGCGCAGCCGCCGGCGAGCCGTCGGCACGGTGATGGCGCAGCGCTGGTGCGACGGTCGGTACGGGGATGTCATCGGGCCGTCATGGTCGCGCAGAGGAGAGCAGAGGGAGAAGGAGCGAAGGCGGAGTAGGCACCCGCACACAGCGAACGTGCGAGGAATGCTGCGGAAGCAGCCCCTGGAGGAAGACGACAACGGCCCGATGACGCTGGAGCTGCTCGCTGTGCCCGATGGGCAGCTGGCCGCAGCAGCCGGGCCTCTCTTCTTCTGATGCGTCCACGAAGAACCACCCCGGGCTCACCGCGCAAGCGCGAGACGGAGCACAGCCCGGGGCCGGAACGTGCGTCGTCGACACAGTGCAGAACGCCCGCCTCGGACGCGGTGCATAAAGTGCTGGCACGCTGCCGCGGCAGCACCGGAGCGAGGCGAATCCACGTCGGTGCAGCCAGCACAACGCGACGGGGCGAGGCCGGCTGCGCCGCCGCAGTGAGCGGTGGAGCAGGGCGTTGTCCACAGCCGAAGCGACGGTGTCGCGAGAGGACGGATCCGCTGCGCGGCGAAGGCTGTGCCGCCTGCGGCAGCAGGGCGATGAACCGGGGCTGCGCCCCGTCAGGAACAGACCCGTACCCCCGCCTCGCTCGTGCCTCACGAGGACGGATCAGCATGAGGGTACGGCCGTATCACGGACGTCGAAACAGCAGTACACCCAAAAGGTGCGATGACCAGGCGAAACAGCCAGACCCGTACCCCCGCTGCGCGGAAAAGGGGGAGGGGTACGGGTCAAGAGGGTACGGACCGTTTCCCCTGATGTTCCAGGCTTCCGCTAACGCTCCAACCGTGGAACAGCGAGGACGACGACAAGGAAGCAAAAAGGGCATAAGGGAACCTGATAACACGTGTCCTGCGGACCCTCGCTTCGCTCGGCCTCTCCGCTGCGCTCTGAGGACGTGTTAGTCGGCATAGCCGACGGGTTCCACCGCTCGCTTCGCTCGCCGGTCCGTCGGTCGCTGGCGCTCCCTCCGGCTATGCCCAGCGCTGCGCTTGAGAGGAAGCCCCGCCACTGCCCCGCTGCAGTTGTCCACAGATATGGACAGCAGTGAAGGGTGCAGCAGTGGTGGATCGCCTGGCGCTGCGCGCCTGGCTCAGGCGAGAAGTGACGACCCGTGCGACGGCTCGCCACGCGATCCGTCCGGGAGCAGATCACGCCAGCGAGATCTTCCGGGTCGTCAGCCAGCAAAGCTGGCACGGGGGCTGGGTCGAACATCGAGATCACACGGCCCCCACCGGGGTCCGCACTCGATGGTCGCCACCCGCACCCGAGTCCACGAAGAGGCGCCACTATGACGCAGTCCCAGCCCGAAATCTCGCCCTACGACACCGGAGCCCGCTGCGAGCCGAAGTTGTGGCAACCGATCAGCGAAGCCGTCGCCGAGGTGATGCACTCCGGCGAAGCCGGGGACATCGGCAACGTCGACTTCACCAACGGCGAGAACGGCACGGTCGTCACCGTGCACGTCTCCCGCAGCGATGACGGGATGTACACCGTCCACCTCATGCCGATGTGTGACGACGATCAGATCCGCGTCGAGCTCCACCGGGAGAAGGACCTGGCCGTCATCGAGCCCAGTACCAGCCGGCCGGTATGAGCCAGCGACATGCAGGCCGCCACGCCTGTCCAGACATCGTGGCCACAGCTCTCGACTCCAGCTGTGGAGACCGCCGCGTCACAAGGAGAGGAGGCTCGAATGATTGCTGAAATGATTCCAGAATCGTTCTCGCATGTCGTCCTCGTCACCGGTTCCCGCAGCTGGAACGACGAGCAGAGTATGCGCTCGGCGTTCAACGACGCCTGGCGCGACTGGGGAGCGGAGAACGTCACCCGGCCGGTACTCATCTCGGGGCATTGCCCCGAGGGTGCCGACGCCATGGCCGAGCGCCTGTGGCGGGCCGCCGGCTTCGAGATCCGCACCTTCCCCGCCGCCTGGTCGGCTCATGGGAAGCGGGCAGGCTTCCAGCGCAACCAGGAGATGGTCGACGCCGCCCAGGTCTTCCGCGATGCCGAGGCTCAGGTGCTGTGCACGGCCTTCCTCGACCTCTGCCGGAAGCCCGGATGCCCGCAGCGAGACCAGGAGCAGCTCATGCCGCATACGCCGGGGCACTTCTCGCACGGCACGATCCACTGCAGGGCTCGCGCGCGAGCCGCGAGGATCGAGACGGCCACCGTGCTCCATCCGTCGCTCCCGCCGTTCTGAAGACGCACGAAGGGCCCTGCAGCACACTGCAGGGCCCTTCGAGGACGGACGGGAGGAGTCGGCCGGGAGGCGAACACCAGGCTCAGCGCTACTTGCTCCGATCGATGTCGTGCGCCTCGTCATAGGCCTTCATGACCGTCTTCGGGATACGCCCCCGTTCCGCGAACTCATAGCCCTCCTTCTTGGCCCACTCACGGATCTTGTCGCGCTCCTCGGCAGTCGTCTCGGGCACGACTCGCTTCTTGGGTGCCGTCTTCCCAGCTTTCCGGCTGACCTTCAGATACGACTTCAGCGCATCCTCAAGGTCTTTCTGCTCCTCAGCGGTGAGGTCGACTTCGTACCAGGTGTCACCCAGGCCAAAGGTCACGGTAGCCGCATCCGGCTTACCACTGAGATCTGACTCGATAATGCTTCGAATGGCCATGCCGGCGAGAGTAGCTGATGCGCAAGGACCTTGGAAAGTCTGTCGCAGGCATTCGAGATAAGTGTGTCATTTGGGACCCGAATAAGACTCGGAAGTAACTGCTAAATGCGCAGGGGGAGAGAATATCACTGCTAAAATCGCAGCCACATCAGGGGGTCAGATACCCCGCTCTCCACCGACCAACAACCCCGATCGAGAGGCCCCTGCCATGTCCATGCTCCACACCGTCGACGACCATTCGTTCACCGGCGGGGACACCGATCTCTTCGAGCTGCTGTGCCAGCGCAGGGGGTGGTCGGATCAGTACCTGAAGGAGATCGAGTCCACCGAGCACGACGAGCTCCTGGACCTGGCCGAGATGGTCGAGGCCCTTCATGACGCCCGGACCACGGGCAAGAAGATCGCCATCGCCCCCGACTTCGACATGGACGGCATCTCCTCCGGCGTCCTCGGCTACGCCGGCCTGTCCGAGCTCGGCTTCGACGTCGAGCTGCACCTGCCCGACTACCGCCGCGGCCACGAGATCGCGCCCGAGGACATCGCCGAGATCCACGCAAAGTGGCCCGACACCCGGGTCCTGCTCACCTGCGACGGGGGAGTGAACTCCCACCGCGGTATCGCCGCCGCGCGTGCCCTGGGCTGGACGACGCTGGTGACCGATCACCACGAGGAGCTCGCGCCGGGCTCGACCGCGGACATCACCGTCGACCCGTGCCGGATCGACGAAACCTACGCCCACACCGAGATCTGCGGTGCCCACGTGCTCTACCAGGTGATCAAGGCCTACACCCGCGTGCACCGGCCCGAGAAGCTCTGGGAGATCCACCTGCTGCGCCTGTTCGCCGGCCTGGGCACCGTCTCCGACGTCATGCCCGTGCTGTACGAGAACCGCCAGCTGGTGCGCGATGCGATCTCGATTGCCCGCCTGCTGCGCGTCGCCGCGCCGAAGACGATCCCCAACCCCTGGGGTGGGTTCGACGCTGACCCCGATGCCATCGACGTCGAGCAGTCGACTCTGATGCAGCTGCTGCGCACCGAGCCGCACCACCCGGTCTTCCTCCGGGCCTTCGAGGGCTTCGCGATCGTGCTCAAGGCCTTCGCGCAGATCGGCAAGATCCGAGACGTCGACGACCTCGACGAGGGCTTCTTCGGCTTCTACCTCGCCCCGGCGATGAACAGCCCGCGCCGCACGGGAGCCTCGCTTGAGCCGTGCTTCGCGGTGTTCACGGCCGCCGGTGCTGACGTCAAGCTCAAGGCCGCCCACCAGGTGATCGGGAGCAACGAGCTGCGCAAGCAGCTGGTCATCGAACACATGGAAGAACTCACCGCCGGGGACCAGCCCTTGGCCCCGTGGGTGTACTTCTCGGACGCCTACCCGGGCATGTACGGGCTGCTGGCCAACCGGATGATGGAGCTCAACGGCCACCCGGTCGTCGTCGTCAACCGGCCCGCCGGCCCCGACGATTTCGTCAGCGGCTCCGGTCGCGCGCCGGGGTGGTTCGACATCATCACCAGCCTGGAGCCGCACGACGGTCTCAGCGCCATCGGGCACCAGCAGGCATGCGGCGTCCGCGTCGCGAAGGCCGAGAAGCTGGGCGACCTCGTCGCCGTGCTGCAGGAAGCCACCCAGGTCGCCCTGCTCGCCGTCAGCACCGACGGACCGAGCGGTGATCTGGTACTCGGCCCGGACGCCGACTGCGACGCCGGCCTCGAGGATCTGCAGCCGCTGTTCGAGCTGGTGCGCCGGACCGAGGGGCTCAAGCCCTTCGGGCACGGTTTCACCGTGCCGGTCGTCGAGATCGCGATCGAGCCCCTGGGACTGCGTGTGGACCGGATCGGATCCGAATCGCAGCACCTGCGCCTGGTCACCCGGTCCGGCCTGTCCTGCCTGTGGTGGAACGTCGCCGAGGAGAAGTTCGACGTGCTCCGGGGCTTCGTGCAGCGCGCCAGCCGCACCGAGCTCGGGACGCTGCGCTTCACGGCGACGCTGCAGCTGAACACCTTCCGCGGCGACACCCGCGTCCAGGCCGTCATCAACGAGCAGATCACCACGGCTGCTTGAGACCCGTAGAGGAGGAGACCTTGGCGACGTCACCGATCACCTCGCGTCTGCTCAGCATCGGGTGGTGCGTCCTCGTACCGTTCGCCGCCGTCGCGGTCTACCTCGGCCTCGGCACCTTCGCAGTCCTCCTCATCGGAGAGCCGATCGTCGCGACCGCCGTCCTGGGCATGCTTGTTGTCGTCCTGGTCGGTTCGGTGAGGATCCAGCGGCCCCGGTGGCTCGCGCATGCGCCGGCCCCGCGGCCGAGGCCGGAGATCCCACGCTTCGGGTGGACCGTCCTCGGTTGCGCGGTCCTGGCCTTCCTCGCCGGCCAGTCGCCAGCCTTGTGGATCTACGTCACGGCCGGGTCCACCGGCTTCGACGCCTCGAACCAGACCAGGCACGCGGCTGGAGCCCTGGCGACCCTGCTGCTCACCCTGGTCGCGGCTCCCGCCGGGGAGGAGTTCCTGTTCCGAGGGCTGATCTACCCGTTGCTGCGCAAGCGGGTGAGCATCCTTGTCTCAACGCTCGTCACCGCCGTGGTGTTCGGCCTGGTGCACGGCAACGCCGTGCAGTTCGCCTCGACCCTGCCGCTGGCGGTGCTCCTGGCTCTGGTCTACGAACGCACGCGCGCGCTGTGGCCCTGCGTGCTCCTGCACCTGGGCTTCAACCTCGCTGCCGCCCTTGTCCCAGCACAGGCGATGGGTGCTCTGGCGAACCCCGTCTCCGCGGTGTTCCTGTGCCTGGCCTTCACCGGTTGTGCCTCGGGGTTCTACCGGCGGATCGCAGGCGGGACTGCGCCGGGCGCAGTCCAGGGCGCGGGAGGCGAGTCCGCGATGCAGTGATCGAGGTACTCAGCCTCTTCTGAAAAACGATGGTGCCCTCCGTGCGGGACCTGGCGGCCTTTCAGCCGCCGGTCCCTCGTGCGGAGGGCATGCTCGTGGTGACCGGGGTGATCCGGTCACCGGGGGTATGACTGAAAGTAACTATTCAGTCATACTCATCAGGAGAGGAGAGGATCTCATCATGGCTATCGTCAGCACCTGCACGTACGACTCACGAGGACAGCTCGTCCGTCCCGACGCGCTCGACATCAGCCGTGCGAAGATCCGTCTGGACCTCGACACTGGTGAGAAGCCCACCTTCGACCGCGGTCACACGCACGTCTTCGTCGTCTCCGACATGGGCGTCACGGCCGAACAGGCCCGTGAGCGCGTGAACGTGAGGCTGTGCCGGTTCTTCGATCGCGCTGAGGCCGTTCGCGGCTTCCGCAAGATCACGATGAAGAAGAGCCAGAGCAAGAACCGGCTCAACCTCAACACCACGATTTCCTACGAGATCCTCTACGTCGTCGAAGCAGACGAGCGATCCGGTAGCCGCAGTCCCGAGTCCCCCAATGCGGGACACCAGCGAGGCTGGAGCACGGTCACCCCTGGGTGATTCGCACCATCCAGGCCTCGCGCTCATCAGCACATGCAGAGAGGCCGGAGAGCTCCCTTCCCACGGGGATGCTCTCCGGCCTCTCTGTTTTCACGTTCCAGTGCAACATCGATCACCTGGCGTCAACGATAGCAGCTATCGTGGATCACTCGCAATGGGCAGCGAATGTCAGTCCATTGCCCTCTCGCTTCCAGTGGAGTCTCATGGATGAACGACTCGGACAGAGTTCTGAGTCGCGTCCGGAGGACCCGTCAGGAGCCTTCTGTGAGCCTCAGGACGCCGAGGATGTTCCATGCGGCTTCCAGTCCCGCTGGGGTTCGGCCGCGCCGCCTGGGAGCCGCACGGCGGCTCGGCGCGGAAGTCCGTCTCGACTTGGTCGCCAGGGGGCCTCGAGCTGCCAGCTGTACCACGAGACGTGGTACACCCCTGAAAACACCGACTGACCTGGGCAAACAGCTGTACCGTGAGGCTCTTCCCTGCATCGGGTGTACCACGTGGGCGCGCCGACGTGGTACGACGTTTTGCCTGGTCAGCCAGCGTTTCCCGCCCATGTACCACGAGTACCACGTCTTTTTGACCGTTTACATAGGGGGCGCGTTCGGGAGCAATCCAGACAGCTCCAGCCACAGCTCGCCAGTCTGCTCTCTTATCCCCCTGCGCGTGTATCTAGTCCCTATTTCCTGGTACAAGTGGTACAGGGGGTATGTAAACCTCGCCTGAACTGGGCAAGCACCTGTACCACGTAGAAAATGCCACGTGGTACACCCTGCTCTTGAACTCCCGAAATTCCTGCTCTGACCTGGGGAAACAGGTGTACCACGTCAAGTGGTACACGTCTCACATACCCCTAGGCGGTATGTGACCCTCGGGACCCTCCTGGAGGGCGTCCAGCTGATGCTCTGGTGGCGGCGGGCTCGGCCGGTCAGAAGAACTCCTCCGAACCTCGACCATGGGCCGGGCGGCTCACGCCGCCCGCGGGTGCGTGGTCGAGCACGAGAAGCCAGTGGCTCCGTCGGGTGCATGCCCCACGGAGCCACTGGCTTCTCGCATCTCATCCAGGCTCGCGACGCGTGTGGTATGGCCTTGGCGGCTGTGCGCCCTCTGCAGTCCCTGTTGGTGGCCCTTTCGGTCCTCTGTTGGCCACGATCCATGACCTCAGTTGACCCTCTTGTTGACTGGTTGGTCAATCGTTGCGAAAGGCTACTTGGATGACGTAGGGTCAAGATCGCGTTCCATTCGATTACGAGTCCAATCGGCTTCCCACGCATCGCCGGCAGGAACTCGATCACGATCGAGAAAGCAGCAGCATGACGCCTCCTGATGCCCCCACATCCGTACCTGCCGCCGGTTCCAGCGCCGGACCGCGCACCAACCCCGTCGCCGACGTCCTGGTCGGCGTCATGGGGTATTTCTCGAACCGCGACGACATGGCTCCGCAGAACGAGATCGTCACCTACGTCACGGCCGCCTACCTCGACCAGATCGACCCGACCGATCCTCCGACGCCTCGCGTGCTGGAGAAGGAACTGCTGGCGATCGTGGGCGGCGTCATCAAGGCCGAGAACTTCAAGGCGGCCGTGGCCGCCGAGAAGTACCCCCTGCCGAGATATCTGACGTACTGGCAGGTCGCGCAGATCCTCCTGCGTCTGCACCACGTCATCCGCATCGCGCCCAACGCCAAGGACACCGATCGCGAGTACGACCTGCTGGCGATGTACCAGGCCACGGGTCGCGCGCGCGGGACGTACACCACCAGCGAGGACGACATCCGCACCACGGCGCGCATGTACAACACCCAGCTGACCCTCAAGGAGTTCGCCGAGGTCCTGGCCGTTCTGCGCGAGGACAGCCCGCGCCGGCACCAGAGCACGAACCGCGACTTCATCGCCGCGCGCAACGGCATCGTCTTCTACGGCACCGAGCCGCTGGACGTCACGATCTTCGGCAAGGACTTCCACTTCGAGCCCAAGCAGGTCCACCCCTTCGACCCCGCCATCGTGCTGCTGACCAAGAACGACGTCGACTACGTGGACGAGGCCCCGCAGCAGGTCATCACGCACCCTGAGGACGGAGACTGGGAAGTCGTCGCCTGGATTGAGGAGCTCTTCGACCAGCCCGGTGACGAGGGCCTCGCCGACCTGATCTGGGAGATCATCGGCGCGATCATCCGGCCGCACGTGCGCTGGGGCAAGACCGCCTGGTTCTACTCGGAGCAGGGCAACAACGGTAAGGGCACGCTCTGCGCGCTCATGCGCAACCTCGTTGGCAGCGGCGCGCATACCTCGATCCCGCTCTCGGACTTCGGCAAGGACTTCGCGCTCGAACCGCTGGTGCGCGCCAACGCGATCATCGTCGACGAGAACGATGTCGGCACCTTCATCGACAAGGCGGCCAATCTGAAGGCGATCGTGACCAACGACGTCATCCAGATCAACCGCAAGTACCGGATGCCGATCGCCTACCAGTTCTTCGGCTTCATGGTCCAGTGCCTGAACGAGTTCCCGCGCGTGAAGGACAAGTCCGAGTCGTTCTACCGCCGGCAGCTCTTCGTGCCCTTCACCAAGAGCTTCACCGGAGCCGAGAAGAAGTACATCAAGGACGACTACCTCCAGCGCCACGAGGTCCTGGAATACGTCTTCTGGTACGCGGTCAACCGCGCCGGCGCGTCATCTCCGGGTGACTACTACCAGCTCTCAGAGCCGGTGGCCACCAAGGCGGTCCTGGCCGAGTACAAGGAGGCCAACGACCCTGTTCGCGCCTTCTGGGAAGAGTTCCGCGGGCGGCTGGTCTGGGACCTGGCACCGTTCACGTTCCTCTACGACCTGTACAAGGCCTGGTTCGCCGACGTCTCGCCGTCGGGCTCCCCGGTGAGCAACAAGCAGTTCATCACGGACCTCGTGGCGATCGTCCGGCCGGATGCCCTGTGGCACTGCCCGGACAAGAACCGCAAGATCCGGCCCGGCCAGATGATGAGCAACCCCGAGGTGCTCATCGCCGAGTACGAGCTGAAGAAGTGGATGCACCCGAGCTACACCGGCAGCGACCCGAAGAAGAAATCCCAGCCGATGCTGCAGGCCAACTACCGCGGACTGCTCCGGCACATGGGCGCATCCACTCCGACCGACGACTCCGCTGGCGAACAGGACTGATGCACCCATGGCTAAAACTGCTGGCGCACTCGGCGAACTCACTCAGGCCGTACTCGAACTCGCCCGCGGCCAGGGCCGCCTGATCACGGCGATGTCCGACGTCGCGCGCGAGCAGCGGATCACCAACCTCATCGTCCGCTCGCAGATCACGGCAGACCCCGTGGAGAAGACCCGGCTCATGAGTGAGGCGTCCCGGCGCATGGATACCCCGCGCCGGCGCTGTCCTCTCGACTCCTCCTGAGGCCAGGCGCGCCTTCTGCCCAGACGCCGGCCGTGATGGTCGGACCGACGAAAAGAGATCCCATCATGACCACACAGCGAACACCCGTCACGGCCTCGAAGGCGCGCTTCACCTTCTACGACATCGAGTCGTTGCCGGACGTCTTCACTCTGTGCGCCTACACCCCGCGGCCCGGCAGAGCCGTCGACGACCTGGAGATCTTCTTCCTCGCCGACGACCAGCAGCTCTCCGACGCGGTGGACCCGCAGGCGCTCTATGAAGCCGTGGTGCGCTCCAACCCGGGCCTGCCCGCGGTGAGCGTCCAGCTGTGGAACCTGCGCGGCGAGCGGGGCAACCTCCGCCTCGCCGAGCTGATGGGCCTCTCGAACGCCGACCAGGTCAACGACCGCAGCGAGGTCTCGTCCTATCCGGCGAGCCTGCGCCCGGTCTGCGACACGGATCCCGAGTACGACCCGCTGAAGCACCCGTTCCTGGCCGGGTACAACTCGCTGAACTACGACACGACCATGCTCGCGCTGTACCTGATGGAGACTTTCCCGGCTCCGCACTCCGGCCGTCTTGTCCAGCCGACCACCGCGCGCGAGATGCGCGAGCACAACGACAAGCTGTTCAACGAGCACGTCGAGTACATGCCCGGCTACCTCGGCTGGGACGGCCCGGCCGCCAAGATCCGCCGCGCCATGATGCACTCGGGCCGGCACCTGGACGTCGCCCGTCTCAACGAACTGCAGACCAAGGTGAGCCTCAAGCGCCTGCTCGGGATGCTCGGCCGCCAGATCAAGGAGTCCGAAAAACTCAGCCACGACACCTCGATCGCCGCGATCGAGGATCTCTACGAGCTGCTGGCCTACAACGTCTCCGACTGCCTGGGCCTGGCCCAGCTCTTCCAGCACCCGGCCTACGCCAGCAACTTCGACCTCAAGGCCGGCCTGCTGGCGAAGTACTCCGAGACCGTCTACGCCAAGAACGGCTCGGTGCGCCGGGACCGCCTGACCATCGACTCGTCCTCGGCGAAGTTCGTCGGCCGCATCCTTGCGCCGTACACCTCGCTGAACGACATCGAGGCCGTGTCGTTCCTCTATCCGGCCAAGGAGGTGGCCGAGGAGCAGGGCATCTCCCAGGTCAACGTACTCGACGAGTGCGTGCGCTTCTTCGAGGAGAACGTGGCCCCCGACCCTGCCAAGGACCCAGCCACGACGCCGGCACAGGCGAAGGCGCACCGCCAGTTCATGCAGGTCGTCAACTACTACCGCTCGATCGAGGGACAGAACTTCAACGACTCCGAGGAGTACCGCGACCTGTTCGACCTCCCGGCCAAGTCCTTGCGCGAACTGCCGAAGACACCGAACAACGTGCCCTACTTCCACCGTGACGCCTCCCCGTCGTCGTGCTTCGCCACATTCAGCACAGGCGGCATCCACGGAGCCGAGGCAGACATGACAGTCTTCGACGCAGACTCCTTCGAGCACCGAGAACAGGCAGCCATGATCGGCCTCGCCAAGCTCTTCTACCCGGACGCGAAGGACTTCGTCGCCGAGGCCAAACGCCAGCACAACCTGCTCGCGCTGCCCGACGGCACGACCGTCGACAAGCGGCTCGTGCTGCTGGGCTCGGACCCGAAAAAGGTGAAGTACCGCAAGCCGAAGAAGGACGACCCGGACCAGGCCGAGCAGCTCGCGCGTGCACAGGCCCAAGTGCCGGATCCGGCCCAGCTGCTGGACACTCAGCGCCCGGACACCGAGGCGATGCACGTGCGCCTGGCCGACGGGACCGTGCTCGACGGCAAGGTCGTCCTGGCCGTCACCTCGGCGATCAAGGCCGTCTATCGCGATGAGCCGGCGAAGAAGGCACCCGCGCTGTTCACTGCGAAGGCCGACAAGTCCACCAAGCTGCACCCGAGGTTCGCACGGACCTCGGCAGGCCTCGTCGTCCACGAGGACTTCACGAGCTACTACCCGAACCTGCTGCGCAACATGAGGGCGTTTTACAATCCCGAACTGGGCGAGGACCGCTACACGACGATCTTCTTCGAGAAGGAGCGCCTGGGCTTCGAGATGAAGAAGCCGGGGATCTCCGCCGAGGAGAAGGCCCGCCTCACGACCTTGCGCAACGGCACGAAGCTGATCCTCAACTCGGCCTCTGGCGCTGCTGACGCCGCGCACCGGACCCCGATCAGGATGAACAACCGCACCATCTCGATGCGGATCATCGGCCAGCTGTTCAGCTGGCGGATCGGGCAGGCCCAGACGCTGGCCGGCGCGCGGATCATCTCGACGAACACCGACGGCCTCTACTCCGTCGTCGGCGGCGAGAACGGCTTCGACGAGACCACCAACAACCGGGTACTCGCCGAGCAGCAGGCCGCCATCGGCATCGACATCGAACCGGAGCTGATGTTCCTCATTAGCAAGGACTCGAACAACCGGCTCGAGCTGGAGTCGCCCAGTGAGGACCGGAGCGTCGCCGACAGCCCGATCATCACCGCCTCCGGCGGGACGCTGGCCTGCCACGCGGGTCCTACCCCGACGAAGTCGCTGGCCCACCCGGCCGTGATCGACTTCGCCCTGGCCCGCTACCTGCAGACTGTCGCCAACCGGGGAGAGGAGGCTCTCGCCGAGCCGTTCGATCCCGTGCTGGGCCGGAAGATGATCGAGGAGGCGATCGACCCGGCCGATCCCGTGCGGACGCTGCTGCTGTTCCAGAACGTCCTCGCCGCCTCGCGTGGATCGATCACCTACCCGTTCGCCGCCGACCCGGTCAGCGCCGGGCCCGACCGGGACGACAACGAGGACGCCGATGCACAGCTGGTGAACCCGCGGGCCCTGCAGATGGTCAACCGGGTCTTCATCGTCCACGACGGCACCGATGGTGCCGTGAGCCTGCACAACGCCGGCGCATGGAAGGTGAACCCGGCCAGCCAGAGCAAGCGGCGCGAGTCCGGCAGCGCCGGGGTGCGACGTGACCCGATCGCGCTGGAGATCCTGCGCCACCACGGATGGGCGAAGAACCGCAGCGAGGCCAGCACCTCCGACGGCCTCACGCTGCTGCCCGATGACCAGGACGTCGTGATCCGCCGGATTAACGGCATCGCCCCGCACTGGTCGGTGATCGTCGTCAACGACGACCTCCGCACGCTGCCGGCCGCCCGGATCGAGCAGCTCATCGGGGCGCTCGACCTCGACATCTACACCCGGATGCTCGACGAGACGTTCACCAAGAACTGGAAGAACGCCGCCTGACCAGCTCCCCGCCCCACCATCGGACCGCAGGGTGCCGGGCCGTGCCGACACGACGCTGCTCGGTGCCCGATTCGAATTTCAGATGAAGGCGAGTCTGGCTCGCCATGGCAAGAGAATCGAGAGACGTCATGTTCCAGACCACACTTCCCGTCCGCACCGTTGAGGGGGGCGACGAGTTGTGAGTGCCGCGACCAGCACCTCCGCCCAGGACGACGACGCCCAGGCCCAGCAGGAGAAGAACACGACCCGCGAGGGCATCCTGGTCCGCCGGGGCCAGATCTGGGAGGACCTCGACACCCGGCAGAGCAAGCACCGCGTCGTCATCGAGTCCGTTGCGGACGGGGAGGCCCAAGCCCGGGATCACTACGGCACGAAGCACACCACCCTCAGCGTCTCCCGAATGTACAGGCACTCCACGGGCTTCCGGCTCGTCGAGCCCGGTGAGCTGAAGTACGGTGCGCCGACGGCCTCTTCGGACGAGAAGACTGAAAGCCGATGACGTCCTCGCGTGAGCGTGTCATCGAGGACTACCTCCTCAGCCAGTGCCGGGCGCACGGCCTCCTGTGCCTGAAATTCGTCTCGCCGGCACGCGGGGGAGTGCCCGACCGGATCGTCGTCGCCCCCCGTGGCACCGTGTTCGTCGAGGTCAAACGCCCTGGCGGCCAGCTGCGGAAGCTGCAACAACTCACGCACGCCAAGCTGCGCCGCCATGGGGCCGAGGTCCATGTCGTCGACGACAAACCGGGCGTCGACGCGTTCATCGCGCACCTTCTCCAAGGCCTCCCGGCCGATAGCGAGCAGCACCATGACCCACGACGAACAGGACCCGCACAAGACTGACCAACGCGACCGCAGGGCCGTCGAGGACGAACACTGTGGATCGGCAACGGCCCCGACATCCAACACTGTGCTGCCGCGCTGCGGCCTGAATGTCACCTGACAGCACCGCCAGGCCCTCCGAGGTTGGGCACACCCCGCCGAACTGGGCAGGGGCCAGAGGGACGGGCGACTCACGCCCCGGCATCAGTGCGACAGCGCGTGTGTGAAGCCCTCCGAGCCAACCCGCACGTCACACGACTCGAAGTCAGAGTTGTCGAACTGGAGACCGAGGTCGCGCAGCAAAAACAGAGAGCCGACGAGGCCTATGCCCGACTCGCTCTCATTCAAGAGGCATTCCATGCCTGACCACTCACTCGAAGAGAAGGGATGACCAGCGACATGACTACGGCTACTGCTCCGTCCCCGATCTCGCTGATGCCGCATCAGCAGCAGATCCACGACTTCCTCGTTGACCACCCCTTCGCCGGTGCATGGGTGTCCGTAGGCGGCATGAAGACACTCAGCACCCTCGCGGTATTGCAGACAGTGCGCCCGATCGGACACATCCTCGTCATCGCGCCTGTGGCGATCGCCCGCTCCACCTGGATCGACGAGATCGAGAAGTGGGGTTTCCCGATCAGGACGAAGTCGCTCATCGTCGACAAGAACGACAGGAAGCTTTCCAAGGTCAAGCGCCTGCAGCGCTTCCGGGAGGTCTTCACCGATCCGCCGACGATGTACTTCATCAACCAGGAGTTGCTGACCCAGCCCTCCCAAGAGACGAAGCTGCTCACGCCGGTGCCGGGCGCAGTGCCTACCCCGACCGTCTCACCGGAGGCGACGGAGATCCTGAGCTTGCTCCAGGCGCGGGGGCCACTGGACCGAGACGCGCTGATCGACGAGTACCGTGCTCTGGTCGCCGGCAACGCCAACAACCGGATCCCCGCCAAGACCAAGATCCGCGCCTGGATTCAGGAGTTGCTCAAGTCGGCCCTGGTGACGTGGGAAGCCTATGACTGCCGAACGTGTTCCGGCGCAGGCTGCGCTCAGTGCCGCTTCGGTCTGGTCGACCAGATGCCGGTCCAGAACATCAATGGCCAGAACACCATCATCTGGCCCTTCCAGACGGTCATCATCGACGAGTCCCAGGGTTTCAAGTCGCACGACTCACAGCGCTTTCTGGCCCTGGCGACAGTGCGGCCGGCCATGAACCGACTCATCGAGCTGACGGGAACGCCCAGCCCTAACGGTCTCCACGACTTGTGGAGCCAGATCTTCCTGCTCGACCAGGGCCAGGCGCTCGGTCGGGACATCACCCAGTTCCGCAACCGGTGGTTCACGCCGAAGATGGTGCCCGGTACGACGACGCCGGCGAAGTGGATCCCCACCGCCAACGCCGAGCAGGAGATCTACGATGCGATTGCGCACCTGGTAATGAGCGCACAGAACACCACGCTGGTCTTGCCCTCGCTCACCATCCAAGACGTCAACGTCACGCTCCCGCCTGATCTGCTTCGGGCCTACAAGGACTTCAAGCGCGACCTGGTCCTGGACATCGTGCAGAGCTACACCGACGACGACGGAAAGCTGACGCACAGCGTCGAATCGATCGTCGCCGCGAACCAGGCGGTGCTGACGAGCAAGCTGATGCAGTTCGCCTCGGGCACGCTCTACACCGCGGATCCTGACGACCCGACCACGAAGGGCCGGTACGAGGTCATCCATGACAAGAAGATCGAGATGACCGAGTACCTGGTGCGGAACAACGGCGGCGAGCCCGTGCTCATCGCCTATCACTTCAAGTCCGACAAGGAGCAACTGCTCACGCGGCTCCGGAAGGCCGGCGTCGACGCGCAGGCCTTCGACGGCTCACGCGACATGGTCCGCCAGTGGAACGCCAAGCAGATCCCGGTGATGCTGCTCCACCCTGCCGCTGCGGGGCACGGCCTGAACCTGCAGCACGGCGGCTCGACGATGATCTGGTACACCCTGCCGTTCTCGCTCGAGCACTACATGCAGACGAACGGTCGGCTGCATCGCCCTGGCCAACAGCAACCGGTGATCATCCACCGGCTCATCGCCAGGGGCACGCAGGACGAGCGGATGCCCTCTGTGCTCGCTGGCAAGCAGCAGGTCCAGGACGACCTCATCGAGGCCGTCTCCGGGGACTTCAACGCCGAGCAGGCGCTTCTCGCCGCCCTGGAGGAAGAGATCCGCGAGGACCTCAACAACCTCTGGGCTTCCGAGCGAGTCTGACCCACGCCCATCCGGCGGCGGCCCGGCTGGGATCCCACGGCCGGGCCGTCGCCATCGCGCACAACCGGAGCCGATCACGTGATCGTCTTCGCGCCCGGCCTCTTCACCTATGACGGTGACGAGATCACCGGGACCGAGAAACAGATGCTCGACGAGCTCCACCTGCGCAAGATCGATGGGCCTTGGGACAGGTCCCGATCTCGCTGACGAAGTGCTGGTCATCGACCCAGGCGGATACGCCGGGGAGTCGACAAACCGTGAGATCGCCTACGCCGAGGAGCGCGGCAAACCCGTGACATTCATCAACAGGCGCGAAGAGCGCTGACGGAAGGATCCCCCCGATGTCGTTCGAGATCTACCACCCCAACCCGAACGAGGGCCGTCGTGCCAGGGGTCCCGCCAAGATCACCGTCACCCACGCCGAGAACGGGCGTTCGCAGATCGCGCTGTCCGCCGCGGCACGCGACTGGTTGCGGCCGACCCCCGGTCGCAGCGAGGCACGGTGGCCCGCAAACCAGCCGACGATGAAGCTCGTCATCCTGATCGACCGCGACGCGAAGAAGATCAAGCTGCAGCGCACTGAGGACACCGTTACCGGAGACCACGTCCACAATGTCAAGGGCCTGAGCCACACCAGCACCGCCTACATCACCGGTTGGCGGCTTGATGAGGAGCTGGGCCTCGACGAAGGCCACTTCGTGGCCGAGCTACTGCCCAACCCGGACGACGGCGCCGATACCGCAGTGCGCGCCATAGTCGTCGACGCCGCCGCCAGCACGCCGATCAAAAGGCGTCAGCCGACTGCAAAGACCGATTCCGTGACGCAGCCCTGATCCCGACGCCCGTAACCACCGATGAGCAAGCCCGCATCGAAGAGTTGCGCCAGATGATCGATGAGAGCGTCACCGTCGTCGCGTCATGAGCCCCTCTTAGGCATCGACATCGCGGGATGGCTCCCATCCCGCGCGCAGGAGCAGTACCTGCGTCGCTTCACCGAACTGACTCAGGATACGAGGCCGTCGCATGACCAGCACCAACAACGACACTGCCGCCGTCGTCACCAGCGCCGCCCCTGCACCCCTGCCTCGGTCCGGCGGTGCCTGGGCCCGTGACCTCGGCGATCAGTACAGCAAGATCGCCCGGACCTCGACGAACCCGCAGCAGGCTGAAGCCAATGCCGCCGCGGCGCGCACGTACTACGACATCGCGGATCGTGTGGACCGAGCCATATCCGACGACCAGCCCGGAGAGGGAGACAAGCCGTGACCGCCACCAACCACAAGAAGTACCGCCCGCCGATCGAGGAGCGCTGGACCGACGGCATGCGCACTGAGCCCGTCCGGATCGCCGCGCGCACCGAGTGGCTGTACAGCGAGTATGACCCCAGAGTGATCGTCCCGGAGGGACGCACGCGCCACGCGTTCTCGCGCAGCGCCAAGGTCACCGCGTCCGATGTGCCCAGCCCCTACGAGTCGATGCAGGACCTGGCCAGCCATCTGCACCGTGCTGTCGCCGCCTTCGGTGACGACAAGGACCTGGTCATCGAGGTTCGGCTCGCCGATGACGACAACACCAGGGTCCTCGAAGAGTTCTTCTCGCAGGAGATCCCCATCAGCGTCGATCCGACGCGAAGCGTCACTCAGCCGGGGGAGGAGCGGACCGATCGCTGAGAACACTGCTGCTCCCGCCGTCGAGCCGCCCAGCTCGGAGATCATCCGGTTACCGCATCCTGCCGATCGGCTACCGCGAGTCCTCCGTGTTCGGCAAGGAGCACTTTGAGCATCGGGTCTCCTGGCGCGGGATGGACCCCGAGAGCGGCGAAGACCTCTGGGCCGTGGTGCACATAGGCGCGTGCCTGGCTGCCGACTGCGCCTGGGAGTACGATCCGCCGCCGTCATTGCGCAACGACAACGGGCGGGCGCGCTGCCTGTTCAGCCGCGAGGAAGCTCTGCGCCGAGCAGCCGTGGCCGTCAACAGATCAAGTTCAACAGCCGGAGGTTCGCCCGGTGGAACAAGCACTATGCGTCGCGCTCAGCGTGACCCTCTCGGCGTCGCCTCCTATGGGCGCTGGCCCCTATGGGCGTTGGCCCCGCGGGTCTGGGTCGGCATAACCGACCCGGGGGCGGGATCGATACCGGAACAGGCCGGTTGTTCGTGAACCCGGCCGGTCCGCGTTGATACGTCGGCGTCCCGTCAGAGGCATCCCCGGGTTCCGGCGGTGTCCCTGAGGGGACGTTTTGTTGCCACCGGCCGTACGCGGTTACGACGCTGATCGCCGAAGCCCCGAGCGAGACACCGGTGAGACCCGTCAATGCACCAGCTGGGACACGCATCGGCCTCCAACCAAACCTCTGACGGCCTCTCACGAGCGCGCCCTGGCAACGGGTCTGGCCATGGACACAAAGGAACAGCGCGCCTCCATCCTCTGCGTCAAGGGCAGCGGCTTCCTCCACGTCATGCGGGGGAGGCCCATCAGGGCGGGACGGCCCTGTCCCGGTTCCCCGAGCAGGACCCGATCTTCAAGGACCAGAAGTGATGAAGCACAAGACCACAGAGATACTCGTCGACGCCACGGTCCAGCTGTACGCCGACCTCCAGGAGGTCGCCGGACTCATCTCGCGCGTGCTCGCGAAGTTCCCCGCGGAGACGGTGCCTCAGATACTCAGGCCGTTCCTCGGCGCGCCGAGAGTCGCGTTCGCGCGACCGTCCATGACGGGCGACGGCAAGATCATGCTCCAGATGGACCGCAGGACGCAGCCCTACGTGATGGCCTGGATCCCCGGCGAGTGGCTGATGATGCAGGAGTCTCAACTCGCCAGCGCCGTGCGCGAGATGTACTGGAGCGAAAAAGCGCACAGCGCCCACCGGGAGCTGATCCGGCTCGGGAAGATGATCGGAGAGCACAACCGTCAGGCGGAGCACCACCGTGCCAGGGCGAGTGAGGCACGTCGAGAGTACGACCGTCTCGCCGCCAGCATCCGCCGGAGCTCGGCCCGCAAGAGCCGCTCCGCCGAGGACGCCTCCGATGGCTGACTCTACGGACCCCGCACGACGTCCCAGCAAGAACTGGAGGAGTACCGAGACGCCCTGGTCCACGCAGAAAAAGCGGACTCTCTCGAGTTCTGGTGTGCCTTCAGGCTCACGGGAAGAGATCCCGTAACCGCCGGCCACCTGAAGTTGAAACTTCAGTGTCATCGACGACCTGCTCGTGCTGGGCCAGGTCGTGCCGCACAGCAACCAACCCACATCACGCCCTACAAGGAGCGACTGACGCATGGCCCGCAAGCAGAGGATCACGCAGTACCAGGTCGACGAATGGAAAATGACACTGGAAATGTTTCTGGAGCAAGGCGACTTCAGGCAGGACGGCCGGCCGCTGAGCCCCGCCGGCATCGCGGAGCGCAAGCAGGAGATCGCGATGCTCCGCGGGCTGAACACCCTTCGCGTGGGCCAGCTCGTTGACCTGGACACCGTTCAGCCCATCTACGAAGACACCAAGGAGGGTTGACCGCAACCCCGGGAGCCGATGAGGCAGGGCGGGCCGTTGGCTCGCCATCTTCCACATCGAGGTGGTGACTGGCTCGACGTATTCGCCGCAGTCCTCGACGGCCACGGGACACCCGAGTCCCGCATTGACCAGGTCCGCACGTGGGCCTTCGGCGACGTCTGGACAGTCAGCCCCGACCACGAGGCCGGAGCCTCCGACATCTACGCAAACGACGCTGGCGCAGCGCTCGCGCACTTCCGCGAGAACTTCGAGGACGACGAAGAGGCTGTGCCCGAAGGGCTCGATTCGACAGCAGCGCGCGACACCAGGTGGCGCGTGAGCTGGGAGATCGACGCTGAAGGAAGCACAGCTCTCGGGGCGGCTCGCCAGGTCTGGGCAGACCAGTTCGGCCGCGACGGTGCCACTGACGGGGACGACTGCGCCTTCACCGTCACCGACAGCGTGACGGGCCAATCAGAGGTGATCGACCTCAGCGACCACGATGGGTAGTTGGACGACCCGCTCTGAAGCACAAGCGTTGGGCCGGCACAGCCGGCTCGGGAGCCAATGAGACACCCGCCTGCCGGTGGGGCCGTGCTGGAACGACCAGCCCAGCTCCACCGGCAGTTTCGTTGCTGGCCCCAGCCAGCTGCCGTACCCAACAAGCTCAAGGAGCAGCGCTCTCATGACCGATCACGACTGGGACAACCCCATCACCTGCGAGTTCGTCGGCACGCAGCCACCCGAACACTCGAACGGGGAAAACACCGTGTCCAGTACCGCGGTTCCCGAGAAGGTCATACGCACCGTCACCGACGCCTACCTGATAGCCCTCAGGCTGGGTGATCTTCACGCAGCGCTCGGACTCATGACGCAACTGGCCGACACGTACGGTCTGGTAGCCGTCCGCGGCCTCGCCGCCGAGCTCGCCATGAACCTTCACACCCACTGCCCGTCACGCTTCCGTACTGCCTTCGGCGGCGCGAACCTCTCCGCTCTCGCCCCCGCAGCGGACGACGACGCGCTCACCACCCTTGAGGTCGCCTCCAAGACCAACCGCCTCATGGGACGCGGGCAGGTCACAGCTGCCGACTTGGAGGACACCGAAGTCCAGATGCGCGTCACGGAACCCGTCCGTCATGCCGTTCAGGCGGCACTCAATGCCGCTGCTGGGCAGAGCAGTTCGGCTGCGGCCGCTCAGCTGGGCGCGCTGACCACGCCCCGCGAGTTGTCTGCGGCCGTGGCCCTGCTCACCAACGGGCTTCGCGCCGTACTGCCGTAGGCACACGCCATGAGCCCCCGTGTCTGCCACAAGGGCCATAGCCGCCCGATCCCGTTCGACTGCAAGTCCGGCGCAGGACACCCAGGAACGTGCAGCCCCTTCACCCACCGGCCCCACCCGCCCGAGAACGCTGACGATCACGCTGCGCTCCTCGCTATGAGCAGGGAACGCCCGAACGCCAGCGCGAGTGCACGGGCCCGCTCAGCCCCTTGATTCCACTTCACCTTCATGACGGACCTGGAGGTACCTTGCATGCCGGCATTCCTGGAGCAGCCCGCCTACGGATCAGGAGGCCCAGACGGCAACGGCTGGACCCGCCTCACCCTCGGCGCCCACTTCGACCACCTGCATCAGTGTGGGTGGCGGCCGACGCATCACACCTCGCTGTTCGAGGCGTTGACCGGCCGTCAGCGCTGGGGCGGTTACGAGCGTTGTCCTGGAGACGGACCCGGGGCGTGCGCAGCGTGCCCGGTTCAGCACCGCCGCCTCACGCACGACGGCGGGCTCGACTGGCCGGCAGACACGCCCCTTCTCCTGGCCCGCGTCAGGCCATGGCCGTCCACTCCTGACGCGTTGTTCGCAGACCAGGCCTCCGGGCGCAGCACTTTGGAGTTGTCCGCCTGGAGGGGCGATCCGCCCATAGCGACAACCGGCTGGAAGGAGGTTCTCAACACACCTGGCGTTCAGATCAGCTGGAGATGGCAGGACGAGGAGAGCGAGGCGTTCTGGATCGTCCGCAACCACTCCGAGTCTGACGCCACGGCGGTCCTCAGCGAGCATGACGGCGAACGTACGCGCCACGAGCTGTACAGCGGGCGAGACAGGGCCCGTACGGCCATTCTGACCTGCGACGGCGCCTGCGCTCACGAGACGTATCACTTGCAGCAGCTGGCCGCTGACCTCGACGGCCTCGCTGACGGCATTGCGCCTTCGGGCGAGGTGACCGTGATCCCCGAGAGCCTTCCAGGCGTGCCGTTGATCAGCATCACCCAGGACGGCGCTCACAGCGTGCTGCGCCTGGGCCGTTCCCGCGACTACCCGGCATCCACTGTCCATATCAACTGGGAGTCCCACGAAGGCGAGCTCACAGCGACCGCCCTCGTGGCGCACGCCGTCCGTCTCACCGCTGTTTGAACGCGGGCCGCCAGCCTCCTCCGGCTGATGGCCGCCGGCTGCCGCACCGAGCACACACAGGTACCTCGAGATCGCTGAGATGAAATAGATGACCAAGGCATGCACAGCCCCCAGTGCCCCCACACTTCCCATAGCCTCAGTCCGCGACGCAGAAATGCCGATCGCGCAGCTGGAGGCGGCGGCCCTCACGGAGCCCGCGCGACCACACGACCTGGCAGACAACGAAGACTTCGACTACATCACCGGCACAACGGTGATCCGGCTCTCCGAGGCCGAGAAGCTACGCCAGAGCGTCGTACGGGCTCTCGTCGATCAGTACGGCATCGACCCGCGCGACGTGGCGGCCGACGTCCCCCTTCACGTGACGGACCCAGAAGGCGGCCGTCCGCGTCGGCGACGTGTCAGCCTCGCCGTCTTCGAGCACGGCAGGCCGCATGAGCAGGAGTACATCCGCCGTGTCGTCGTGACGAGCGTCCGCCCCAGGGGCAACTGGGCCTCAGCCAAAATCCGCTCCTACACGCACGCCCACCACCAGAACGGCACGGCCGGCGAGGTCTCCGCGCTCATGCAGGCGGCTGGGCCCGCCTGCCGGTACGGCCTGTGGACCGACGGCAACGACCTGATCTTCATCGGCCGCGACACCACGTCCGCGGGGAACAAAAAGTTCCTGCCTCTGACGAACTGGCCAACTGCAGTCGCGCACCAGCGTGACACCGCACCCGCGCCTCCTTCGCGCACCACCGGGAGCACACCGGCCAACGAGACGATGCTGAGGCTCGCTTTCCGGCGCTGCCGCAACGCCATCCACGTCAACGAGGGGCAGCCCCAGAACGCGGCCTTCTGGCAGTTCCTGTGCGTCCTGCTCGCCAAGTTCCATGACGAAGACCTGGTCCGCGAAGGAAAGAGGGAGCCCCGCTTCTACCTCCGCCGCGACACGTCGGACCGTGTTCCAGGTGAAGCAGACCGTTCCGCCGCGGCGGAACGCGTGAGAGAACTCTTCGGGGAGGTCAAGGAGCGCTACGCCCACTACAACCTGTTCGACCAGACCGACGAGCTCTCTCTCAGCGATCAAGCTCTCGGCTTCCTCGTCGGCGAGCTGGCCGCCTACAGCCTTTGCACCACGCCCCTGGACAACCTCACCACCGCCTACCACGAGTTGTTCGGCGATACCTTGAGCGGCGACCACGGTCAGTACTTCACCCCCGCCAGCGTGGTCCGCCTGCTGGTGGAGATCACCGCCCCCGAGCCAGGCGAGACCGTACTCGATCCGTGCTGCGGAACCGGCGGCTTCCTCCGCGAAAGCCTCGCAGCCCTCAGCCGCAAACAGGCCGCCGCGGCCGCCCTCCTGACCACGCAGGAGCACGCCCGACTGGCAGCAGCTCACCACGAGGAACTGAGCAGGAATGCACAAGAGCGGGTCTTCGGCGCGGACCTCGACCCCATGATGGCCCGTGCCGCCGCGTTCGCCGTGATGATGCTGACCGGCAGCGTCGGCAACACCTTCCACATGGACTCGTTGGCCTTCCCCACGAGCGGCGCCCTACCCGGGCTCCCCGATGCCAGACGCCATCTCGACCGCATCGGTCCCGGTGCAGTCGACGTCTTGCTCACCAACCCTCCCTTCGGCTCGGACATCTCCGTGACCGGTCCTGTCCTGGAGCTGTTCCGCACAGGCCCGTCACAAGTCGAGAAGCCGAGCGTCGCCTTCAGCTGGACTCGCGAGAAGGACGGCACTCTCCGACGCGGGAAGCCGACCTCCTCCGTGGTACCTGAGAAGCTGTTCGTCCAGAAGGCGATCGAATGGGTGCGGCCCGGCGGCCGCATCGGCATGGTCCTGCCCAACGGGATCTTGTCCAACCCCGGCGCCGACGATGAGGCGCTCCGCCAGTACATCCTCGACGAGTGCTGGATCATGGCCAGCGTTGACCTGCCCGTGGAGAGTTTCCTCGTCGGCGCGGGCGTCAACGTCCTGACCAGCGCCCTTGCACTGCGGAAGAAGACCGAGCAGGAGAAGCGCCAGGAGCGGATGCACGGCCCTGCCGACTATCCGGTGTTCATGGCCGTCGCCAAGAAGGTCGGCCACGACCGGCGTGGCAAACCGCTGTACGTGCGAGATGGTCACGGCAATCTCGTGGCCAGCGGGCATGAGGAGACGGACCTGATAACCGTCCGCGGTGTTGTGAACCTGCGCACCGTGAGGCGGCGCGCCTTCATTCTCGACGACGACCTCAGGTCCGCTCGGCAGTTCCCTCAGGGAGACGATCGGCCGTGCATCATCGCCGCGTACGACGCGTTTGTGGCCCGGCACGGCCACGAATTCCCCTGGAACAGCGGTGACTGAAGCGCTTTCCTTCCTGAGCTTGCTCAGGAAGGAGAGTCCTTCCCACCTTCGGTCTATCAGGGGAGACCCTGACCTACGTCGAGGCCGACGTGCAGTGCGGGAACACCGTGTTCCCGGCAAGGAAACTCCATTGAATCTCCAGCAACATGCGGAAGCGCTCCGCAAGGTAATCGAGAAGCGGAAGCTGACGAATTTGAGGTCCACATCAAGGCCCGTAGCTGTCACTGCTGCAATGACGGTGTCTGGATTACGACCCCGAACACTGGCGACGACATAGGGCTTTACGCCTACTGAGACTAGCCGTGGAGGGCACGAAATGCATTGGGCCTACATTCAGTGGACCCCGGAAGCGGAAGGCGTCCACGAAGTCACGGTAACCGCGGATCACGCACACAAGGGGTGCGCGGAAAAATCCGAGGACACAGACGTCGTCATTGACTGCGACGTGAAACTCCCTGAGGAGCTGCGGCACACCGTTTGGGGAGAAAGTAGGGATTCCGTTATGGCTGCGGCTCGCCGCATTGCTCTGGACATCGTTCCTTACGGAGGTCGCTACTCCACCCACTACATAGGTGAGGTCATCTAGTCCCTTACCCACTGAACTACACAGGGCCACGAGCCAAGGGGGAACCATGTCCGCCGACTGTTGACGCGAAAAGCAGCGGTCAGTCGTCGAACACTGCTCGCAAGATGGCTGCGACACCACCATTCCCGGGCACGCATGGGGTTAGATGAAGTCCGGCTGGTTCTACCGAAACTCAGATTTCGCTGCACAGTCTCATCTCGCGATTATACGGCGCCAGCTGCGTCGAGCCCTCACACCCCTTGTTCATGCCCGGTTCGAGTAGCGCGGCACTTCGGAATTCGCGGCAGTAAGTCCCATGCACCGGGCCTCACATCATCGGCCCCTTCAACTTCCCCAGTACTATCATCAACGGAGCTGACGTGAATGACCGCAGCGCACCAGTGCATGGCCACAAGAGTGCTTCTCGAATGATCCCGCGCCCGCATCAGGAAGAAGCACTGCGGGCCATTCGGGAGACCTCGGAAGGCCGGGCACTGGTCGTTATGGCCTGTGGGACAGGCAAGTCCCTTGTAGCGCGTGAAACGGCCAACGCGCGCACAGCGAGGACGGTCCTGGTGACCGTGCCGACCCTCGCTCTTGCCGAACAGATCTACCGGGGCTGGGCCTCGCGCTTTCCCGACGGTATGGATGCACTGATCGTCTGCTCGGATTCCGCTGTGGGAGGAGCCGCTGCCCCGGTCACGGTTGAGCCGGGGCGGATCGCCGCCTTCCTCGCCCCGCGCCAGTTCACACGGATGCGCCTTCTGATCTCCACTTACCATTCGGTGGGGCGAATAGCTGAGGCTTATGCACTGCACGCGTTGCCGCCGCTTGATCTCGTCGTAATGGATGAGGCCCACCACACTGCCGGGCGCGCAGGCAAGGCCTATTCCGCTGTTCTCGACAATGCGCGAATCCCTGCGGTTTTCCGCCTTTCGCTGACTGCGACCAGCCGTATCCACGAGGGCTCCGACGGCACCACGGACATCGTGTCGATGGACGACGAAAAGCTGTACGGGAAGCGCGTTTACGAGCTCTCCTTCGGCAGCGCCATCCGGCGGAAACTGCTTGCCGACTACGAAGTTGCCATCGTCCTGGTTTCGGATCAGGACGTCCACGCGACCCTGCTCGCCCAGGACGGCGGCTCACACGCAAGCTCCAGGTCCAGCGACGCGGCGACGGTGGCCGCCCAGATCGCGCTGTCACAGGCCATGCACGAGCACGACCTCCGGCAGGTCATCGCCTTCCATAGCCGCGTAGCCCGCTCGAAGGCATTCTCAGCGACTCTCGGGAAGATCGGCGCGACCTCGGCCAACGTGCGGATCACTTCCCTGCACATGGACGGCAAGACCCCGGCGGCCACGCGCCACTCCCAGCTGGAGATGCTCGCCAGTCCCGCGAGCGGCCGCCGCGTCGTCTTGAACAACGTCCGTACCCTGACCGAGGGCGTGGACGTCAGCAGCGTCGACGGGATCTGCCTGGTAGACCCGAAGTCGTCGCAGACCGACATCGTGCAGGCAGTCGGACGTGCTCTGCGGCTCCACCCCGATCACGATCGCCCAGCGCTGATCCTCCTCCCCGTCTACGTGGTACCCGGCGAGAGCCCGCAGGCCGTCCTGGAAGCCAGCTCCTTCCAGCACGTGTGGCGGGTCCTGGCGACCCTCCGCGACCAGGACGAGCGCATGGACGCCGCGTTGACCACCGCGCGGCGGCGCCTCAGCAGTGACATGGCCGAGAACGCCGGCGTCGCCCGGGCCGTGTTGCCGGAGAAGGTGAGAATCTACGGCAGCACGAACATCGATGCCAAATTCGTGGCGGCTCTGGGCGTACACGTCCTGCAGAACACAACCGAGGACTGGTATCACTTCTACGGGCTGCTGGAGCGGTACGCGGCCACACACGGCCACACCGCTGTGCCCACCTCCACCGAGTCCGGAACCCTGGAGAGCTGGGCTGCTCGTCAGCGACGTCTGTACGCCGCCGGCAAACTCCCGCCGAAGCGCGCGGCGCTGTTGGAGGCGCAGCCCGGATGGACATGGCGGCTTGGCGAGTTCAAGCGCGAGCTCGGCCGGTCTGAGCTTGAGCGATTCGTCGCTGAGCGCGGCCACGCCCGGGTGCCACGCGGCTACACCGTGCCGGGTAGCGGCTACCGGCTGGACAACTTCGTCACCCTGGCGCGCAACCGGCACAGGGCTGGCCAGATGGATACCGAGGACATTGCCTACTACGAGGCGCTTCCGGGCTGGATGTGGCACGCGCACGACGCGAAGTTCGAGGCGTTTCTCCAGCATCTCGACGCGTATATCGCAGAGCACAAGCACGCCCGGGTTCCGCAGGCATACAAGGTAGAGAAGGACGGCATCGTCTTCGCTCTCGGTCACACCGTCACCAGGAAACGCACCGATTACCGCAAGGGCACTTTGCCCCCCGCGCAGGCAGAGGCCTTGGAGGAACGTCCTCAGTGGGTCTGGGACGGCATCGCCGCTCAGTGGGAAGCGAGTTTTGACGTTCTCGCGGCCTGGGCGGCCGAACACGGCGATATCAAGGTGCCCTTTGACCAGTCGATCAACGGCATTGGCATCTACCGGTGGATGCTCCAGCAGAAGAAGCTGATCCGGGAGGGGAAGCAGCCCGAGGACCGCCGCCGCCGTCTGGAGGCTCTACCAGGCTGGTCCACGAGCTGACCAGAGAGGCGCCGGACGGTGCCGGCTGGATGTACCGAACACCCGCCCCGATGACTGGAACAACACATGACGTAACACGTCGTTCAGTTGGGTGGCGGCCTCGGCAGCTGCGGCGTCGCCCTTCGCGTCGCGGAGAAACACGGCACGAGCAACATGACCCTGCTGATTGCGGATACGCGGGCCGAATGCCCGGATCTCTGGTGATTCGCCGACGATACGTCCCGCCTGCTCAGAGTGCCGCTGACGAAGGTCGCCGAGGCGGCGATCCGTGGGAACTGTTCCGAGACAAGCGTTTCCTCGACAACGACAGGGACGCGACCGGGCACGGGGTCTGTATAGCGTAGCGAACGGTGGAACTCAATCGGTCTTGTTCAGCGTCGTCCGGCGGTGAGCCGGCCGTCGAAGGTGATGTCGAAGGCTTGGAGCGCGGCCTTCCAGCGCATGGTCCAGCGTTTGCTTCCGGTGCCGGTCGGGTCCAGGCTCATGACGGCCAGGTAGACACACTTGAGGGCGGCCTGGTCGGTTGGGAAGTGTCCTCGGGCCCGGACGGCCTTGCGGATCCGCGCGTTGATGCTCTCGATCGCGTTGGTGGTGCAGATGATCTTGCGGATCTCCACGTCGAACCGGAGGAAGGGCACGGGCACGAACTCCGCCCAGGCCGCATCCCAGAGCCGGACAATCGCCGGATACTTCCCGCCCCAGGCGTCGGTGAACTCCACGAACCGCTCCAGCGCGGCCTCCTCGGTCGGCGCCGTGTAGACGGGCCTGAGCGCCTTCGCGATCTTCTCCCAGTCCTGCCGGGCCGCGTAACGGAAGCTGTTCCGCAGAAGGTGAACGACACAGGTCTGGACGATCGTCGCAGGCCAGACTGTGTTCACGGCGTCCGGGAGGCCGGTCAGACCGTCGCAGACCAACATCAGGACATCGGCCGCGCCGCGGTTCTTGATCTCGGTCAGGACCTGGAGCCAGTACTTCGCGCCCTCCCCGCCGTCGCCGATCCACAGGCCCAGGATGTCCCGGTGACCCCCGGCGGTGACCGCCACCGCCATATAGACAGGCCGGTTGGCGACCTGCCCGTCCCTGACCTTCACGTTCACACAGTCGACGAAGACGACCGGGTAGACGCTGTCCAGGGGACGGTTCTGCCATTCCGTCATGCCGGCCATCACGCTGTCGGTGATCGTGGAGATCGTGGACTTGGAGATCTCCGCGCCGTACACCTCGGCGAGATGCGCGGAGATCTCCCCGTGCGTCAGCCCTTTCGCCGACAACGACAGGACCATCTCGTCCACCCCGCCCAGACGCCGCTGACGCTTCTTGACCAGCTGCGGCTCGAACGACCCGGCCCGGTCCCGCGGCACCGCGATCTCGACCGGCCCCGACTCGGTGATCACCGTCTTGGACCGGTGCCCGTTGCGGTAGTTCTCCCGGCCGCCCTCGGCCCGCTCACCGGGCTCGTGCCCCAGATGATCCGTGAGCTCGCCCTCCAGCGCCGACTCCAGCACCCGCTTCGTCAGCTGCTGCAGCAGACCGCCCTCCCCGGTGAGCTTCACCCCACCGGCCTGGGCGCGGGCCACTCGGCGACCAGCCCGTCATCCACGGGCACCCGCCCCACTCACAACGGCCTCCCCGGCCTCGATGTCACTCGCCACGTCAGTCATCAACTGCCGCTTCCGGCTCAGGAGTTACACGACTCACCGTACAGACCCTGGCCGTGCGGGAGATCTTGAAGCGGAAGCAGTACGGGCGCCGGGGCGGTATGGGCTTCGACTCGGCCCCGCTGCTGAACGGCCACCAGATGTCGACGGTCGACCCGAACGACGGCCTGCAGATGCTCCGCAATCGGGGCACGTTCTAGGAGCGGCATGGAACTCAGCAACCACCACCAGATACTTGACTGCGGACACAAGCCGGACGAGCTGTTCTCCTTCCAGGGGCCAGATGTTTTCACCGACCCGGAGAACGGGGAGAGCTGCTGCCGACGGTGCAGCGACAACCGACACTACGACCGTGTGCGCAGGCGGCATGCGGAAATCGAGGCGAAGGCGGCGGCCGAGGGCTGGGCGTACGAGTACATCAACACCTCTTACGAGGTGTACTGCCGTAGCAGGGAACTGATCAGCAAGCTGGTCTGCCGTGCGTACTGGCGCCACGACCCGCACGGGGTGGACGAGGCCCGAGGCGTCCTCCAGCCCGCGCACACGTACAACTTCGCCTTCAAGCGGCTCGCCGCAGTAGTGCCGAACTCACCGGTGACCGGCTACGCGCTCGTCTTCGAGGACGGCAGCCGAGACCCGCTCTGCTACGACAAGGTGTGTGTGGTCACCCGTGAGCCGACTGGTCTCGACAGGTGAGCTGTCGGAGGCGCTGTCGGCACCAGTGTTGGCCACTCATCACAAACGTCGTCGCCACAGTCGGGGCAGGTCCACCGCCCGGTTGAGTTACAGCTGCTCGTCCAGGCCCGAGAGGAGGGCACGTTCGGCGGGGGTGAACTGAGGGCTGTCCAGTTGCTGACGCAAGGGGCCGTTGACAGCCGCAAGCAGCACGCTGGGCCGAACTAGGGACGAGGGCGGGGCTTGCAGTGTCAGCACGTCGGTCAGGGCTGTGGCGGCGTGGAATGATCCGGTTGCTGTGTGGGAGAGACGGCTGACGTAACGCCGAAGGAGACGGTCGGCGATGGTCGGGCTCTTCCCCGTGGTGTTGGGGAGGTGGATGTCCTGCCCGACCGCAAGGGCCCAGGCAACGTTGATGGGGCGGGCGATGGCACGTTGGGCGCGCCGGGTCAGTCCCGGAGTCAGACCGTTGGAGAGCAGGTCGCGCAAGGCGAGCGCGCCCTGCGCGACGACGGACATACCGTGTCCGTACATGGGGTTGAAGGCAGCGACGGAGTCTCCAAGCGCTACCAGGCCTTCTGGCCAGGCTTTAAGCCGTTCGTAGTAGTAGCGGCGGTTCGCGGTGCTATGCGTGACGCTGACGTTGGTGAGCGGCTCTGCCTTTTTGAGGAGGTCAGCCACGATGGGGTGACGCAAGCTGCGGGCAAAGGGTTCGAAAGCGTCCGCGCTCCGGGGCGGTTGCCGGCCTGGGGCGCCCATCAAGCTGACGTGCCAGCGGTCGCCTTCGATCGGCAAGATACCTCCCGCGCTGGCGGGCTGGGGCAGGCGCGGGTCACCCTGGACGCTGATCATGGGCCAATTGTGAGTGGGTACGGGGGCTCGGTATATCCGGCTGGCGTAGGCCAGACCCGAATCGATGGTGTCTTCGACAAGGCCTCTGATGCCGAGCTCGGAGAGCCACTTCGGTGTGCGTGTGGAGCGTCCGGATGCGTCGATGACTAGGTCCGCTTCCCACGTTTCCTGTTGCCCGGAGGTGCTGATGTGCAAGCCGGTGACGCGACTGCGACTTCCTACCAGTCCGATGGCCTTGGTGCGTGTGTGGACGGTCACCCGGGGGTCATTGCAGATCTGCTCCCGGATTATGTAGTCGGTCAGGTCCCGGCTCGCGGCAATCAAATAGTGAGTGGCCTTGTTCCAGCGGCGGTACCAGCCCTCGGGCGAGTAGATGACCATGTTGGTGGTCATCGGTATACGGTGAGCGCCTGCGGCCAGCAACTGGTCGACAGTGCCGGGCAGAAGGCGGGCGATTGCCTCGGCGCCTCCGGTGTGCAGGAGATGGATGTGCACCGCCTGAGGGACGCCGAGGCGCGGCTCGGGTCCTTCGGGCAGGTCATGGGCTTCGATGATGTCGATAAAGTCGACGTGGTCCCGGATAGCGGCTGCGGCTAGCATCCCCGCGATGCTGCCTCCGACGATCACTGCGCGGCGGGAAGGCCGGGGCGTTATTCGACTCATGACGGGCCGCTTTCTACGTGGAGACGGTGGTGCTCGTGGAGGTTTCGGACGACAGGCGAAGCAAGCGCCAGCGACAAAGGAACGAGGTCCTGCGATCGCCATGCCATGAGATGGGCACTGTCTTCGTTCTCGAGACCGGTGAGCTGCCGCTTACGAGCGACGAGGATCATGGCTGCGTCTGCGGTGACTGCGGCGGAGGCTTCGTTGTCGCCGGCATGCAGCAGTGTTTGGTAGGCGGCCTCGCGGATGGCGGGGTCGCAGTAGGGAGACAGTGCCAGGATGGCGTCGTACAAGGCTGTCTTGCGGCTCGTCAGGAGCACGGCGGGGGGAGTTCGCCACCACGGCAGGGTGGTGCGCACAGCTCCGGGAGTGGGCACGTGCTGTAGAGCTCGCCAGAGGGGGTTGAGCTGCTGCAGTTGTCGTACGACCCGGACGGTCTCGGTTACGCGCGGTCCGACGAGCGGAAGCGTGAACCCGATCGCGCCGACAACGGCGGAGAGTGCTGCGAATCGGGGGGTGACTTGAACGATGAGAAAGTCCAGGTCGTGGCGTGCCCACCGGGCCGCCACCGCGATCAGTCTGGCGACGTCGTAGGACACGTGGAGGAGATAGGCGCAGGCGAGCAGGCGAAGGCCTATACGCAGTGACCCACGGGTGAGCTGTCCTGACCATCTCCAGCACAGGATGAGGCTGGCGGTCGCCGCCACGCCATGCGCCACGAGGTAGGTGACGATCATCTCCCGAATATAGGGTGTGTTGGCGTAGTAGGCGTCGAATAGCGTCAGTTGTTCTACAGGAGCACTCCCGGCCCAGAAGAGCAAGAAGATGATCAAGATGGCGGCGGCGTAGCAGGTCACGCACCAGCGCGAGATGCAGCGGGTCTGCTCCGGGGGCGCTGGCCGCCAGTTGATGATCAGCAGAAGGCTTGCGGCGGAGTATCCGGTCAGCGTCGCGTAGACCACGGGGGCGGAGAAGTTAGTGATCCCGGTGAGTCGGTTGAGCGCGCGGATGGCGTCCGGGGCAGCGAGAAACATTATGCAGCCGCCGGCGAAGAGCAGCCTGATGGCCGCGCGGAGCAGTGCGTCGTTTCGCCGTCGGACGAGCGCGGGGATTTTCAGCGCGCAGACGAGGAAGAGGACGCTCCCGCTGATGTAGTAGACAATGTCACTCGGCCCGGATGTCACCTTGAAGCTTCTCTCCTAGACTGCGGGTGTGGTGTGGCCGGAGGGCCGTGTCGGATGGGTCAGCTCTGGCTGAGGCGGTGCGCCATGGAGGCTTGGATGCGGCCGACAAGGTCGAGCGGCCCCGCTGGGGCGCGGGCTTCTTGTAGGGCGATCCGCACATCAGTGGCAAACCGGAACCCAAAGTGCTCCGCATCAAGTTCCTCGTGGGCCTCGCGGGTGTCGGTGCGTGTGGCAAAGTGCAGAGCCGCGTCCATGTGCTCAGGAAGTGGGCGATCAGCGTCATCCTCCTCGCACAGCGCGGTCACGAATTCCGCGAGTGCGACTGCTGACTCGCTCTGAGCGGAGCGGGATGCGAAGGGGCCATGATGGGCTGCGCAGTGGCCCTGGAACATGTGCCACGCCTCGTGCCCGATGATCACGAGTTGATGCTCAGGGTCAGTGTTTTCTTCGTAGACGATCAGATCGTGGCCGGTGCGGTCCACCCACAGGCCGCTAGCCGTTACGGGCGGAAATGCCGCCTGACGTAGGCGAACAGGTCGACCGCGTGTCTGGGTCAGGGCCTCGCCTATCAGAGGGATGACGCCTTCGTCGTCGCTGGGCGGCCGTAAGTTTCTGAGGATCCGGGTGCTGAGCGTGCGCATCGCCTTCGCTGTGGTGCTCACGGGTGGCCTTCCTTGTCGTCGACTTCCAGCAACGCTTCCAAGGTCGCGTTAAGCACCTTCCAGCGTTCCTCTGGTAGGTCGTGGGCCTGCCGAAGGGCGATGCCGCGGATGTCGTCGCGGTGCGGGAAGACCGAGACCAGGTGATCAGTTGTCCGCTCATATGCGGCGAGGGTGGCCAGCAAGGCGCGGTTGAGTCCTTCCTCGGCCGGAACCGTGAAGAACGACTCGCCTTCGACACCGAAGAATCCCACCAGGTGATGCAGGAGCTGGATGTTGGGCGTCTTCTTTCCGTCGCAGACGGAGCGTGCCCAGACATCGGAGACCCCCGTGCGCGCCGAGATCTCGGCGGCAAGGTCGGCCATGCGCTTGCCGGTGCGGGCCAAATAGGCGTTGCTGAGCGCCTTCATGCGTGCACATACTCGCTCGTTGACCGTGTCGGCCGACGGCATTGAGCCCTCGAGCAGGTGGCGGACGGTACTCTCTGGCAGAGCTGTCTTAGCTGCCAGCACCTGCGGATCGAGGATGGCCGATCGATTCAAGCCGTGTTCGCGGATGAGTTCTTCCAGGCGCTGCAGTGTCTCAGGAAGTGACATGTGTGGGTCCAACGGAATCCTCCCCGGGGCCTGGGCGGCTCTCCTGCGTCGAACGGCAGCGTACGCCCATCGCCACCAGATGCTCAACGATCGTTTACCGGCCGTGAGCGATCGTGAACCCCCTCCCTCTTGCGTAGGCGCGGGCAGACCTGCCACCTCGGCGGCTGCCGGGAAGCCAGCCGTCCCATCCCCCGAATAAATGATTGTTTTGCAGCTAGAAACTATCGTTGACAGAGACTGTTCGCACGTAGCAGTATCGCCGACGAGCGGCGCTGCAGCGCTGGTTCCGCTTAACAGTCGTCCCCTGGAGGCCTACCGCCGTCGCCCGCCGCCCCGCTGTCCGGTGTTGCTCGGTTCGTGGACGGGCATGTTGTCACCGGTGGTGGTGCGCGCGTCCGCCGAATCTGAGGTCGGCCTCGCATCTCCCACAGGAGCACCCGTGATTCGTCCCGCAGCCGCCGCCCAGGCGCCGACCGCGCAGCGCGGCACCTCGGGTGACCCGTCTCGAGAGTGGGGCAACGTCCCATCCCCGGCTTCTTCTTGCCGGCAGACAGGTGGGCCGGGGCGCCTCTCCGGGTCCAGCGTTGTCGGCCGACTGGAGTGGAGCCATGAGGTCGTGATCAGCGTGTGCTTATGTCGGCCTGGCGCCGTCAGGGGCACTTCACGGCCTCGTCCCAACTCCCGAGGAGCATGCTATGCCGACCCTGGGCTCACTGCCCACTGACAAGCCTGAACTCGAACTGGCATTCTTAGCAAACGGTTCCCGGCGCGCCCAGGTGACGGAGATCGCCGGCGTGGTGACGGTGACGCCGGAGCAGCTGCTGGAAAACGGGCCGCCATCGGCTCTGCCCGATGAATCGCTCGTCCTGATAACTGGCGCGTCACCCTTCCGCCTCCGCGGTCGCATCACCACGGTGCTCGAGCTGTTGCTCCAGCGGATGAGCCGGGACGGCAGTGCTGGCCTGGCCGTCACTGCCGCTCCAGGGGCGCGTCAGCCGTTCCCCCCGGCCATCGTGGACCAGGCCGCCCGGCTGGGCATCGCCCTGCTGATCACGTCCGCGCCCGCCGAGCGCTGGGAAGGCATGCATGAAAAGATTCAGCAGGCACGCCTGATGTTCGCCGAGCGTCGTGCTGCCCAACTCAGCTCGCTCGTGAGGGAGTTGCCAGCCCAGCTGGCCGATGCGCGGGCCATGCAGCGCATCGCGGACTGGCTTGCCCGGGTCCTGGACTGTCAGGTTCTGGTAAGCGAACCGGAGCGCGTCCTCGCTGCCTCACCGGCCACCGCCGCCGAGCAACTGGCCCAGGCCATCATCCGCCAGTCCGTCGACGGCATTCTCCCCGAGACGCTTTCCGGACCCCACACCCAGCTCATCTCGCTGGCCCCGGCCTCGGCAGCAGACACTGTTCTCGCGGTGGCCCGCAGAACCCCATTCGACGAGGCCGACCTGCGGTTGCTCCGGCACGCGGCCAAGCTCCTGGGACTCGTGGACCAGGCGCACCGCGAGTACCGGGCGGCCTCCGGCGCCTCCCACGCGGCGCGCAGCGCGGCGTTCGAACTGCTGCTGGACGGCGAGGTCGAAAAGGCCCGGCGCGTCATGGCCAATCTGGCGCCCGGGCTCCTGGAACCCGAGACTGCCCGCGTCTTCGTTGTGGAGACCCCTCAGGCACGCCGGGACCTGGCTGCGCGCAACTTCAGCTTATCCGTCGGACAGCAGGCCCTCGTCGTGCCCGACCCGAGGGACGACCGGCGGATACTCATCGTGCATCCGATCCGCTCCGACGACGACACCGGCGCGGAGGTCTCCGCCGAACTCACCCGTCTTGCGGGTGCCCTGGAACCCCCCTCGTCCCTGGGCGGCAGCGGCGTCTACTCCATGACGCTGCTCGCCGACGCGCTCAACGAGGCCATCATCGCGCAGAGGTTCGCCGCCTTTCAGCCAAACTCCGTGGCCCTGTCCGTGCACGGCTCCGACCTCGTCAGCCTCCTGCCACAGGCAGAAGCCCAGCAGTGGGCCCGCCGACTGCTGAATCCGCTGACGCACGACGGGACACAGTGGGAGTCCATGCGGGAGACCCTTCCGGCCGCCCTCGCCTACCCGTACACGGTGGCCGCCCGCCGGCTGCGCCTGCACCGCAACACCGTCATGCGCCGCGCCTCACGAGCTGCCGAGCTCCTGCGCATGGACTTCGCCTCCATCAGTGACCGTATCGCCGTCGCCCTGGCCATGGAACTGGTCACGCAGCGGGAGGTGGCCGCTTCGCCGCGGCTGACGGGTTCGGAAGCGCCATCCCTCGCACGGCTGTTGGGCACTCCCCAAGTGCGCGCCTGGGCACAGACCCTGGTCCGGCCGGTCCAGGCGGACAGACGCGACCTGGTGTCCACGGCACTCGCCTGGCTCACGTTCGACACCCATGTCGAGCCTGCGGCCCGCGCGCTCGGCCTGTCCGAGGTCACGGTCCGTTCCCACCTGCGCGCCCTGGAAGGCCACATGCAGCGCGACCTGGCCACCCTCGCCGGCGTACGCGATCTCCAGTTCTCGTTGCACGTCGTCACGGGCCAGCCTGATCTGCGCTCAGGTCGTCCGGGCTTGTCCGTGGTCGCCTGCTGACCGTTGCCGCCAGCGCCCGGCGCGGGTCCCGGTTTTCATCCCCCTCTCCACTCCGGCCTGAGGACCTCGAAGGGTGGCACGTCGCCGACGGCCATGTCCGCTCGTACCCGCACGAACCGAACAGGGTGGCGCAGACGGCCTCGAGCGTTCCGGGAGATATCCGCGCTGACCTCGACGACCGTCTCAGGCACGACCAGCGACACCTTCAGCTTCTGCTGTGATCCCCAACCGGCAGAGAAGGACCGCCCGGCCCACGGGTGATCCGTCTGCACCGGGCGTAGGAAGCCGCCCGCACTTCGGGCCTGGGCGGTCGGCAAGGCGTGTACGTCCCAGATGTCGTAGTCGTCTCTCCGAGTCGTTCCGGCCGAGCAGCAGGATCCCGGGGCAGCGCGGCGCTCCGGTGACCGCACCGACGACCATCTCGAGGGTGTCGCGCACGCACTACTGGTGAAGAAGCAGTGTTCCGAAGCTGCGGTAGGGCCCCACAAGCAGGCTCCGGCCGTCAAGATGGAGCAGGTCGAAGGCAACACAGTGAGCCGGCCAGACGGCCGCGGCACGTTGCGCGGCGGCACCCCGTCGGTGCAGCCGCTGTGTGAGCCGCTCGAACGCGAGCCTGGTCTCCTCCCACACGACCAGTTCGCCGTCGAAGATGAAGGAGCAGTCCAGCCGGCTGATGGCAACGGTGATCTCCGGAAAGGCCGCGGCCAGCTCACGGCCCCTGCGCGAGCGCAGCACTGAGGAACCATCAGCAGTCCGCGCTGCGAGACCCGGAAGCCGTCCCACTTCGGTTTGCCAAACTAATTCAACGGGAGGGCAAACGTCTCGACGGGTGTCGCCAGCATCGGCTCGGCGGGAAGCTCGATCACATCGGAGGGGCTACCACAAACCCCTCACCGACCCAAGGAGGACACGAGGAAAGTGGCTCGTCGAGAGGGGGGTAAACTCACCCTGCCGAGATCACAAAGGCCCATTGGCGAAATGGCGCTTTGTCGACCAAGTGGCCGGTCGAGGCGTGGTGTTGTGAATGTGGTGCGAAGTATGCCAAGTGCCGGATGAGCCATGCGGGAACCGGGATGTGTGCACCCCCGAAACGACCGTCATGAGGAAGGTGCACTTCCGCGCTGGCACGCGGCTGACTGGTGCAATGCCAACAGGTGTCAATGGTCATTTTGTGCACCGGCGAAATGGCATCGTCCGCAGCATATGCCTAGCGTTGCCTATGCAACCTCGGCCCCACCGCCGGACGAGTGAGGCACAAGCCGAACTCGCTTGCGGGGGAGCCAAACAGGCCGCGGCGAGCCTGGCCCGGTGAGCGGCAGCGAACGCGCCGCATGCACCAAGAGGCGGGCACCAGAGGGTGGCTCCAACCACCCTCCCGGCACCCCCTCTCGCCAGCGCAAAACCAGGCCCTTCCAGGGCCTGTGCATAACGACTCTCAGCAGAGTCACCACCAGCAGACCTGAGGAACCACTGGGGCCTTCCACCGACGTGTTCGAGTCGTCGCGGTGCTCACAATAGATCAGTGCGCGGCGTGAGAGCAGCGCGGCCGCTGGACTTTCATGAGAGAAGGCCCCCCGAGCCAGACGGGCGAACTGCATGACCTCCAAGCACGCGACGGACCAGCGGGCACCGCGCACCACAGTGACGGGCTCAGCTCGCCGCCGATGCTCCTGGGCCCAGCCGGACCGTACGAAGGACCTCGGCGCAGACGGGCTGAGCGGCTAGCAACCGACCACGCCGCCGGCGTGTCTAAGCCGGTCGCGGACTTACCAGATCCATGCCCGGCCCTTCCGCCCGGGGAAGATCTGCTTCCCCCGACCGAGCGACGCACAGCAGGAGCGAGGCGAGCTCCCAGCAGCTGCTCCTGCCGCGCCGCAGTGAAGAACGATTGAGGATCGTGCTTCGAGGCGTGTGTTATAGCCAATGCACCCCCTGGCATCGCAAGCATCCCGGATCTCGCATATGAAGGAGCGCACCGGTGATCCACCCCCACCCAGAAGCGTTTAACTCTGACGAGTTTAAAGGCTTCAACGAAGCCCGGCGCATTATGTGGTGCCATGACGCTCGTGCCCGCGTGTACGAGCGGTTCGAGCAGACGAGCTTCATCGGTGACACGAACATTGCAGCGGTCCACGTCAACAACACCGCCAGGGCAGACCGTGTGTTCCTCGTGGCATTCGACAAGGCCGGCCAGCAGGTCGGCGTCGACACGCTTTACATCGACGAGCCGAATCAACACCTCGACACCGCACCCGAGTTCGACCACGACTTCACCTGCATGGACGTCATACCTGACTCCCCACTTGAGCAGGCCATCTCCCGTGAGAACGGCTGGGTCGTCAACATGACGGCCCTGCGCGAGTACGACCTCCTGGCCGATCGCCGGGCCACGCAGCGCGCGGTGTTCCTGGCGCATCTGCAGGACATGATGAAGAACGGCGAGGTCCGCGGATTCCTGTTTGGCCGGGGTGAGTCCGACGGCACTGATGCGGCGTGAGAGACCATGACCTCGTACCTCAGAAAATCCCGCTGGCAGCCTGGCCGGCGGGGTTTCTGATCTCTGACGCTGTCACAGTGCTGCATTTTCGCAACAGGCGAGGGGATCAGCACAGCTGATCCGGGTGTCGAAGGGCGAGTGCTTTGCGGAGACATGCTGTGGACCGGCTCACGCCGGTCCCGAGTGAAGCCTCGCGGTGAGCCCTACGAGGCCACGCAGTTCGTCTTCGACACCGTCGACTTCCAGGAGCAGCGGCCATGAGCAAGCCGCTGAGCACGAAGGACCTCACGGTCAAGTTCCACAGCAACCGCGCCAGCGTCTCCCGCGGCGAGACCACGATCTGGCAGGCTCCTGAGGGAAGTCTCTACCGCGTCGTCCAGCGTCTGGACCCGGCCGAGTTCGAGATCGCGACGCTCGTCCCCACCAGGGCTGAAGCGTTCTCGCCTGGCGAGATGAGTGGTTGGCCGTGATCGTGTGTGTTCGGCCTGGTGAGGCAGTGGCCAGACGACGGACGCGACCTCTGATGATCAAGGTGTCTGAAGCCGTTGATCGTCCAGGGGTCGCGTCCGTATGCCAGTTTCCACGATCGAAGTCCTGTCCTGCCACCGTGCCCGCGAAGTGGACTCGCCGGCCGTCGAGCCGGAGGAACTTGTCTGTCTCGCTGAGGTGTTGGAGGCTCTTCCTGATCCACGTCGACGGCAGGGACGCCGCTACCGGCTCGGTGCGCTGCTGGCCCTCTGCACCGTCGCGGTACTCGGCGGCGATCGCCACCCTGGTGGCGATCGCCCGGTTCGTGGTCGCTGCCCCACCCGAGATCCGGGCGCGTCTCGGTCTGGGAACGAGGGTCCCCCGCGCCTGCACCCTGGGCCGCCTACTCGCCCGGATCGACGCCGACGCCCTGGACCAGGCCGTCGGCGACTGGCTCGCCGGTCAGCTCGAACCCGGCGACGGACTGCGGGCCCTGGCCGTGGACGGCAAGTCTCTGCGCGGCTCGCGCACCGCCACGCGAACCGCAGTCCACCTGCTCGCCGCGGTTCTGCACGGAGAGCAGACGGTGATTGCCCAGCGCCAGGTCGACTCCAAGAGCAACGAGATCACCGCGTTCCAGCCCCTGCTCGCCCCGCTGGAACTCGCTGGCACCGTCGTCACGTTCGATGCGCTGCTCACTCAGACCGAGCACGCCCGCTTCCTCGTCATGGAGAAGAAGGCCCACTACATCGCGGTGGTCAAGGGCAACCACCCCACCTTGCAGGCGGCGCTGAAGAAGCTCCCCTGGCGGGATGTTCCGCTGCTGGACAAGACCCGGACAGCCGGTCACGGCCGGGACGAGATCCGTCGGCTCAAGGCCGCGACCGTCGCAGGGCTCGCCTTTCCGTACGCCGTGCAGGTGCTGCAGATCGTGCGCCGCCGCCGCGACGTCCGCACCGGCAAAGTGACCATCGAGCGCGTCCACGCCGTCACCAGCCTGGCCGCCGAACAGGCCACCGCGGCCCAACTCGCCGCAGCCGTACGCGGACACTGGCAGATCGAGGCCCTGCACCACGTTCGCGACACCACTTTCCGCGAGGACGCCTGCCGCGTCCGTACCGGCAACGCTCCCCGAGCCCTGGCCACCTTCCGCAACCTCGCGATCGCCCTGGCCAACCTGGTCGGCTGGAGCAACCACGCGGAAGCCACAGATCACTACCGGTCACGCCCCGACCGCGCACTCGACCTGATCACGCCCGTCAGCTGAGAATGCTCAGCCCCTGCGTCCCCACCGGGTGGATCACCCTTCTGGTCCTGCACAAAGAAGCAGACGGCGTCGCCGACCAGGATGAAGCGATGAACCGCTGGCTGGACATCCAGAACCTTCCCCCGACCTCGGGCAGCGACTGGGTGGCAGAGCCCAGGACTGAAGCATGACCACCCCCGCGGATTCCGGGCTCACGCTGGACGGCGTCCTCGATCTGAGCACAGCGCTCGATCTCGTCGATGCGAAGATCGAGCTGCTCAGTGAGTACAAGCTCGAATACCCGCAGGACTACGCGCCGGATGACATCCGGTCCATGAGCGACGAGGTCGAGCAGCTGCACCAGCTGCGCACGCGACTGATGGACTGCAGGCCCGCCGGGAAGCAGAGGCCGCCGCCTGAGAAGACGACGATGCCCTGACCGCCTCGTGGCGATCGGGGCATCGAATCAGGCTCGGTACGCGGCAGTGCCGCCCTGCCGGGTCGTCATACCGGCGGGATGAGCAGCGAAGCCCCCGCGTAGATGAGATCCGGATTCTGGATCTTGTTCGTCTCGACCAGGATGCCGATCGGCACCCCCGTCGTCCCCGAGATCGCGGTGAGCGTATCGCCTGGCTTGATGTTGTATGGCTTCGCCTCAGCCGGTGCACCCGATCCGTTGGGCTTGTCCTCGTCGCCGCGACCCGGCGTCGGATCCTGACTCGCCCCGTTCTCGTCCTGCTTCCCCGTGCCGCCCTCGCTCGGCTGCTGGGCGCTGCCGCCTCCGGCGTTCTTCTCGCCGGGATTCACCGGTGCCTCGACCGGGGCGTGATTGCCCTGCAGCGCCTGGATGAAGCCGCCGTCGGACGTCGCGAGCTGCGTCAGGCCCCATCCGGCGAAGAGCGCCGCTCCGCCCACCATGACGCTGGCGGCGATGACGGGTCCGTTGCCGAAGCCCATCGGGCCGGCGTGACTCCCGGCAGCTGCTCTCGTCTGCGCCGACGGCTTCAACGCCGTCCCCACCGGCCTCTGAATCGTAGCCGTCATCCCTGTCCCAACTCCTCTGCGAGTAGCGCGCACAACCATTCATGTTCAACATCGACATCCTACTCATAGTTGAATCGAAGTCGATAGAATAAGGGATTGGATGGCAGTCCGAATCCTGTCCGATAGCCCTCCAATGGGCCCCTGAGTCACCCGACCGCCAGACCGAACGAAGGAACCGCACCACCATGGCCAACTACTCCATCTCCGCCAGCCAG
This sequence comes from Streptomyces sp. NPDC088812, assembly GCF_044750285.1. Taxonomy (NCBI): domain Bacteria; kingdom Bacillati; phylum Actinomycetota; class Actinomycetes; order Kitasatosporales; family Streptomycetaceae; genus Streptomyces; species Streptomyces sp. NPDC088812. The sequence continues at coordinate 79,069 of NZ_JBIVJP010000019.1, read as the reverse complement.
ATCACCGAGGGCAAGAACGTCTTCATCCGCGGGAAGCTCGGCTTCGCCGTACTCGCCCGCCTCATCGAGGGCGCCGAGCTCGTCGCCAGCGACCAGCGCAAGACGAAGAACGGCATGAACCCCATTGGTAAGCCGCACACCACCGCGACGATCATTCACGCCGAGGTCCAGTTCGCCGATCCGAACAACCCCACCCTCGAAGAGCAGTTCGTCTCCGAGCGCCGCTACGACTCTCCGAAGCGGCCCGAAACCGGACCCAACTACTCCATCGACTCCAAGGGCAGCACCCTGCCGGTCATCGCGATCCCTTCTCCGAAGGGCGACGGCACCTACGACCAGGACGAGTCCGGCCAGGAGCTCGCGCAGGGCCTCGACGTCACGCTCGTGGTGCGCACCTACAAGCCGAAGGACTTCAACAACCGCGGCCTGGCCCTCGAACAGGTGATCGTCCACGAGACGCCGCGCTACTACAATGCCGGCGGCATCGACCAGGCTGAGCTGGCTGCGCGTGGCATCGTGCTCAACGGCACGCCGCGCCCCGTTCAGGCCACTCCTGCCAGTGCTGCCCCGGCCGCCGCCGTCCCGGTGGCGACCGAGGTGGAGGACGGCCTGTCCTTCCCGGCCCCGCAGCCGGCGTCCGCACCTGTGGCCGTGGCCGCGCAGGCTCCGGTTCAGGCTCAGGCCCCGGCGACCGCCGTGGCTGCGCCCGTCGCTGCTGCTCCTGCTCCGGTTGCTGTTCCGGCCGCAGCTCCCGCTCCGGCTCCTGCCCAGCAGGAGACCCTGGAGGAGAAGCTCGCGCGCCTGGAGGCCGAGAACGCCTCCCTCAAGGACGCCGGTTCGCCCGTGGGCTCGCCCGTGGCCACCGGCCCCTGGAACGGCTCCGGCCCGGCCCAGCAGGCGGGGATCACCTACCAGGGCTGATCCACGCTGACCATCGATGAGACCCCCGTACTCGCATCCGTGCAGTACGGGGGTCCTGTCTTTCTCTTCCCCTCCTGACGCCTCCGATCGAAAGCGTGCGTCCCACGATGACTCCAGCCGACCCCCATGCCTGGTTCCCGCAGTTCTACGGCAACCCCGCGATCCGCACTCTCGCCAGTGCCTGTCGGTGGACCATCTCGGGACAGATCGGGGAAGAGACCCCTGACGATCCCACCAAGCCGCCGAAGCGCAAGGCCCCGATCGACGTACGGCACCTGCTCGCCGGCTGCACCTCCAGCTGCAAGCACTCCGGCCCACTGCGCGGAGCCTTCGCCCTGGACGAGACCTGCCTGCTCACCCTCGACGAACTCACCGCGGCGATACCGAAGGCCGCGAACACCGCCTTCTACCTCCAAGCCCAGACTGACGGGCTGCTCGTCCTCGACATCGAGGCCGACTGCCCGCCAGGTGTGGCCACAGACCTGCTGCGGCTGCCGGGCATCCTCTACTCGGAGCTGTCGATGTCCGGCCAGGGCTTCCATCTCGTCATGCCGCTGCCGAAGAACTTCCACGACTTCCCCGTGGCCGCCGGCAAGCGCGTCCTGCGTGAGGAACACGGCTGGTACGAGCTGCTCCTGGACCACTGGTCGACCTTCACCCGCCAGCCGGTGCCCGATCGCATCGTCGCTCATGTCAACGCAGCAACTAGTGCGCCGGTCTTCGCCTCCATAGAGGACCTCTACGCGCAGCTGGCCGTGAACGCCAGCGAGAGCTCCGGAGCCTCAGCATCAGATGTCGACACCGCCGAGGACATGCCCGACATCCCGTACTCACAGGCGATCGTCGAGCAGACCCTGGCCAGTGCACGCCATCAGCTCCGGGATCCCGGCGATTTCAACCACGACATGTCCCGCTGGGAGTTCTCGGTTCTCGCGTCGCTCTACGGCTGGATGCGGACGCAGCTGCGCGCCTACAGCGCCCTCGGCGTCGAGTACTCGACGGGCGACACCGCGTGGTTGCTCTACAAGGCGGCGGTCGATGTCATCCCTGCGCGCCCCAAGCACAGCGAGCGGCGCAACGGCCGGCCCTTCCTCCTCGACCGGGCGGCTGCGCTCGTGGCCGACCGCGAGGCCCGTTCCTCGTCGACCCACTGACGCTCTGCTGCCTGTTCCTGCTGCTTCTGCTCCTGGTTCATCTGCTGCCTCCGGCAGCGGGTGGGGCGGGTGACGGGTGCTGCGGCGGGGCCGAGCACAGGTGGGGGACAGGGCTGGATCGCGCGGAGCGCGATCGGGTGGCGATGTGCAGCGGGGCTCCATCGCCGCCGGTTCGGGTGTGCAGGTCTCCGCCGGGCTCCGACGGCGCGGCCCGCGCCACAGGACCGTTCACGGCCTATGCAGCCTCGGCGACGCCGAGAGCAGCAGCGCCGTCCTCCGACATCTCTTGTCTTTCTCTCTCTTCCTCGCCCGCGCACAGAAAAGACATCGACATGAAGTTCAACGACACCCTGACGACTCTCATCAAGCAGTCACTTGAGGTCGGCGCGACGCCCGCTCTCATGGGCGAACCCGGCATCGGCAAGTCCAGCTTCGTCGAGGACCTGGCCTACTCCATGGGCACGCAGGCCTTCACGCTGCCGTGCAACCAGCTCGCCGACAAGGCCGACCTCACCGGTGCGCGCCTGGTGCCGTACACCAAGGACGACGGCACGCAGAGCTACAAGCAGGTCTTCTACCCGCACCAGGTGATCCAGGAGTGCATCGACTACGCCGAGAAGAACCCCCGCGAGTGGCCGATCCTCTTCCTCGACGAGATCAACCGCACCACCTCCGACGTCACCTCCGGCGCGCTGACCCTGGTCACGCTGCGCCGCATGGGGTACGTCGAGCTGCCCAAGAACGTCCGCATCGTCGTGGCCGGCAACGACAGGGGCAACGTCACCTCGCTCGACGAGGCAAGCCTGTCCCGCTTCGCGATCTTCCACGTCGAGCCCGACGCCGCCACCCTCATGTCCGTCCTCGGCGACAACATGAACCCCTGGGTGAAGACGGTGCTCACGCAGTACCCCGGGCTCATCTTCCAGAAGTCGACGCCCGAGGCCATCGTCGCCGACGGCCAGGACGACGACGACAACGGCAACGTCACGATGGCCGATCTGTTCGACGGCGGCGAGGAGATGAACCAGCTCACCACGCCGCGCACCATCGACAACCTGTCGAAGTGGCTCAACGCGGCCGACCCGCAGCAGCTGGCGCAGTACCTGGCCACCCCGATCCAGATCGGCGACCGCGAGACCTCGCTGCTGAACGAGGCCATCGAGGCCTACGTCGGAGACACCATGTTCACCACGCAGCTCGTGGCCACCATCTCCCAGGACCTGGCGAACAACGTCGGCGGCGTGCAACAGAACCGGGTGAACGTCCCGAAGCCGAACTGCTACCAGAGCCTGAAGGCCGCAGCGACCATGACCGACATGGCCGCGGTCATCGCGACGCTGACCGACAACGAGAAGTCCGGGTCGCTGCTGTACGCGCTCAAGGAGAGCAAGGACAACGCACGCCTCATCGAGCAGCTGGCCCAGGCCATCACCCAGATCGAGCCGGAGCACACCCGGACGCTCATCGAGATGGTGACCAGCCAGCAGATCGACCGCCAGAACCTCGAGGCCTTCATGGAGATCGACGCTCCGATCGTCAACCAGGCCAAGCCGGTCCTCTCGGCCTTCCTCTGATCGCTCGCTCACCGGTGGTGGGGACTGCTGCGGGCTGCCGTCCTTACTGCAACTCCCCACCGCCGGCGGCGCTCTGCCGCTGCCTTGTCCTCAGAAGGAGACCACGACCCATGACGATCACCGTCACGAACCAGAAGCCGGCCGTACTCGACGCCCTGCACGCCATCTCGTGCACCGGTGATTACGACCCGATGCCGGCGATCCAGCAGACCCTCATCGACCCGCTGCTGGAGCCGTTGCACCCCAACGCCCCGGCGAGCATCACCGACGCCCAGGGCGCTGATCTGACGGGGGACATCCCAGATCTGGTCCTGAGCTGCCTCGGCGACACGCTGAACGTGGCCAGCGAGCAGACCGTCAAGGAGCTGCTCGGGCAGACCCTGATCAACTTCGACCAGGGCACACCGCTGCCGGTCGCCGAGCTCTTCGCCGTCCAGGCCGGGCAGCAGAACAAGATGCCCGCGCCCTCCCCGCGGGTGCTCTACACCGCGCAGGCTGATGTCCTCCCGGCTGCGAAGGCTCTGCTGGCGGGGACCGGCGACGAGAGCGCCTTCTTCGCCTCAGTCGCCTACACCTTCCATCCCGACACCCTCGGGTTCTGGTTTCAGTCCTCCGCGGCCTTCGACGATTTCAAAGTCTGGCTGTCCCAGCAGACGCAGGCGATGGCCAGCGCGCTGCCGCCGGCCACCATCAAGTTGCTGAACGACTTCACGGCCCTGTCCCTGAAGGGGCTCACCGAGTCGCTGCTGGTGCGCAAGGACGACTCCGATGCCAACGATGAGCACTCCTTCGCCCGCGTGCTCGTGCACATGCTCATGAACTACGTTGAGCAGCAGCGGGCCCAGGCCAGCCAGCAGAACACCGCCCTGGACACCGGCGTCCTGCCGTTCACGGTCGGGGAGCTGTTCTGCCCGTGTTCCCTCGTCCTGGTCAACGTCGAGGCCCATGCCCGGGCCACCGCGGCGAAGATCACGGGGGAGTGGAACCTCATCAACCAGTCGCTGGCTTCGCCGGTGAAGGTCGTCTCGAACACGTCGCTGTCCAAGCTCACGTCGCTGCCACGGGCCGCCGCCCGGGCCGCCGCCCTGGGAGCCAAGCAGCAACCGGGCCAGCCTGGCAGCCGTAGCGCCCAGGTGGCGTTCCGCAAGCAGCCGCCGAGCAAGCTCGACCTGTTCAAGGACATCACCCGTGTGCTGCGCCGGATGGGCAAGGTCAACAAGTCGCAGAACATCTTCCGCACGACGAAGGCGACCTTCCTCAAGGCCAGCCGCCGGAATCCGGACGACTTCAACAAGCCCGGCCGGATCACCTCGGTGCAGTACATGCCCGACCTGCACATCTACATCGACACCTCCGGTTCGATCTCCGAGGAGAACTACCAGGAGGCGGTCATGATGCTCATCCGGATCGCCAAGAAGCTCAACATCAACCTGTACTTCAACTCGTTCAGCCACTTCCTGTCCCAGGAGGTGATGCTGCGCACGGAGAACAAGTCGACGGCTCAGATCTGGAAGGAGTTCCGCAGGATCCCGAAGGTGTCGGGCGGAACCGAGTACACGCAGATCTGGCAGTACATCAACGCCAGCCGCGTGCGCCAGCGCAGGCTCTCGCTCATGGTCACCGACTTCGACTGGCTGCCGCCGTCCACGCGTCAGGACCACCCCATGAACCTGTACTACGCACCGTGCTCCGCCATGGACTGGTCGTCCATGGTTGACCTGGCCAAACGCTACGCCCACTCGATGCAGCACATCGACCCGAGCATCCGGCAGAGGCTCCTCGGCATGGTCGTCTGACCCTGCGCCCCCCAAGAACCGCCAGGAGCGGTGCCGTGCGACCAACCCCCCTGGCCGGCACCGCTCCTGGCGACCCTGCCTTTCTCTCTCATCCATCACACCGAGCAACTCGCACTCAAGGAACCTCCGATGCGAATCCCCACGGATGTGCTGGCAGCCCTGTCAGGCCGTACCAAGACTGATGACCATCGCCTGATGCTCGTCGGCCCCCGCTTGACTCCCGCCCTGTACCAGCGCGTCAACGAGGTCCTCGAAGCGGTCGGCGGTCGATGGACGAAGACCGAGGGTGCGCACCTCTTCCCCGTCCACGCCGCCGAGGCGCTCGCCCCAGTGCTTGCCACCGGTGAGGTCATGACCCTGGGGGAGAAACGCACCCTTGCTCAGTACTTCCCCACACCCGAACCCGTTGTCGACCAGCTCATCGCTCTGGCCGCCCTTGAGCCCGGCATGACCGTGTTGGAACCGTCTGCGGGCTCCGGTGCCATAGCCACAGCCGCAGCAGCCCGCGGTGCGATCGTGGACTGCATCGAACGGGACCCCGGATACGCCACCGTCCTGTCCGATACGCATGTGGCGCGCAGGGTGCAGGTCGCTGACTTCCTCACCACCCCCGCCAACCCTAGCTACGACCGGGTGCTGATGAACCCCCCGTTCACCCGCGGCACCGACATGGCCCATGTCACCCATGCCCTGCGGTTCCTGAAGCCGGACGGGCTGCTGGTGTCCGTCATGTCGTGGACCGTCACTGAACAGACCGGCAGCACCACAGCCTTCCGAAAGCTCGTGGAACAGCGCGGTGGTCTCGTCGAAGCACTTCCGGCCCGGGCGTTCGCCCAGTCCGGGACGACCGTCGACACCGTTCTCGTCACCATTCCTGCCACCCGTCCGGCCGACGCACGGCCCACGCTCTGGCCTACGCGCGGCATCCCCGCCCAGGACGCGGAAGAACTCGGAGACCCGGCCGACATCGCCGCGGAGATCGTCGCTGATCTTCGCAAGGCGGTCGCCGCTTTCGAAGAGGTTGCCGCCGCGCTCACCAAGCCTGCGCCCACCACCGTGCCAGGCGATATCGAGGTCAGCTGACCATGCCGCTCCTCGAAAACCGTCAAGAGCAGTGCGGCTTTTGACGACCCCTGACTTTCCCTCTCACTCATCCATATCCCTGCTCGGGACACCGTGGCGCATCCACCCAGCGCGCCACCACGCCGAGCGACCTGCACCGAAGGAGGACCCGGTGGGTCTCAGCAACTTCACACCCGGCGGCTCCGACGACGACAAGGGCAACGGCGGTGGCGGCAGCTTCCCTCCGCAGTTCCCGTCCGGGGGACTGCCGTCCAGCGCTGGCAGCGCCGATGACGTCAAGGAGCTCCTCGTCGACTACAACGAGAAGTTCAAGAACGCCGATCCGACCATGTTCCGTGACACGCTCATCGGGCAGGTCCTCTCGGTCGTCATCAGCAAGACCAAGCCCAACGCTCTGTTGGTCGGTTCCGCCGGCGTCGGCAAGACGAAGATCGTCGAGGACATCGCACGGCGCATCGCGCTCGGCGACGCCCTCATTCCCGACCAGCTCAAGGACTACACGATCTACGAGCTGCCCATCACCAACATCATCGCCGGGACAGGCATCGTCGGCTCGCTGGAGGAGAAGGTCAAGGCGATCGTCGAGTTCGCCTCGGACCCCAAGAACAAGGCCATCCTGTTCATGGACGAGATCCACCAGATCACCGGCGGATCCGGCAGTCATGGCGACGCCGTCGGCCGCAAGATCTCGCAGATCCTCAAGCCGGCCCTGGCCCGCGGCGACATGTCCGTCATCGGCGCGACCACCAGCACCGAGTCTCGGGCCTTCGACGAGGACCCGGCCTTCGCCCGTCGCTTCACCCGGCTCATCGTCGACGAGCTGAGCGTGGAGCAGACGCTGGCTGTGATGACCACCGTCCGGCCCGGCCTCATGGCGCACTACCGCCACCAGATCGGGGTCTCCGACGACGTCCTGGCCTCGGTGGTGCAGATCGCCGAAGCGAACTCCCGGGCTGGCCAGCACCGGCCGGACAACGCCATCACCCTGCTCGACCGGGCGATGGCTGACCGGGTCCTGGAGCAGAAGAAGCTCATCGTCCAGGCCGAGGTCGCCGGCGACACGGCACTCGCGCAGACCTTGCGGTCCATCCCGCAGGTGCCGCTGACGAGCACCCGTGTGCTCGATGTGGCCAAGCGCCTGATGACCGGAAACGCCCAGCGCAAGGACCTCGACGTCGCCGCGCTGAGCGCCACGCTCACCAGCCGCCTGCAGGGCCAGGACGATGTGCTCGCCAAACTCACGGACCGTCTGGCCCGCGAAGAGCTCGGCCTGTTCCCGACGAAGACGCCCACGACGTGGCTGTTCGCCGGGGCCTCGGGTGTGGGTAAGACCGAGGCAGTCAAGATCATCGCTGAGGAAACGACCGGCACCGAGCCGATCATCCTCAACATGACCGAATTCCACAGCGAGTGGTCGACGTCGAAGATCATCGGCTCACCTCCCGGCTATGTCGGATCGGACTCCAACCAGGAGCTCCCGTTCGACACGCTGGAGTCCAACCCCCACCGGGTGATCCTGCTCGACGAGTTCGAGAAGGCCGACAAGGCCGTGCAACGCCTGTTCCTCTCGGCGTTCGACGAAGGCTACATCCGCAACGCCCATGGCAAGATGCTGGACTTCTCCAAGGCCCTGGTCATCTGCACGACCAACGCCGCCCGTGATTCGCTCGACGGCAAGATGATCGGCTTCGGCAACAACCGGAAGACCATCTCGAACCAGAGCCTCAACAAAGCACTGGAGCAGTTCTTCGACGCCGAGCTGCTGGGCCGGTTCTCACTGGTCGTGGGGTTCAACCCCATCGACCGTCAGACCTACCAGCAGATCATGGCCGCCGACTACGAGCGGCAGCGTGAACGGATCGTCGAGGCCAAGCCGCGGCTGGCCCAGGCGCTGCCCGCGTCGATGCCCGACGACGAACTGCGAGCCATCGAAGAGACCACCTACGTGGACTCCCAAGGTGCGCGACCGGCGCGCAAGGCTGTTCGCACCTGGATCGAGGACTACCTGCTCGCTGCCCAGCCCGGCGGCACAGCCTCGGCATCCCCGTCGGACGACTGAGCAGCCGTCCACATCACACCGAGCGCTCCTGTTCCGGATGTTGTCGGAACAGGAGCGCTCGGCGTACCTCACCCCCACGCCCTCATTGCTCAGAAAGGGGGACAGCCATGTCCACCATGCTCCCCGCACCTCTGCTCCAAGAGCACCGAAAGCGAGCCATGGAGCTCTCTGCCGCGGCCCGAGCGAACCTCACCACCCATGTCCGGAGCACCGATGAACTCCGCGAACTGGGCCTCATGCTTGGCCTGATCGAGGTCGATCCCGCTGGATCCCTCGTCACGGCCTGTCCCTGGGATCTCGATGCTGGCGATGCTGCCGTCGATGGTCCCGACCGGCGCCCGGACTCGACCTCGAAGTGAGGTGAGCTGCCGCTGATGAACGACCGCGCGCCTGGGTAGCGCGCGGTGTCCGGGGCGTGGCTTCGCCACATACCCCGGATTCAGGGGCCTAACGGCCCCTGACGGGTGGGTTGAGAGGAATACGGGCGGGGCTCGTCGGCTGACGAGAGCCCCGCCCGTGTTCGTACCTGCGCCCATGACCCAGCCCTGTCGCTGCGCTTTTCGCTCACCTTCGAGCATTCGACTGACTATTCACCCCTTGTCGGAATTGCTATGCGACATGATCCATGCCTTCTCTCAATCCACCTCTCGACCCGCCGAAGAAAGGCAACGACATGCCTGTCCTGCTTGATGACCTCGACTTCTCGGCCAATGCCGTTGCTCAGAAGGCCGTCGACCCGAAGTTCTTCTCCTCGAAGCTCACCGGCAACGGCAAGAAGATCGGCCTGCTCAACGAGTCCCTGCGGCCGATCAACACTGCCACCAACACCGCCTACGCCATGGCCACCGACATCGAGGTCAAGCAGAGCTCGACGCAGCACGACATCACCACGACGTCGATCCCGCTCGCGCCGATCACGCGCCGCGCCCTGAACGCCGGCGGGTCCTTCACCCTGCCGAGCCCGCACGCCGACGACCGCTTCGCTGTGGACACTTCGTCCAGCCGGTTCGACGACTGGGACGTCGTCTTCGACATGACCCCGCAGGCCCTCGTGTTCTACGAGGACAAGTCCGGCGGCAAGTCCACGCGCGACCTCGTCATCCAGTACCGGATGGAGCTGTACTTCTTCAAGAAGGGGCTGCCCGAGCCGGAGTACGCGACCGCCGTCCCGCGCTCGGTCGGCTACGGCAACCACGCCGCCGCCGTCTTCCTGCAGTGGGACACCAGCCCGCTGGAGAACGCCCGTGACTACGTCCAGGACGTGCTCACATCCGCCGGCCTGACGGCCCCCAACCTCGGCGATGAGTTCGACGAGTGGATGCGCCAGTACTCGATCTACGAGCGCATCACGCGCCTGGCCCAGATCTGGGACTCCGAGGCGATTGCCGACGAGGTCTGCCGCTACATCCAGGACATGCCCGCGGGCCCGACGGAGCAGCAGTTGAACATGCTCGCCGTCCAGCTGCGCTACCTGGAGAACTACAACGTCCCGCTGGAGGCCTACCGCCAGATCCACAAGCAGCTGGATGCGACCTTCTCCGGCCAGATCGCCACGAAGCTGTCGAAGCAGAACCTCAGCCTGCTCATGAACCACACGCTCGACCACCTGGAGCAGATGAAGCCTCAGCTGATCGTGCCTGCGCAGCCGGCCACGCCTCCGAATCTGCCGCCCCACCTGTCCAAGCAGCAGCTCGACGCGCTCACCACGCACGAGCCGCTGGTGATGACGCAGGCGGGAGCCGGCACCGGCAAGTCGACCGTGATCCTCGAACGGATCAAGTACCTCGAAGCCTGCGGCGTCCCCGCCTCGGACATCACGGTGCTCTCGTTCACCAATGCCGCTGCCGACAACATCACGGAGAAGAACCCGGACGTCGGCTCGATGACGATCGCCAAGATGATCATCGACATCTACTCGATGAACCACCCGAGGCACAAGGTCTCGGCGATCGACACCATCATCAACTCGATCGACATCTTCTACCCGAACAGCCAGTTCGCGGCGACGTTCCGCCACCGCCTGCTGGAGGTCGACCAGAACAGGACCGGCGCCTTCACGGCCCTGAACACCTTCGTCGAGAGCCACTTCGACGAGGTAATCGCCCTGCTCGACCGCATCGAGCAGACGTCGCTGGAGCTGCAGATCATCATCTGCTACCAGAAGATCGACGACATGGCCGAGCCGGCCCACGTGCAGTCGAAGTACCTCATCATCGACGAGGTGCAGGACAACAGCGTGTTTGAGTTCATCTACGTGCTGAAGTACATCACCAAGCACGCTCAGTCCCTGTTCATCGTCGGCGATGCCTCGCAGACGCTGTACGAGTTCCGCTCAGCGAACCCGCGCGCGCTCAACACGCTGGAGGGCTCGGGGGTCTTCGCGACCTTCAAGCTCACGACGAACTACCGGAGCAACCAGGAGATCCTGGACTTCGCGAACGTCGTGCTCGGCGGACTGGAGACCAACCAGTTCGCCAACATCCAGCTGCAGGCGAACTCGCTCGCCATGCCCACGGCCGACTCGTTCCAGGAGAAGGTCACCCTGGAGTACCGCGAGGTGGCCAGACTCACCGGGTTCGTCACCCAGGACCTGCAAGCGATCGTGCGCAACACGGTCATCCCCGATTACGTGGACAAGTGCCTGGACCGGGGCGAGCAACTGGCCTTCCTGGCCTACTCGCGCCGCGAGGTGTCCTTGATCCAGGATGTGCTCGAAAAGCGCTACCCGGACCGCCGCGTCGCCTCTCTGGTCAGCGATCGGGTCTACGCCACGGACATCTTCTCGAAGTACATCAAGTTCTTCTGGAACGACGTCCTGCAGGCACCGCCGGCCAACGCCGCGTTCGTGGTCTCCCAGGGGATCAAGGACAACATGGACAAGCTGACGAAGAACGCTGCCAACGCCAACGTTGAGAAGGCGATCCTGCGCACGATCTCCGAGTGGTGGATCGAGAACAGCGCGACCATCAACGGCTGGGTCACGCTCTGCCACCAGGGCACGCTCACGCACAAGGCGTTCTTCGATCGGCTGCGCGACAACCTGCTCTCCTTCGAGATTCAGCGGAACCAGCAGAAGCTGAACATCAACAAGCAGAAGAACCAGGAGCGCAAGCGGAAGAACCTCGAGTCCAAGGCCGACCTGGTCGTTTCGACGATCCACGGTGCCAAGGGTCTCGAATTCGACAACGCTGTCGTCCTCTACAGGGAGGACACGAAGATGACCCAAGACGCCAAGCGGATGTTCTATGTCGCCTTCACCCGTGCCATGAAGAGCCAGTACGTACTCGGCTACGGCACCGTGAAGAACCCGCCGATCCAGAGCAGTTACGAGCAGATCGTGACGGCTCTGACCGAGCGCGACAAGAGGAACGCCGCTCGCGCCTTAGGCATCGATCCGGACCTCCTGGACGACAACGACAGCGCTGCCCCCGACAGCGCCGACGACAGCTCCGCGGTCACTGCGGCGGTCTGACCAACCGCCGCCACCACCCCATGCCGCAGGGACGGATCCTCGCCCGGCGACGAAGAGCAGTAAGACGCAGCGAGGCCCATGTTCCAGATCGTCATGATCAGAACAGGGGCCTCCGTGTTCCGCAACAAGCGATTTTCAAGAAGGAGTTCGAACAATGACCATCAACTTCCGCAAGGGTGTCGACTCGTCGCTCGACGGCGTGACCAAGCTGGTGTTCGGCGCGGCCTGGGACCGAAAGACCGCCAAGCAGTCCGGCTTCGCCCGCAAGCTCGCGCTCAAGACCGGCGGCAAGATCAACCTGGGCGGTGGGCAGAAGGACATCGACCTCGACTTGGCGCTGATCCTCTACCGCGACGGCGAGCCCAAGCGCATCGTGATCGGCCACAACATGGACCCGGTGCACGGCGCGGCGGTCCACTCCGGAGACAAACACGAATGCGTACGAGGAATCGCTCGTCGAGAGCCTCGCCGAAGCCTGGCGCTACCTCGACCAGTGGGCCCTCCACGGCGAGGTCCTTTTCGCCGTCAACGCCCTGGCAGAACGCCAGGCGCAGCACGCCGCACCCGCCATGTCTCCCTCCCGCACAGCGACCTAGGCGGGACGGCGGTGTTCGAGTATCGCCGGGCGTTGCCTCCCGCCGCCCGACTCCACCACGCTTTCCCGCCGAAGAACAGGAATCCCCCCATGGACTTTCCCGGCCTGGAACTGAAGATCCGCATGACGCTCGTGGCTGGCCCGAACACGCGTGTCTTCGTCCCCGTGCGGCTGTACTACAAGGACACCGACCCCTACGCGGTGCAGTTCTCCTTTGACGTCACGCCCGACAAGGTGGTCCCGTGGACGTTCGCCCGGGAACTGCTCGACCAGGGCCTCACCGCACCCGCTGGCATCGGTGACGTGAAGATCACTCCGATCGGTCCTCACCAGAACCGCTGCCTCAGCATCGAACTGGAATCCCCCGACGGATACGCCCGCCTTGAAGGACCGGCACCTTCCGTCAAGGCATGGCTCGCCAAGACATTCGAGGTCGTCCCCGCAGGCCGGGAGTCCGAATTCGTCGACATCGACAGCTTCCTCGACGATCTTCTGACCCACTGAGCCAAGCACCGCCCCGCACGCCCGCAACGGGCCCGGCGCAGGGAGATCCGCGCCGTCATGTCACACGAGCGGCGCGCAGCAGCCTCCGCAAAAGCGACGGCCTCGGCGACCGCGCCGCCGTCTAGCTCGTGATCGACCGCTCCTACTTGATGAAGAACTACTTCACCGACGGCACCGTCCAGCGGTTGAGCGACCGGGCCGCTCCCAGAGCTTCGTCGACGTCGCACTCGGCGCCCACCAGGGCCGCATCGCCGAGCTGCACAGCTCCCTGGGGAACCTCCCTATACCCCCCGGACAACAGCGGGCTTCCGATCTGCTGAGTGCCGCTGCCCCGCCGCCATCTTTACCCACATACTCCCGCGAAAGCGAGAAGTTTTCATGCCCGCATCCACGATCGTCGCCTCCAGCGGGGAATTCCGCCTCTACGGGGACTCCGTGCAGACCTTCGCTGATCTGCCCGTGGCCACCTACACGATCGCCTTCTCGAAGATGACCGGCTACAGCCTGCGCCAGACGGAGCCGCTGGCATCTGGCGAAGAGACCGTCTACGGCAGCCACGCCTCCCGTGTACAGCGGATCGTCACCGGCTACTCCGCCATGGACCGTTCGCTCGGCGTCATCCTGTCCGGCGACAAGGGCATGGGTAAGAGCCTCATGCTCCGCCTGCTCGCCGAGCGGATGCGCGAGGCACACCACCTGCCCACCGTGCTCGTGCAGCACGACACGCCGGGGCTGGCCGCCTTCCTCGACGAACTGGGTGAAGTCGTCGTCGTCTTCGACGAGTTCGAGAAGATCTTCTCCAACGAGGACGACGAGTCGCAGAACCAGTTTCTGAGCCTGTTCGACGGGCTGAGCACGACGAAGCGCCTCTACGTCCTGTCGGTCAACGAGCTGCACCGCGTCAACGACTACATGCTCAACCGCCCCGGCCGCTTCCACTACCACATGCGCTTCGCCTACCCCGATCCCGAGACGGTGGCCACCTACATGCGCGACCAGGTGCCCGGAGCGGCCGAGAAGCAGGTGGCCGAGATCGTCGACTTCTCCCGGAAGTACGACATCAACTTCGACCACCTGCGGGCGATCGCCTTCGAGCTGCGCCTGGGCGGGTCGTTCGCTGAGGTGATCGGTGACCTGAACATCAAGCGCAGCGAGCACGCCGGCTTGCGGATCGAGGCCCACATCACCTGGAAGAACGGCGACACCGACGTCTTCGATGGCCGTGTCGATCTGTTCGACAGCGACAGCCTGCAGACCATCAACGACTGGGACACCGGCACCGGGCTGCAGTTCCGCATGCGCGACGCCGTTCCGTCCGAGGACGGCTACCAGCTCCCGGATGGTGCCTTCACGCTCACCGACCTCCGCGACGAGGACGACAAGTCGCCCGTCGACAAGAAGGACTTGAGCGCTGCCTCGGTGACCCTGCGCCGTCCCCCGAGGTACTCCATCGACTTCTGAGGACGTCCCATCCGAACCGCCGAGGAGCCACTCCGGTCTCCTCGGCGGTTCGCTGTCCGGCTCACGCGTTCCTGTACAGAAAGCAGCCTTCGACCATGCCCAAGTACTGCGTCGTCTCCGAGCCCGACATCGGCGCAGAGCATCGTGAGCCCCGAAGGGCCAATCTTTGCCTCGGCAAGGCCTGTCTTGTCACGGTCATCGACTCCGAGGACCTGTTCTGGGCGACCAGGCGTGAGCTGATCTCCTTCGGCAACGACCCGCACTGAGCGCCATGCAGCCAGATTCGACTGTGCTGCTCGCCTGCCTGGCCGTCGCTGCGCTCGGCATCCTGTGCCTCGCCGCCGGCGTTGGCCGTAAGCGGCGCTGGCGGGACCCCACCCGGCTTTTCAGCTGGTCCCAGAAGCAGCAGCTCATCCGCCAGGCCAACGGCCGGTGCGAGGACAAGCCGCCCCTCTGGTTCCGGTGCCCGGCACCGGGGACCGAGGGCGATCACATACACCCCTGGAGCCGTGGCGGGCCGACTGAACTGTGGAACGGCCAGTTGCTCTGCCGTCGGCACAACCGGCGGAAGTCCAACCGCGTGCCGAGCCCCCTCTACCGCTGGCGTCTCACGCGCCGGCGCAAGAAGTACTGACCACCCCGACACACAGCAGGAGCAAACTCATGGCCTCGGACGACCCGCACGCAGGGAAGCACCAGGTGAGCCGCGCGGAAACCTCACGCCGAGGCAGTCGACCCGGGCGGGCGGGGATCAGAGACGTGGCCGCCGCTGCCGGCGTCTCCATCACGACCGTCTCCGACGCCCTCAACGGCAAGGGCCGGCTCCCGGACGCCACCCGGCGCCATGTCCGCGAGGTCGCCGACCGGCTGGGCTACCGGCCCTCGGCCGCGGCCCGCACACTCCGTACCGGCAAGTCGGGTCTTATCGGCCTGACCGTGACGACGTACGGGGACGAGCCGTTCACCTTCACTGAGTTCGCGTACTTCGCGGAGATGGCCCGCGCGGCCACCTCCGCCGCGCTCGCCCGCGGCTACGCCCTCGTGATCCTCCCCGCGACCTCGCGCCACGACGTGTGGTCGAACGTTGCCCTCGACGGCACGGTCGTCATCGACCCGTCCGACCAGGACCCGGTCGTCAGCGAACTGGTCCGGCAGGGTCTGCCGGTCGTATCCGACGGCCGCCCGGCCGGCTCGCTCCCGGTTACCGCCTGGGTCGACAACGACCACGAGGCCGCCGTGCTCGGCATCCTCGACCACCTGGCCGACGCGGGCGCCCGCCGGATCGGACTCCTCACGGGGACCACGACCGACACGTACACCCATCTGTCCACGACCACCTATCTGCATTGGTGCGAGCGCGTCGGACAGGACCCGGTCTACGAGGCCTACCCCGCCCACGACCCGTGCGCGGGCGCCGTCGCCGCCGACCGGCTGCTGGCCCGGCCCGATCGCCCCGACGCCGTCTACGGACTGTTCGACCCGAACGGCACCGATCTGCTCGCCGCCGCCCGCCGCTACGGCCTGCGCGTGCCGGACGACCTGCTTCTGGTCTGCTGCAGCGAGTCCGCCGTGTACGCGAACACCGAGCCGTCCGTCACCACGCTCTCCCTCAAGCCGCGCCGGATCGGCACGGCGGTGGTCCAGCCCCTCATCGACGCCATCGAGGGAGTGGAGTCCGACCACCCCGTCGAACAGGTGATACCGACGGAGCTGATCGTGCGGACCTCGTCCCAGCGACGTGCGCCGCGCACGACAGTAAGCCCGCCGCGTTCGCCGGAGGAGGGGTAGGGCACGGGGGCGCCGGATGGTCCCTCAGCGACGGCCTCTACGGCTCAGCCAGCACGAAGGACTTCTTCCAGGAGCGTATCAGCGACGCCGTGAGCCGAGCCGCCAACGACGTGAGCGATCTCGCGCTCGAGAACGAGCAGGTACTGACACGGCCAACCTCATCGACAGCGCCGCGCTGCACTACCTCGAGAACCCCGGCGCGACCCTGCGCCAGGCGATCAAGGCCAGCTGCGACCAGGACGTCGACGACGTCCTCGGCTGGATCCAGGACTGATCCGACCCACTAATTCCCCCATCCTGAAGGAGCAGATCATCATGGGCGCGAGCATGCTCACCGCCACCATCGCCTTCCCGGCCGAAAGCACCGAACCGCCGAACTTCGACCGAGGCCGTCAGCTGCTCGAAGAGATCACAGACGCCTCGCTCTTCACCTTCGACGAGCCTGAGGCTGAACTGGAGGAGCTGCTGCCGGATCTGGACGGCGAGTCCGACCTCGTCGACGAGAACGGCGAAGTACTCATCGAGTACGCCCGGCGTGCCGGTCTCGTCATCATCAACAACCTCGAAGAGGCCCTCGACTCCCGGGAGACGACATTCCTCACGGTCGCCGACTACAGGCTCTACATCTCCGGCGGGCTCTCCAGCGGCGGCACCCCCACGGACGCAACCGAGGCGATCTGGGCCGCCTACAAGCTGCCCGAGAGCGTGCTCCTCGCCATGGGCTTCATCCCGGACCACGAGCAGCCGCTCTCCCGCGCGAACAGCCGCGGGGCCAGCACGCCCCTCACTGACACCGACGTGCTCGACGCGATCGCGCTCGGCCTGGGCACCTCGCCGGAGTGGCCCGGCACGGACACCCTCAAGTGGATCGCCGAGGCCATCGGCAAGGTGCGTGACGAACCCGGCAACGCTGAGCCCGTCGAATACCTCAAGCGCTGGTCAGAGCGGCACGGCTTCGACCCGCTGTCGAGCAAGTTTCTCTCGGCGTACATCGACGAAGAGATCGGCAAGGCCGGCGAAGAGGAGAGCAAGGACTGACAGCGCTCGCACGACCCATAACCTGCAGCACTTGGTCAACCCAGCTCAACCACCACCTCGAAGAGGCCGGATACGAGACCACCCAGACCGCCGTTGGAGGAGTTCGGCTACCTGAAGCGGACCAGGGAGCCCACCGACAAGGGCACCTTCCGGCACGAGCAGGTGGTGTGCGATGACCCGGAGCTTCAGGGCGAGCCACCAGCGCATGAAAATCCGGCGCCGGAGAATCCGCCGGAATCGGGGCCCACCAGGGACGGGAAATCCGGCGCCGGTGTGCCAGTGACAACCACCCTTGAAGGAGACGCATGGCCGCGCCCATGACCACTCTCCACGTGACCCCGGACGACCTGTATGCCGCAGCTGTGGAACTGAAGAAGCAGACCGGTCGCGTCGAATGGGTCGACCAAGGCGGCGAAACAGTCGTACTGATCCCGCCCGCCACCAACGACGACTGACTTCACAACGCACCCGCGACTGACACGGGATGCGGCACCCCAGGTTGACGACGCCACGTGCGCGGCTGGTTCTTGCGGGAGGGCTGCTCCCAATGGCTGTCCGAGACGGATCTCGACTGATCGCCCGCTGGCGACCACCACGCCCGCCTGCCGCACGCCCCTACTGGAAGGACCCTGTGATGACGCTCCCCACCCCCGGCCAGTTGCGCACGCTCATACATGACGCGCTCACCACAGCGCTGACCCGCGACGCCGCCACACTGCCGACCTCCATGCTCTACACGCCCGGCTGCCGCCCCGCGCTGTTCATCGACAGCAGCGTGGTCCGCGGCGGTCCCGGAGTCGGCAAGACGTTGTGGACCCGGGTCCTGACCGACCCTGACCTCCGTGCGGCAGCCGCCCATGACTTGAAGATGCCGCGCCTGGCAGATACCCGGGTGATCTCTGCCCACGGAGCCACAGGAGACAGCGACGGCTATCCGGCCGCGCCGGAGCTGGAGGCACTGCTCGGCGAAGGAATCCGCCCCGTGACGGTGTGGACCGCTGTCGCCCTGATCGCCCTGGGCGTATGCGACCTCACACACCTGCCCAGCTGGCGCGACCGCGTGCAGTGGCTGCTGCGTAACCCCGACGCCCTGCGCCAGGCCGTGGCCGACCTGAACTCGCAGGGCCGCACTGATCTGGTTGTCTTCGACAGCCTGGACCGGCTCCACCCCGATCAGCGCACTACGGATCGCCTCGCCTCCGGAGTCCTCCAGCTCGCTGCCGACCTGGCCCGCCTCGGGCCGCGCGTGAGGGCGAAGGTCTTCCTCCGCCCCGACACCCTCGACGCGGCCCTGTGGGCGCTCACGTCCGAGGCCCGACGTGCTCTGCGTACGGCCGACTTGAACTGGAGCACGCCGGACCACTGGGGCCAGGTGACCGGAACGCACCTCTACGGGTTGTTCTTCCACCTCCTGGCGAACCACCCCAGTGAGGGTGCCGCCGCCTTCCGTTCTCTGACCCCGGGCTGGGGGCTAACCCCCGACGGCCGCTTCAGCGCCCCCGAGCAGCTGACCTCCGATCCCGCCGCGCAGGAACGCCTCTTCACCATGATCGCGGACCCGTACATGGGCACGACCGCCCGCAGGGGCTCCTCGTACCGGTTCATGCTCACGTATCTCCAGGACGGCGTCGGCGGACTCAGCCCGCGCCCGTTCCTCATCGCACTGAGGCAGGCCGTGCGCCACGCCCTGGACGATCACCCCGACCACCCGCGCGCCCTTCACCACCAGGACATCCGCCGGGGCGTGCCGGAGGGAGCGCGTGCGCGCGCCGCAGAGGTTGAGCAAGCCATGCCGTGGGTGCGGGCGGCGCTCGCTCCGCTGGCCGGGCAGCCGCTGCCGATCGACTCCGACCAGGTCATCGCCCAGTGGGACCGCGCGCGCCTGCCAGACCGTCTTCGCCGTCTCGGCTCCCGCACGGCGGACCCGTACCCCAGCGGCATGCGGCACCTGGCCCGCTACCACGACCTCCTCGAAGAGCTCACTGCCGCTGGCGTCGTGCACCCCAGGACCGATGGGTCCTGGGACATGCCCGCGCCGTTCCGCACCGCGCACGGCCTGGGACGCCGAGGAGGCGTGAAACCGGCCTCGGCTCCTGTCTAGCCCCGGCTGAGGCGTGCCCGGACTCCGGCCACGCACCGGCACGCGCACCAGCCATCGCGCTGCCCCGCCGCCGGATACCGACGAGTGGGGGTGCGCCTCCCGTCGGTTGCGACGAGTGGTCGCACAGCGTGAGCGCAGGCGCTGGTTGGCTCGGTTCCTGAAGCCGAAGGCATTGCGCGCTTCGAGCTTGATGAGGCGGTAAAACCAGGCGCTCAAAGATAAAGACGGTAACCACAAAGAGAACCCTTCGAGCCGCGCTCGGCGCTCTCGCCGGGCTTCTGCGCCTTCGACGAAGGCGCGGACCTCGCCGTCGACCTCACCGACTGACCCCGAACACCGAAATCGCGGGGCGCGCGTGGCCTAGGAGGTCGCCCGAGGGCGCCTCGCCGCAAGCGCTTCTGGCCCGCGCGCCCCACGAACCATGCGCGCCCTGCACCCCTTTGCTTTCACTACCCACCAGGAGAACTGCGCCATGTCTGCGATCACCACCGCCCCCGCCCAGGTCGGCAATGGCAAGGCCGTGCACTACGTCCGCAAGGACGCCTCCCCCCACTCCCACACCATCGGCTGCGGTCGACTGGTGTCCCGGGAGCTGACCGCCCAGGAGGCCGCCGACCGCAAGGCGTGCGGTCCCTGCAAGCGCGCCGTGGAGGTCCTGGCCGCCGAGCCGCCGGCCGAAACCGAGGCCCCCGCCGCCGACGCCGCCGAGCAGGCCCCAGCCGCCCCGGCGGAGGACGACCAGGCCGCCAAGGTCGCCGACATCGAGCGGCGCGTGCGCCCCCTGGATGCCGACACCGTCATGGCCGCGACCATGTTCGACCCGGAGCTGACCTACTACGCGGACGGCACCCGGGTGGTCATGCGCACCAAGGACAGCGAGCGCACCGGCACCACGTTTGGCATGGCGGACGGCGCCGCCCCCTACGCCTACCAGGCCGTGCGCTGGGACGACGGGGGCGCCGACCTGGTCGCCCCCCACGTCCTTCACCACGCCGACCAGGACGACCAGGCGTGCCGTCAGGAGCTGGTGACCGAGGTCGCTGCCCGGACGCTCGTCCTGGCCAGCCACGCCACCGCCCACGCCTTCCAGCCGGTCGACCTGCCGGACGGCGAGCGTATCGCCTGGACGTTCCGCACCGGCCACGGCGCCCGCGCCCGCTACCACTGGGTGTCCGTCCGCAACATCATCAGCCAGGGCGACGGCAGCGAGTACCGGTGGCAGGCTGACCAGGCCGCCCGCCTCGCCCGCCGCACCGGCCTGGACGACGCCCCCATGGCTGAGCACATCGCAGTGGTGACCGCCGAGCCCACCGAGGTTCTGGAGCGCATGGCCGCCGCCCTGGACCCGGACACAGTGCGCCTGGAGCCGGACGGCGCCGCGCGCTGGGCCGTCGTCCGCGGCGGCACCTTTCTGGGCACCGTCCACGATGAGGGCGCCCGCATGCGCCGCGGCCGCTACGCCGCCTGGGCCCCCTACGCTGAGCGCCGCGACGGCAAGGTCGGGTTCCACCACGACCTAGACGCCGCCAAGGACGCCGTGGCCCAGGCGTGGCCCGTGGAGGTCGCCGAGATCGCTGGCGAACTGGGCGTGCCGGTCACCCAGGTGATGGAGGTCGCCGAGCAGGTCGACCAGGATTGGAAGGCCCAGCGGCGCCGCGCCGTCCTGCGCGCCGAGGCGTACGCGGGCACGGACAGCCGGGTGACCCAGGCCGCTGCCGCCGAGGTGCGCGGCCGCCTGGAGGTGCCCTTCCACGGCCCGGCCGACCACGACGGCCCGACCGGCCTGTGCGGCTACGACGACCACACCGCGCCCCTGCTGTCCTCCGGCAAGCTCGCCCAGCACGACCGCCAGCAGGGCGTCATGTGGGGGTGCCCGGGGAGCTGCCGCCCCGGCCGCGGCAGCCGCGAGGAGCTGACCATGCGCGACACCACGGCCGTCTTCCACAACCCGCCGCGCCCCCGGGGCCTGGCCTGCCACGCCAAGGGCGGCGACCTGGTGGTGGTCGACGGCCAGGCGATGGAGGTCAAGGGCCTCCAGGTGGACACGACCACCAACGCCCACGTGTCGCAGGCCGCCGCCATGCTTCCCATCGCCGTCCGCGACGAGCAGGCCGCCCGCCCTTGACCCCTACCCCCGGCCGAGACTGCCGACCTGGATGACGAGGTTCTGTCCGCGGCGCTCGGTACCCTCGCGCTGCTGCGCCCCGACGAGGGCGCTGACCTCACCGTCGCCCTCACCGACGAGGGGAAGTTCTGAAGTCGCAACCGTCCATCCGTCAGGGCCCGTGCCCCGGCTCCGCACCGTGCGGGACTGGGGCACGGGCCTCTTCTTTCTCCTAACCGCTCCGCCTCTGAGAGGCGGAGCGATCGACCATTCGATGCCCTTATCGACTCGGCGAACAATGTCGTATGCGAGTCGATGACAAGCTATTCCCGACTGATTAGGCTGAAGCTATGACTCACAACAGCAACTCTCACGACAACGGCACTCCCGACGCCGAGCTCCCGAAGTTCTCCGTCAATGTCGTCCCGACCGACCAGCTCAGGCGCGAGGACCTTGCCACGATGCTGAACCTCTATCGCCGCGGCGAGATCACGCCACTGATCTTCGGGGACGACAACAAGCCCGAGGCCGCGATCATCCCCTTCGCCGCGTTCGTGCGCCTCATGAAGTACGACCACGCGGCCCACGTCCACGCTGAGGCTGCTTTCCAGGCCGAGCTCTCCCGCCGCATCCAGGAATCCGATGCCTCCGGCGAGGCGAGCATGACCATCGAAGAGCTCGCTGAGAGCCTCGGCCCGCTCGGTCGGCAGTGGGCGGATGAGCATCGTGCTGCCCAGCAGGAGAAGCGTGATGAGTGAGCGTCGGCCTCCCATCCGCCTCCTGCCGACGGCCGGTCTCAAGCAGGACCTCCAGACGCTCCACGACGCCGCGGTGATGCACCCTCATGGACCGGAGGACCGGCTCCTGCGCGTGGCTCTCAATCAGCTGGGCCGGATCAGACAGGGCGCGCCGAGCACGCACCCGCTGGAATACATGCCCAGTTATCCCGACCTCTCTGATTGCGAGACCACGTACGTCGGCGCGGATCCGAATGCGAAGCCCTCGCACCGGATCGTCTGGCGGGAGCGCGCGCCCCAGCGCCCGGGCGAGCCCGTCACCCGCGAGATCATCGCCCTGGGTGAACGCGCGAACGGGCAGGCCTACTACATGGCCGGCCAGCGTCTGGGGCGCCCTGTGGGCTTCACTCTCGCCGAACTGGCTGCGCAGCGCGAGCCGATCGCGAGTCCCTCGCGACCCCGACAGCGCTCGATCGGCAGCTTCGACACGCCATCCGCGGATGAGCCTGACCTCCAGTTCGAGTGACCTGTAGTCCGCGATTCTGTTCCTCATTGAGAGCTTCTCGTAAAATGGAGGCAATGGTGATTTGGTAAGGGCGAGATGGTGACGACGTACGACTACGAGCCAGTGACCCAGGCGGCAGCTCTGGATGCCGAACCCCAGTCCAGCACAGCCGCGGGACGCCGCCGACGGATCGGTCCTCGTTCCGCGATCTTCGTACGGCGCGGCATCGGACTGGCGATCGCCCTCGGCATGGCCTACGGAATCTTCCACGTCATCTTCCGCACTGAGGTGCTCGCCCCCGTGCTGGCCTACGTCGGACCCGTCAGGGACTTCATCGGCTGGGTGGTCGAGGACCCGGGGCGGGCCTGGATCGCGCTGGCGGCCCTCGTCATCCCGCACATCGGGCTGTACTACCTGCTCTTCGAGGACCGGAAGTAGGGCGGGGCGTCATGTTCAGGACCATGTTCAAGAGTGCTCGTGCCATCATCGCCCTCGGTCTGATCGGCGGTGTCGGCCTGGCGGTCATCGTCGGATGGGTCACTGGTTTCTTCGTCTCGATCGCGACCACTGTCTCCGGTCTGTGGAACAACTTCATGGGCTGGATTAACTCGCCGCTGGGATGGGAGCACCTCCTCGCCGGGCCGGCGTGCTCTTCGTCCCGGTCATCGTGCTCGTGCTGATCTTCGCCATCGCCGACGGCTGAGCCTCGCAACTGGGCTCGTCCCACCACGAAAGAACCCCCGTGATGCCTGTGCATCGCGGGGGTTCTCTTTTCCTGCTGGCTCCTCGTTGCCTACGATGCGGCCCGTAGCTCACGATCCTCAATGACGTCCTCGAACTCGTCGGCATCCTCGATCATCCCGTAGGTCTCCGGTGAGATCTCGTCCTCGTTGCCCCCGAGTCGGCGGTTGAAGCTGCTCGACGCGGAGAACTTCAGCACCACGTAGTCGTCGACGTCGCTCTTACCGAAGCGCACCTTGTGGCCCTTGTGATCCTGCCGGTAGAAGCGGCCGAAGCTCGTGAGCACGACCGTCTCCCCGCAGCTGACCGCGCCAGTGAGTTCACCGAGCAACGACTCGTACACCTTGTTCACTACCCGGACCGGCAACTCGCTGCGAGTCGCGACCCGCGAGATGAACTCGCGCTTACTGACACGCGGATTCGTCGTCGTCTCCATGCCCACACCCTGTCCTGTCGTCCATCATGCCGCGGCTTCGCTTAGAAACCAGTCTATCGAAGATGGTCGCGAGTCGAGAAGAAGGGGCGATCTTATCGAGTGCCGCTCGCTAGGCTTATTGTGACCCATTCGACTAGAGCAGGTCTGGTTCGATCTCCTCCCGGTCGTCCTTGGGCTCGTAGTCGACCGACTCGATGATGTTCCGCGTGTTCGGATCGCGGCGCTGGTTCACGACCCTGTCGTGGGACTCCTCGAACCGCTGCTGCGCCGCCACACGGTGGGCCGCGTCGAGCTTCGCGCCGATGTTGCGCTCCCCGAACTCC
This sequence comes from Streptomyces sp. NPDC088812, assembly GCF_044750285.1. Lineage (NCBI taxonomy): Bacteria > Bacillati > Actinomycetota > Actinomycetes > Kitasatosporales > Streptomycetaceae > Streptomyces > Streptomyces sp. NPDC088812. The sequence continues at coordinate 54,677 of NZ_JBIVJP010000019.1, read as the reverse complement.
ATCATCGAGCCCAGCAATGACTTCGTGCCCTGCTTGATCGCGTTGACGTTCGGCTTGTTCTGTGCCCGCTGCTGCTCCCATCGGCTCCTGTCCTCCGGCGTGACGTAGCCGAACATCCGCGCGAAACGCGAGCCGAACCTGGTCTGCTGTCCCTCATTCTGTTCCTGGCTCATGACCCCTCCTCCTGCTCCTTGTTCGTGTTCTTGGATCGCCCTCAGGCGGGCTGGTAGTCCTCGGCATAGGCCTCAGCGTTCAGGCCGTCGTTCTGCGGGTCGGCCTCCCGCTCGGACGACGGGCCTGTAGGGCGCGACCGCGGCTTGAGCCGCTGCTCCTCGAAGAAGGCACCCGGGTCGTCGACCGCCGTCTGCAGCGTCTGCTGCCAGTTCTCCCCGAGGCTCCGCTTCAACTCGGCCTCGAGATCCGGGTACTTCTCGTTCACCGCCTCCATCGCGTCGACGTAGGCGTTGGAATAGACCCGCTGCTGCTCCTCGGGCGAAAGACCGTCGATGTCCATGCTCGCGATCATCACCTCGGACTGGTCCAGGCGGTGCTGGAGCATGTCGGGCAGCCCGCTGGTGTCCAGACCCTGCTTCTGCGCCGCGAAGCCGACCAGGTAGCCCAGCATGTTGCCCCCGTAGCCCTCTTGGTCGCCGCGGCCCAGCGCGTCGAGCATCGAGGTCTTCATCGTCTCGGCGAGCTGGACCTGGTGGGCGTCCGCGTCCATGGGCCGGCGCAGCGTGAACATCCCGTCCTCGGGCAGACGCTGGCCCAGCTGGTCGTCGAACTCCCCGCTCCAGACCGTGCGGACTCTGTCCGAGCCCGCGATCCGCTCCTCGTGCGCGGGGGCCTTGACGATCCGGCCGTGGGCCACGCCGTTGAACATCGTGCGCAGCTCGGGCTCCTGCTCCATCCGCTCGCCGATGATCATCCGCGCGCGCTGGACGACCTCCTGGCGCTCCAGGCCGTCTGCGCTCATCTGCTCGTGCAGCCGCTTGCGCATCGCCCGGTAGCTGTCGCGGATCAGGCCGGCGTCCGCGCCCGGCTCACGCATCTTCCAGAAGGCGTTCTCCATGAGCGCGACCTCGGTCATGGCTGCCGAGTCCGGAGTGAACATCTCCCGATGGCCGCGCTCACGGCGCTGCATGGCGTCGAAGCGCTTGCGCCACTTCTTCGTCAGGTGATCACGCGGGTCGGTGCTGCCGATGAGGCGCTCGCGCCGGGCGTCGCTCGGCACGTCCTTGAAGATCCTCTGCCGGTGCGCGATGCCGCGCTCGGCAGAGGCGATCATGCCGCGGGTCCGGGTGTCGATGCGCTCCTGGATCTTGTCCTTGAGGGGCTGGAGGTAGCTGTCCATCTCCTTCTTGAAGTCCGGGGCGAGCATCCGCATCGCCATCACCATGCCGACGGCCTGGATGATCGAGTTGGCATTCACGCCTCGCGAGAGCGGCTTGAGGCACGACTGCATCATCATCTGCATGTAGACGTGGTGCATGACGTCGAGCTCCTGCGTCCGCTCCTCGTCGTTGAAGCCGGGCACCAGCAGCTTCGAGTCCCGCAGCGAGGCCATGTACTTCTCGCCGGCCAGCCGCGTCTGTGCCCGGAGCTTGAGCAGCTGATCGCGCTGGTCCAGGCCCTCGGTCTCGTCCTCGGCCCGGTCGACGTCGATCCGGTGCACGCGCTCGCGGTCGGCCATCCGCTCCTGGGTCTTCGCGCCGAAGAACCCGCGGGCGCGGTCCCGGAGCCGCTCGCGCCAGGCGCGCGAACCGTCTGCGTCCTCCGGTCCCGGCTCGTCGATCACCTCGGCGTCGATCGGCTCGTCCGAACACGAGTCCCGGTAGGCGTACGCGTTGCCCTGCGGCTCGTCGGCCTGCTGCCGATCGTCGTCAACCGGAAGCTCCTTGGTCGCGCGCCGGCGGCCCGCAGAGCCCGTTCTCAATTGCTTGCGCTGTGCCATCTCAGTACCCCATCCCGTAGTCGTCGTCGCCCTGCGGCTGATCGATCTCGATGCTCGGCCTGTAGACCGGGCGCGTCGCGCCCACGCCCACGGCGTGCGCAGAGCGGCGATGCGAGCCGCGGGTGCGGGGGGTGCGGGAGGTCCCCGCGTCCTGAGAGATCACGTCGCGCTTGACCACCGAGTCGTCGACGGCAATCGCAGCGCTGTCCAGACCATGCGCTTCGGCGGAGCCCAGCTGATCGAGCTGCCGGGACATCTCCGCCCGGGCCTTCCGGGTCCCCGAGGACGCGAACTGCTCGTTCTTCTCGCCGTCGTAGACGCTCTCGCGGTTCTTGGCCGCCTGCACGAGCGCCTCGAAGCCACCGCCGTAGGCCATCCGGTCCATCACGGTGCCGGCCAGCGACGGGTCCTCTTCGAGGTTTCGGATGAGCCCGGTTTTCGGGTCCTCCAGCGCACTGGCCACACGGGCCACGTAGTCCGGGTTGACCGTGACGCCGAAGCCCTCCTTGGACTCGTAGAACTCGATGAACTGCTTCTCCCACTCCTCGGCCGTGGCCTGGACCGGCTCACCGTCGAGGAACGCCGTGCGCCACTGGCCCGGGCCGACGTGTTCGATGCTGCGGCCCCTCCAGAGCTCGCGGCCGGGGCCCTGGAGCATCTCGTACTTGTGCCGGGCCTCGGCGGCGTCGTGCTTGGCCTGCAGGATCGACTGGGTCACCGGGTAGGTGACCTCCAGGACGGCCTTGAGGTCTTCGCCGCGTAGCGCGCGCACGGCGCGCTGGCTGAACGAGCCGCCCAGGCCGGTGCCGTGGGCCTTGATCGCCGTGGCGAACATTGAGGCTTCCTGGTCGGCCTGCGTGATACCGGGCGTACCCTGCGCATCCCCCAGGTTCCGGGCGTAGTCGGCGAGCTTCTTCTCGCTGCCCTTGGCACCGGTCTCGACACAGACCTCGCGCACGCTGCGCAGGTGCGCTTCGCGGTCCGAGAACGTCAGTGCCGCTCCGAACTCGCCACGCTGAGCCTGGCGGTACAGCGCGCTCAGCTCCTCCGTCACGACCTGCTGGCCGAGCTTGATGTCCTCAGGCGACTCTGCGCCCGTGAGCGCCTGCAGGCTGAGCCGGTTCGCCTCGCTCTGCGAGCTCTCCAGTTCCTCGGCCAGTCCGGCGTTCTTGGAGAGCGCGACCTGGGTGTCCAGCGAGACCTGCATGGCCAGCGGGTGCGAGCCGTCGCTCTTGACCACGCCGGTGTCCAGCAGGTTGGCCGGCACCGAGAGCTTCGCCAGGGCTTCCGCCTTGGCGGCCTCGCTGTGCAGCTTCACCACGGCGACCGCGTCGCCGTCGAAGTCGCCGTCGAAGCAGGCGTCCATCACGGGGTTGATCGCGGCACCGGTGAGCCGGTCGTCGATCGCTACCCGCATGTAGCGCACGCCGGCGTCACGGAGCACCGGGTCACGCCACACCAGTGCGTGGTCGCCCTCGGCCAGCCCCAGCTGCTCGGCCTTGACCGAGCTGAGCGCAACCTGGTCGACGTCCAGCCGCGGGTCCGCAGTCCACACCATCGTCGCCGAGTTGCTCAGCCGCGAGGCCATCAGCCCGTTCTTGAAGATGTTGTTTCTGCCCGTGAGCACCCGGTTCTGCACGTCGGTCGTGATCGCCTCGAAGGCGCGCTGAGCGCGCGAGACCGAGTCGCTCATGCCGCGACGCACCTCGGCGCGCTTCTCCGCGGACAGACCCTGGCTGTCCAGCTGCTCGGCCATGTAGCGGTAGCGGCAGGCCTCGACGAAGACGTCCTGGTAGCTGCGGGTGTAGTCGTGCGTGACGGAGGACCCGTCCTCGAACTCCTGGCCACTGCGCAGATGCGAGGACATCACCGGCAGCTTCCACGAGCTCGCGCTCACCGTCTCGGTCTGCTCACCGGTCGGATACGTGAGCGGGAACGGAATCTCCATGTCGCCGCCGCGGTCGCCGATGAGACCGCCGAAGAACTTGCGCATCGCCGTGGTGTTCAGTCCCGGGAGCTGGCCCTCCTTGCGCGGCTGAGTGCGCAGCAGCTCGGGCATCGGGATGAACCGGCGCTCGGGGCGCTCGTCGAGGCCCTCGGCCTGACCGACCACCCGCAGCGTGCCGTCAGCCTCCATGTCCATGCCGGTCACCAGCAGGTACTCGCGCAGGTTCGACTCGGCCCCGCTGTTGTGGCCGTAGAACTCGCGCATGATCGCCGGGCACTCCTGAGACTGCAGCGCCCAGGCCAGCTGCGAGGAGGCCTTACGGCCCTTGCCAGCACGCACCTGCTCGTCGTCGTAGATCTTCGTCTTCTCGTCGACGGCCATGTGTGTGACCACGAAGCGCATCTCACCCAGGGCACTCGGCCGCAGTTCTCCGTTGGGGGAGCGCAGGTCGGAGACGTTCCCGCTCATCAGCTCGCGCGCCGAGCCCGCGTTGCGCCGGGAGATCAGGCTGAACGGGCTCATCACCACGTCCAGGCCCGGGTTGGTCCGGAACCAGTTGACCTCTTCGACGACATCCTGCTCCTGCGCGTCCTGCAGCGGCATGTCCCGGTCGACGATCAGCGAGATCACGCCCTTGTTGCCGTGCAGATCCGAGATCTTGTCGCCCACGACGAGATCGCGCTCCTGGCCACCGGCCCCGCGGATGCGGTGGCGCTCGGCGAACTCCTTCGACACCACGATCGGGTCATCAGCCGTCCAGCCGCCGAAGGTCATCAGCGCCGTCTTCGCCGGCGCGGTGACCTCAGAAGACTGCATGATCGTCGAGGCCGTCATCTGCTGGCGGTCGAACGGGTCGTACCGCAGCGTCTCGAGCTCGGGGAGAGCCATGAGCGGCGCACGCTGTCCGGCCACGCTCTCGTCGCCCGGCACGATCCGGCCGTCGGCGTCGACCTGGGCCTGAGTAGTCAGGTACCGCACGATGCCCTGATTGGTCGCGCCTCCGGTCATCACCGGGTCGAAGTAGCCGCTGGGCGCAGCGACGTTGTTCCGGTCCTTGCCGGTGAGCACCGTCATGTTCCGCCCGCCCGTGAGCCGCCAGGCGTCGAAGCGGTTGTCGTCAGCCGGGTCAGTCCGGTCGCGCTGGGCCCGGTACTCGGCGTAGATCGTCGAGCCGGCCTTGATCTCGTTGGAGTAGCGCACACGGCGCGCCTCGGTCTGCAGGATCGCGGCCGTCCACTCGTCCAGGTGCTCCTTGATCTCGCCGGTGGACTCGTCGAGCTGGTACGTGGTGGCGCGCTCGATGAAGTCGATCGGGTGCTTCGTGCCGTACAGCTGCGAGTAGACCGAGTTGAGCGAAGAGGGCTCGCCGGTCTCGCTGCGCCCGGCGATGAGGTCACCGGCGATCTGGTACTGGATGCGCTCATGCATGAGCTGCTCGTAGCCGCGCAGGCGCGTGCGTTCCTCGACCGAGGTCGGAGCCTCGCCCGGAGTCTGGGCCGTGATCGTGGCCTCGTAGCCCGGCACGACCAGAACGTTCTCCCCGCTGGCGAAGGCGGTGGTGATCTCGCCGTACTCGCCGACATCGAAGACCTGGCCGATCTCACCCGAGATCGCAGCCCCCTTGCCGTCACGGCACAGCTTCTCGCCGCTCCAGCGGATGACGCCCTGCTCGTCGACCAGGATCTCGGAGACCGTCGCCGCGTTGCGCTCGATGCTCTCGCGCACGGTGGCCCCGATGCGCCGCATGAACGCAGATTCGTGATCGGCGATCGGCACGGAGCGCTCGGCGTCGAAGCGGACGAGCCGGTCCTTGAACCGGGTCGTCTGAAAGGTCGAGCCCATCATCTCGTCGGGGGAGACCCCGCAACGACGAAGCGCCGAGGCGAGGTTGTCGAGGTTCGACCACTGCCCGGTGGGGCTGGTCATGTACCGCGCCACCCGGTCCGGGTTGAAGCGCTGATCGACCCACTCGCCGTCGACGTCGTGAGGCTCCGCCTCCCAGGTCCCGATGAGCTCGAAGGGGACGTCCTCGGCGTGCTGCCGGACCTTCTCGACGGCGGTGCCGCCGTAGACGAGGTTGCCCATCTCGGGCACCTCCTCGGCCTGCAACTCGCCGATCTCCTCCAGCCGTTCCTGGTACATCTCCTCGGTCGCACCCGGGCGCAGCAGATCGCTGTGCGCGCCGGTGAGCACGTCCCAGTACGAGCGCTGGATCGCAGCGACCTCAGAGTCAGCCGAGTACTCCGGCGGCTCGATCGCATCCAGATCTCCGCCCGTTCGCTCCAGCTCGGCCTCAGCGCGGGCGATCAGGTCCTCGACGCCAAGAGCTGCCTGCAGATTCTCCCGCGCGCTCTCGACGGCGGCCTTCGCGTAGGCCTCAGCGGGCTCGGCGTCGACGAAGAAGGCCGGCAGGGAGCGGTTCTTCGCGTCCCGGCGCAGCATCACCTTCGCCCCGGGCCGGGGACTGGACTCACCGGGGGCCACGTAGTCGCCGACCACGAACATCGACTCCCGGTCGACGTGGTAGCTGTCGGGCACATCCACCAGCGTGCGGCCACGGCCGCGCTCCTGGTGCGTCGTGCCGGTCTCGCCGGCGGCGTGCCCCGGCAGATCCGTGCGCTCGATGCGGTGGCCCTGGGCGAAACGCAGCAGCTGAACGGCCTCCGCCGGCGAGGGGGAGTAGACCGCCATGCCGCCCGGGACCCGGTAGTTCGTCGAGTAACGCAGCACGGTGCCGTTGTCATAGATCCGGGCTCCGGCGTACTCCTCCTGGCGCGTGTCGGTGAGACGGATCTCCATGCCGGTCCCAGCGATCTTCGCCTTGATCTGACCGGGCTCGCGGTCGCGCATCACCTCGTAGGACACGCCCTGGGCCTTCAGCTCTTCGAGCAGTGCTACCGAGCGCGCCACGGCGCGCCGGGACATGAAGCGGTTGCGGTCGACACGGTTCGTCCGGGGATCCCGGCCGCCGTCGATGACCCACTCGCGGACCTGGTCGTACTCCTGCTGGCTCATCTTGTCCATCAGCGCGGTGAGCCCAGCGGCGTCGTCGTTCGTCATCGCGCGGCCGGCCTCGAACGGCTTGCCATCGTCGTCGATGCGCCAGAGCACCATGTTCCCGCGCCGGGGATCTGCCAGGGTCTCCACCTCGCCGCTGGCCACGCGTGCGATCGTCTCGTCCGGCAGGTACACCAGCGCGGTCCCGGCGCGCTTCACGGTCGCGCGTTCGGACCAGTCGGGGGCGTAGGGGCTGATCGGCAGGCGGGCCGACTTCGGGTCGGCCTGGGCACCGACGCCGGTGGCACGGGTGAACTCCCGCTGCGACTGCTGGTAGCGCTCGTTCTGCGGGGAATGGTCGCCGAACTGCGGCTCGTAGTCGGACACCTTCTCCGCAAACGCCTGGTCGATGGCGGTGAGGCAGTCCGTGACGCCCAGCCACGGGTCGGCCAGCGCGGTGCCCCGCTGGCCGAGGATCTCGTCGACCCGGGCGCGGATCGCCTTGGCCTGGGAGATCGGAACGACCTGTCCGGTCTGCTCCCGGGCCTGCTCGACTGCCTTGTAGTAGACGTACTCGTAGAAGTACCTGCGCAGTCCGTGTGCCTTCTTCATAGCCAATCAGCCTCCTGTGGACGCTCGGGGTTGCATAAGTATGTATAGAGCCTACCCCGCCTATCGAAAGGAGGTGAGAAGTCATCCGGAAAGGCCAGTGCCGAGGCAGTCTCCCTTAGTCGAGAGACGACCTCGGCGCTGGTCGTGATCCTTGGCTGGCCCCCAAGTGGGCGCCGACTACTTCGAGTTCATCTCGATGGCCATGGCCCGGTCGAACCGGCCGTCGGCCAGCACCTCCCAGCTCGGCAGTGAGGCCAGGTACTGGTAGAAGGCCGAGTGGACCTGCACCGTCGCCAGCGACTTCAGGTCCTCCTCAGTGACGTCCTCCCCGGCGAACACCCGCGAGTCCTCGTCGTTCACATGGCCGTTGATCCGGCGGGCCGCATGGGCGTACGCGTCCGAGCGGATCTGGCTGATGTACGTCTGAGACCCATCGGCGCTGCGCAGCTCGCCGTCGCCGCCGACCGAGAAGTGCTTGCGATCCTGTTCCAACTCGGTCTGCGCCGACTTGTAGGCCTCACCGATCTCGATGTCCAGGCTCTTGACCTTCGCCGAGCCGTCGGGGTTGACCAGCATCTCCTTGCTGATCGTCCCCTCGGCGTAGAGCAGACGCTGCCGCTCGGCGCTGACCGCCTGACTCTCGGCGACCGCAACCCCGACCTCGACGTTCTCGATGAACTGGTCCTCGTCGAACATGCTCATCCCCTCGTACTCGTCGGGGTCGACGACCACCGGAGCGTTGGGGTCCTGACCCTCGCTGGCCGTGGTCATCGTCGTGATGACCTCCATGACCTCGTCGGCGTAGACATCCGGGTCCAGGCGCTCGATGTCGACCTCCTGGTAGCCGTAGATCTCCTTGTACTGCGCCTTTGCGTCCGCGGCCTTGACCGCCTGCCGCATGCGCTTCTCCAGCATCTTCACGAAGTCCGGCTGGTTCATCCGCACATCGAAATCCATGGCACTGGACAGGGTCGGGATCGTCTGCAGCGAGTACGTGTGCCCCGGGTGCTTGATCGTGTTCCCCAGCAGCCGGAACGACATCGGCAGGATCGTCTGGTTGCGGTTCCAGATCGGCGCGTCGCCGGCCCGGAAGACGATCGAGTTGCGCGGCGAGAGGAATGCCATGTCGTTGTAGCTGATCAGCGGCTCCTCCTTGGTGTTCATCGTGTAGGTGACCCGGCCCTCGGTCTTGCCGCCGATGACCTTGTCGAGATCCTGGCTGATCTGCTTGCTGTCCCTGTACGACCGGTGCGTCTTGCCGCTCATCTTCTCCAGCGTCTCGATCATCGAATCGTCCGTGGACTTCAAGAAGACGATGTTCGAGGTGTTGTGCGTCGGGATGAAGTCGTCGGTGAGGTAGAGATGCCGCTCGTCGGCGACCCGGATGCACTGCACCTCCTCGTCTCGTGCGTACTCGACGCTGACGACACGATTGAATCCGCGTGTACGGTCGCGCCAGCGCTCCGCCTTGCGCGAGAGCAGGAAGGGGTTGATCTCGGGCAGCCGGATGTTCTGCACGCGGTAGGCGTCCCTGGCCTCCTTCGGCGTCGGCTGGTTCGGCGAGGTGTACTTGACGTTCGTCTTGACGTTGATCGCCACACGACCGCCCAAGGAGCGCACGAGCTTCTGGACGTCCTCAGCCAGCTCGCGGCTCGCGGAGGTGAACTCCATCTCGCCCTTGCGGCTGATCGTGCCGTCGGTGTCCATGAGGCCGCGCAGAAGGTCGGTCCGCTGCTGCACCGAACCGAACAGGTAAGCCGCCGGGATCGACTTCTCCCACGAGCGCTTACCCGCGATGCCGAGCTCGCGCAGGTGCTTGCTGACTCCAAGGACGCTGTACGTCAAGCAGTGTCCGTCCCTGACCTTGTACTCCGAGACCGTGTGGCCGCGACGACGAATCTCCTCCACGATCTCTTCGTCGTTGCACAAGAGCCAGGAGAAACCAGCCTTGCCGATATGCCCGTCCCCGATGAGAGCACCCAGAACGTATGGGTCGATCGGAAGGTCGGCCTCCGGGTAGGCCACCGGCATGATTCGAGGCAGGTCGACCTGACGACCCTTGTCGACGCGCGACTTCAGCTCATCGGTGGTGACGATCTCGGTGACACGCTCGGCGGTCTTGCCGTCATTGCCGCCGACGTACGCCCTCTTGCCGTCCTCGGTCTTCCCTCCCAGGTACTTCACGCTGGACTTCCAGCGCTCGATCGGCCACAGATGCTCGTTGCACGACTCGGCCGAAGAGCCGTCACGCAGGGTGAGCCGGTAGACCGGACGTATACCTCGCGGATAGACCCCGGTCACCGTGGTGACCGTGCCGAACGGCGTGAGCACCTCGTCGCCGACCTTAATGTCGCCCATGCGCTTCCATCCCGTAGGGGTGGCGATGAGAGAGTGGAGTGGGGCAGCATTGCCCTGCACGATCTTGTCGACGCTCTCGCCGTAGACGTCGCGCAGCTGCTGCAGGGTCTGCAGGATGAGCGTGAACTGCTGCTCCTGGCCCAGGCCGATGGAGAGCATCGTCTCGAAGCCGTCGATGCCCTTGCCCTCCGACTGCAGGTTACCGAGCTCGTCGAGCATGAACCGCGTGCGGTAGAGCGGCTTCTGGTTCGACTTCGTCATGTACGCCTGGTCGGCGCTCACGTCGAACAGCTGCTTGACCAGGATCAGGATCAGCTTCGCGTACTTCATCAGGTGAGGCGGAGTCACCAGGAACAGCGCCTTCGGGGACTCCGAGTAGCGCGACAGTGTCTGCGTGATCGCCCGTGCCTGGTACGACACCTTCTCCGGGTTGCCGCCGCCGGAGAAGTCGAGTCGCGTGTCCGGGTAGAGCGTGTCCCCGGGCTGGAAGGACAGGATCTTCCCGTCCCGGGCGCCGCCCTCACGTACCGGCTTCAGCTCACGCATCACGCCGTTCTTCACGATCTTCTTGCCCGTCACCGGCTCGAACACGTAGTGCCGGCCGTTGAGCGAGACCTGGTAGTTCTTCGTGAAGCTGAAGTAGAAGGTGCGCACCAGCATCTTCGTCTGCGGGTTGACCAGCTCCAGCTTGAGCCAGGCCTCGTCGCCGGGGAACTTGCCCTTGAAGTTGTACCGGGCCCAACCCTCGCGGCCGACGATCTCCTCGTGCTCGAAGTCCTCACCTAGGTTCTCGGTGAACATTGGGTCCGCGTAGGCCGACCACACGGCCTGCTGACCGACGAGGTGGTCGCGCTTGACGTAGTTCGGCGCGAAGCGCACGCCGAGGCGACGCGGGAAGCTCAGGCCGGCCAGGTCGGTGTTCTGCGAGGGCTTGCCCGAGGTCAGCGTCGAGATCGTGGGGTCGGTGAAGAACGACATGGCGGTGATCGCGATGCCGTACACCGAGGCCAGCATCTTCTCCGCGCCGGCCATCGAGCGCAGCGCGTTGTGGGCGTTGCCCACCAGCGTGCGCATGTTGTTGCGGGGCAGCTCCTCGCTCGCGTTGAAGTACAGGCTGAGCATGTCCTGATCGGCCTTGCCCTCCCACATGAAGGCCTGGGCCGCCGCCTTCTCCTGCTCCTCGGCCAGGGCGTCCTCGTTGTTCTCGAACTCGCCGGCCTTGACCCGCTTCTCCAGCTCGGCCTCAGGGTTTTTGATCTTCTTCGAGCTCATCTGTACGAAGAGCTGGTAGCAGTTGTAGAGCGTGACCTTGCCCCAGAGGTCATCGAGCTTCTGCTCCAGCAGCGCCGGGTCCATATTCAGCACGGCTGCGGCGCTGCGCAGCTCCCGCTCCTCCTCCAGGTAGAAGTCGATGAGTCCGTAGGCCGCGCGCTTGAAGGCGTTGTTGGCGGCATTGGGCCAGACCGGGTCCTCGCCGCCGTCGAGCGGAAAGAAGATCCCGGCGATGTTCTCCACGTACAGCGCGCACTTGGTGAAGTTGCCCTCACGCGCCGCGTCGGCCGCCAGTCCCAGGGGGTTGTAGATGTCGGTCTTCATGGAGTTGATCAGGTTGAACTGCACCGGCTCGAACCCGCGTGTGGCCAGGGGCACGTAGTTCTTCACCAGCAACTCGCCCTTGGGGTCGTTGATGACCATGTTCGAGGGCTTCTTCTCCCGCGACCACATGTCGATGACCGGCTCGATGTACGTCTGGCCCTTACCGGCTCGGGTGATGGCCAGTACCATGGTGTTCACCGGCGCGGTATCGACCACGTACGCCCCGGCCGGGCGCTGGACCTCGTACGCCGGGAACGTCCAGTCCTCCTTGATCAGGTCAGCGACGGTCTTGTACGTGTCCGACCCGAAGCCGAGCTTGTCCCGGTTCTTGCCGTCAGGGTTGTACGGGATCCGCGTCGTGTCGTACTTCTGACGCAGCGTCTTGTCATCGGGGAGCCCGGATGCCTCGAACAGCTCGTCGCCGAAGTCCTCGTCGATGATCGGCAGGGTCTGCGTCAGCGGATTGCCCTCGTCGTCGTCCATGACCTCACCGGCGTAGTAGACGAGGTTCCTCTCCTCATCGATGACGTCCTTCTTGGCGCGCTGGGCGACCTCGACGGTGCCCAGGCCCTTCTTCTTGAGCATCATGTGGCTGAGCATCGAGCTGACCTGCACGCTCGAGTGAGCACCGGCGTCGGGGAACCAGTCGTAGTTCTGCTGGATCTCTTCCGGCAGGGCGATGTGCTGGTCGTTCTGGTACTGGTTGATGTCGCTCGTGGTGTTCATCAGGTTCGCCGCGGCGACCTTCCGCGAGAACCACGTACCGATGATGAGGGCGACCATCAGACCCGAGCCGAGCGTGATGAAGAGCTTGAATCCCGAGACGTCGGCCAGCTGCCCGCCGACCGTCGTCGCGCTCTTCTTGGGCTCAGCCGGCCTCTCGGCGCTGGGCTTGCCGTCCTTCGCCGCGGTGTACCAGCTGGGGACCGGAACAGCCTCAGCGCTGGGGTAGCACTTCGCCTTCACGTCCGGGTCGCCGTCCCTGGTCAGGGGCCGGTAACACTTCACGACCGAGCCGCCCGCACCCGTCGTGGTGTCCTGGACGTAGTACGCGCCCGGCGTGCCCGTGCTGCTGCCGGGCACGGCTGAACCCACGGACGCGTCCGCCGAGAGCACGGCTGCGGCGATGAGCGAGTAGAAGACCCAGGCGATGATCGTCACCAGCGCGCCGGTCATCACCGCGACGACGATGCCCGGTCTGGTCGACCTCAGGGTCAGGAACTTGCTGCGGTCCAGCTGCTGGTTGTCGTAGACGTCCCGGTTCGTCAGCGTCTCGCCGGGCGCCCGTGCCGAGATCTTGTCCCAGCTGCTCGCCTTCGGCCGTGCCGCCTTCCGCCTGTTCGTGGCCATCGTGATTCCTTACTCTCGAGCCTCGCTCGCTTTGCTGTCCTGCTGTCCAGTGCGTCTGCCTGCGCAGACGACGACGGCGCATGGGGAACGCGCCCCATGCGCCGTCAGATCACCCCGCCGGTTATGACCGGTCCGCTCAACGGGTCAAGACCACCCCGACGATGAAGCCGGCCGCGCCCATCAGGAGCGAGAGCGTGACGATCATGACGACGAGGATCTTGTTCGAGCGGCTCTGCATCTCGGAGGCCCGCGCCAGCTCGTTGGCGTAGGACTCCTTGTCGGCCTGCATCTCCGCCAGGCGCGCCTCGTACCGCTTGGCCACTGAATCCTCGACCGTCGACAGCTGCTGGAGCAGGTCGGTGACCCGCGCCACCTGGGAGTTGGTCTTCTCCTTCTCCAGGTCGAGGTTGTGCTGCCACTCGGCGTCCCGAGCCGTCATCTGCGTGATGGCGTCCTTGCGGTTGCGTTCGAGCTCGTCCTCCATCCGGCGGATCCGGTCGGCGTGCTCAGAGCGCACCGACTCCAGGAGGTCCTGCTGCTCCCGCCGCAGGACGCCGATCTCGTCCGTGGTCCGCAGGTGCTCGGCCAGCGCCTCGGACTGGGCGATGTCGGCCTTGCGGTTGTCGTCGACGATCCGCTGGATCTCGGACTTCCACTGGTTCAGGCGCTCTTCCTCGGCCGCCAGGTACTCCGACTGCCGCTCGGCCAGCACCTCGAAGATCCGCGTCTGCCCGGTCTGCATCTTCAGCGTCGCGTCCGAACGCCGGACCCGCAGGATCTCCTGCTGGTTGTGCGCGTGGGTATCCTCGATGTCCCGCTCGATCTCGGCGGCGGAGTCGATCTGCTCGCGCTCCATCTTCGAGCGGTTGCGCTCCTTGTACTGCAGTTCCGCCGAGAGCGCCGCCTGCTGGGCCACCTTGGAGGCCTGCGACTCGTAGTCCTTGGCGATCTCCGCCCGGCGGGCCCGGATCTTCTCGTCCTTCTCCGTCTGCCGCTGCTGGTGCTCGGCCTCGGCGGCGTCCTTCAGCAGCTTGTAACGGGAGCCCGCGCGGTCGGTGGCCACATCGCGGATGACCTGCTCGGTGTGCGCCGACATGAGGTTGACGTAGAGCGCACGCAGCTCATCCTCGTGCGCCGAACGGAGCTGCATCAGGTCTGCGTTGGCCTGCCGGTTGAGCTGGGCGACCTGGTCCCCGAGCCACTCCGTCGCGCCCTCGGGCACAGCGATCTGCACGACCGGCGCGCCGATGGCGAAGGTCGCGTTGAACTCATCGAGCCGGACGTCCAGGTCCAGCTCCTCGGAGAGGAACCGGCGGGCGATGACGTCGCGCACCTGGGCCTGATCGGTCAGCAGCACAGTGTCGCCGGCCTCCTGGTAGTCGCCCTCGACGCCGTAGCCGGCGTCGGTCTCGTCGAAACCTTCGTAGCCGGCCACCTCGTCGCCGTCGTAGTCCGGCACCGGCTCGACCGGGACGGTGCCCGCGGCGTCGATACCTGCGGCGTCCTCGCCGGACATGGGTGCGTCCGCCCCTTCATCCTCGTCGGCGGCGTCGCTGAAGAGCGGCTCGTCGTCCAGGCCCTCGTCAGCCCCCTCGACACCGGGGATCCCGTCGAAGATCGCATCACCCTCGTCCTCCCCGAGGACCGCCGGGACGGGGCCAGTGGCTCCAGCCTCGGCGACCAGGCCGCTGTGCTCTTCCCACGCCTTCTTGCCCACGGCTTCTTCGAGGCTCGTGGTACCTGCAGCGACAAAGCGCGCCTGCGCGAAGGTCGCATCGTTCACCAGATCGACGAGCAGATCGCCGCTGGGCTTCTGCCACACGACGGCCCAGGCGTAGGTGGCACCGGTGAGCAGCGAGTACTCCTCCATGCGCGCGAGAGTCTCGTCGGTGGGGATGATGCCGAAGACCTCCTCTTCGAGCATCTCCGCCGTGGCCACCGTGCGGATCTGGTCGGAGCTGATGAGCTCGATGATCGAGCCCTTCGCCTCGTCCCGACCGTGCCGCCTGCTCAAGCCGCCGATCGAGTCGGCTGCGAGCACGAGCATCACCCAGGCCGTACCGCTGGGAAAGACGAACTGCGTGTTCGACCGCAGCAGCTCGACCGCCGCCGGGATCGCCGTCTCTCTTACCACGGAGGCCAGAAGCTCGTCGGGCTTCTTCTTCCGCTCCTTCCTGTGGCTTCCCGTTGCCGTACCCAGAATGCCCATTGATGCGCCATCCCTCCACTAATAAAACACAGTTCATCTGGTTTATGGGTATCTTATCGCTCCCCCCTATCGCGGTAGGCAATCATAGGGCGCGAATGGGCTGTCGACTCATGAGTCGACTAGTTCCCGTCGTCCTCGACCGGTTCATCGCACCGCGCTGACCTCGACGTAGGCGTCGGAACTCAGCAGGTTCTTGTCGTCGCTGACCAGGTCGCCGACGACGTCGATGCGGATCCGTCGTTCCGAGGTGTGCTCATTGAGGAAGGTCGCCACCGTGGTGGTGACCTCGTCGGTCAGTTTCGCCACAGCCGCACGCGCACCGCCGGCATCGGAGTCGGTGTCGCCCTTGTCCTCGATGAGGTACTGCAGGACCCTCGCATCGACGTCGATGTGCACGTTGTGCTTGACGAACACCTCCTGCACCATCTGGCGCAGCTTCTTCCGCACGATCTTTTGCTGCGTCGGCAGCGACAGCGGCTGGAAAGGCACGATCGCGTCGATACGGCCCAGCAACTCGGGCGGAAACCGGTTGTCGCCCGTCGTCGAGGAGATCGAGCGGCGGATGAGCTTGTCGTACTGCATCAGATGCTTGCCCGACCCGGTGTCGTCCGCCGCGTACTGCGAGATGTCCTTGTAGATCTCCGAGCCGGCGTTCGTCGTCAGCACGATGTAGGTGTTGAGGAAGCTCACCTCGCGGTTGTTGTCGTCGTTGAGCCGGCCGTCGTCGAGCACCTGCAGCAGCACGCGCGTGACCATCGCCGAGGCCTTCTCGACCTCGTCGAAAAGCAGTACGGCGTGGGAGAGGTCCCACACGCGCTTGGTGAGCTCGGAACGGAACGCCGCGAACGACGAGTCCTCGGCGTACTCCGTCATGTCGAACCGGATCAGGTGCCGCTGGTCATCGCCGAACAGCAGTCGCGCCAGCTGCTTCGTCAACTCAGTGTTGTGCGTGACCACGAACTGACCAGCCTGGTAGAGGTGCTCCTCGTCGTTGACGTAGATGCACGACGAGCTCTGCTGCTCCGGCAGCTTCTCGATCGAGGCGATGCCGACCATGTCGAACTTCTTCACGCGCTGACGACCCAAGGTCTCGATGACCGACCGCCGTGCGATCTCGTGCTTGCGGGGGAGGGAGAAGAACCGGGCTTTATCCTCGTTGCCGACCTTCACGTGCACGCCGTACTCGGCCAGTTCGCGCCCGTCCTCCTTCGTGCGTGTCCACGATTTGATCGTGTTCGAGACGCCGAGCGAGAACAGCACCCCCCTGAGGTCCTCCGCGAGCCCCTTGGAGAACGTCGAGTACGAGACGTTGAAGCGGTCGTTCGATCCGCCGATCGATCCGTCGGTGTCGAAGAGGCCCTGCACCAGCGCCCACCGCTGCTGTACCGATCCGTGTTTGTACCTCTCCGGGATACGGCGCTCCGCCGAGCGCGCACCGATCAGTTCGGGAACCGAGGCAAGCACGTCCTTCGTCTGGTACAGCGAATCGCGGCGGTCCTCCACCGGGCCAACGCCGACAGGGAAGACCCAGCTGTAGCTGTGCCCGTACGACTTCGGTGCCGATCCCAGCCATTCGCCCACCGTCCACACGGTGTGGTCGGCGTCGTCCCTGTCAGACGAGAGCGTCAGCTGCGTCTCAGTGAGGCACCCGTTGCCGATGAGGACGCCCAAGACGTACGGGTCGATGTCGAAGTCCTGCTCGGGCCAGTGCACCGGTCCGTTCGCCGGGATGAAGAACTTCAGATGCTCCCGAGAGTCGCCGGGGTAGGTCCGCACGACGCCGCGCTCGACCATTTCCTGCGTGCTCAGAACCATCGGCGCGACGTCCTTGCCCGCATGCTTCTTCGACCGCTGCTTGGCTGTGTAGACCGTCCACAAGTGCGGTCCTCCAACGTCGAGAGTCCGGCCGTCCCAGAGCGTGACCCGGTAGACGTCCTGCATGCCCTGCGGGAAGTGTCCGAGCACCTCGACCGGGTGACCGTGGCGACCGAACACTCTGTCGCCCGGGACCAGGTCGCCGTGCAGCTTCCAGGCGGTCTCGCCGTCGCTCGAGTAGACAGGAACCCGCGTCGAGTCGATGCAGAATTTCCCCACACCCGTGGAGCCCGTGAACAGCAGGCTCGCCATCGGCTTTCCCTTGTCGTTGAGGTCTGCCACCGTCAACTGCAGACGACGTGCCACCGCGCTGGTCGCCCAGTCCTGGCTGAACACCTTGGCGTCCAGCTGCTTCTTGATCTTCGCGCCGTCGACCCGGAATGCGACGTTCACGTTCAGGGACTCCATGAGCACGTCCGAGAGCAGGTCCCGGTCCATCGGCCGGTGCGTCAGGCGATGCCAGCCGACCATGGAGTCGAGCACGAGGATCGACTTGCGCGGCTGGGCGCTGGCCGGCATGTAGCGCTGGGTGTACTCGTAGATCTGCCGGAAGATGTGGTCGTCGTAGAACTCGTCGGCCACCCCGTACCGTTCGGCCATGCCCTGCAGGATCTTGATGGTCGTCGCCTGGTCCGGCGGGTTGAGGTTGATGCGCTGCAGGCGCTCGACGAGCGGCTGGTTCGGCGAGATGTGCTTGTGGAACTCCTCGTAGGTCGTCGCCGCGATGATCCTGATGCCTCGGGTTCCCGAGGCCGCGAGGACCGGCTTGATCGCCTCGACGGCGGCGTCGGAGAGCTGGATGATCTGGTGGAACTCATCGATGAAGAGCACCAGTTCGTGCTTCTCGTCCTTGACGAAGTCCTCGGCCTCGTCGAAGAAGCCCTTGAGCTTCGCGGCCATGTTTTCGGCGTTGCCCGCCTCGGAGATCATGCGCGCCGGGTCCACCTCCAGGTAGAGGCGATCCGGATCTACGAGCATCGTGGCCTGGACCAATGCGGTCTTTCCCGTTCCGGCTTCGGCCAGCAGGAGCGCATTGCACAGCTCGGGACGGCTCATCGAGGCCAGCAGCTGCATCGTCTCGTGTTCACGGCCGACGATGTCGCGCTCAGCCTTCTTCAGCGGCTCCGAGAGCTTGGACAGGAGCGGGTAGCGTTCGTTGAGCTGCGCCTCGTGGAACATGCCGCGCAATACCTCTCGACTGGACTGAAGATTCAACTGGAAAATCAGTCGAAATCCTATCACGGGTAGCATTCGATAGGGCATTGAATGGGGAATGCAGAAGGCCCCAGAGTCCACTCCGAGGCCTTTCGTTCCGTGCACTGGTCGCGGGTCGCTCACCCGCCGTATTCGGACTCGTTGCCCTCCGGCGTCTGGGGCTGCTCGAACTGGTAGTTGAAGCGCTCGCTGGCGGGGGCCGTGTTGCTCCCCTCCGCGCCGGCCTTACCCACCAACGCGCCCATGCGTCCGACCAGGTCCGCGCCGAACGAGGGGGAAGCCTTCGGCGCGTCCGCGGAGGTGATCATCCCGGGAGCGGGAGCCGCCGGCTGCCGAGTCTGCGGCTGGCGCTCACGCACCACCAGGTTGAACCGCGATCCCGGCTCGCCTGATGCCGGCGCCGACGGATAGCTGTGACGCGGCCCGCCGCGCGTGCTGAGCCCGGCCTGCGAGTTCGCCGCCGGAGCCCGCAGCTTGCTGAAGGCAGGTGCAACCCTGCCGGACTGCTTGAATCCGCAGGTCAGACCGTATGCTGGCACCAAGAAAGTCCCCTGAAGTTCCAGGGGACTCCGGGCGTGTCGCAGGGTCCGTCCACCGCCTCCCACAAGGTGCGGGCGACGCAGTCAGTGCCACGGGTAACCCGTGGACGAGACGGAGCGTGCCACCCGGGGCGAGGGGGCCGATGGGCGACCACCCGCCAGTTGGCTCCGCGCAGACTTGCGCCGCTCTCCCCGTCTTGGGTGTAGGTGATCAAGCGGGTGTAACCCAAGGCCTTCGCCGCCCGCCACGCGGCCCCGTACAACAGCGAGTTCGCGTTCCGGGCTCCGTCACTGCATATGCGTGTGACTTCGAGAGTGGCTCCGTCGTCCAGGTGGCGAGCGACAGGACGTCCCACGATCGCGACAGCTCGCAGCACTCCATCCTCGTCCGCGGCGCCGACAGCGAAGACCTGGCCAGGGGGAGGCTGGTGGTGGCGGTGCCAGTCCCGGACGAAGACCGCAGCGTCACGGAACCGGACAGGCGCCAGGTGGAGTGTCATGCGGCACCGCCAGCGGCGAGCGCAGCAACGAACTCCTTGACCACGCCCGCCGTTTGGTGGAGGCCGTCTGTGTCACTGTGTAGAGCGCGGACGAGCGGTGAGCCGATCACCACAGCCGAAACGTCGACCTGCCGGACAATGGCGGAGGCAAGCTCAGGCGTGGAGACCCCGATGCCGGTCATGATCGGGGTCGACGGAGCAAGTCCTCGGACTGCTCGAACGAAGGCAGCGAGACCGTCCAGGTCAATCCCAGCCGAGTATCCCGTCCGCTGGCCCCCGACCGCGGGCGCATAGACGAACCCCGTGGCGGCCCGGCATATGTCGCCCAACTCGGCATACGACGCATCGCGATTGGCGAGGAGCGGAGCGCTGATTCCGGCCTCTACCGCTGCCGCCACCCACGCCTCAACGCGTTCCGGCGGAACGTCCGGGACGAGGCACCCCGAAACACCGCTGGAGGCCAGTTCATCAGCCATTCGCTGCGGACCAATAGCTTGGATCGTCGACCAGTAGCTCATGACGACCACAGGCGTGTCGCATCGAGTAGAGATGCGCCGCACCGTTTCCAGCGTGACGCTCACGCCATCACCAGCACGAAGAGCACAGCCATGCGCCGCAGCGATAGCTGGACCGTCGAGCCAGGGATCCGCCGTCGGCGCACCCACTTCCAGCATCCCCGCGCCGCTCTCCGCAAAGGTGACGAAGGCGTCCACACCGCTGCGGAGATTCGGATAGCCCGCCACCGAGAAGGCACCGAGAATGGGCTGGCGCTTCTCTGGCTGCCTGTCGAGATCGACAGCACGACGCAACACTGCGTCGCGTACATGTACGCCAGACGTCATCGCAGGTCACCGCCGATCCGGACACTCTGGCGTTCGGAAAAGGTGTGCGGCAGACCCACCTCGTGGATCGTCGCGCCGGCGGCGACGAAGGCCTGCAGGGCTTCGAGGTCCAGGCCGGGGGGCGGGGAAGCTAGCCGACAGGAACACCCCGAGGGCGGGGTCGGGGTGCGAGAGCGCGGCGGCAAGACGGTCGGGGGCGGTGCGGGTCATGGGGGAGGCGTTCCCTTCGCGCGGCATGCGGCGGGCCGGAGTTGCTCACGCGGTGTGGGGGACAGCGGAGGTGACCTTCACGTCGGCGCGGGCGAGGACGTCCGCAAGGTGCTGCTGGACGTCGTGCGCGCTGTCGCCGCTGACGACCGCGTACCCGGCGCGGATGTTGTTCGGCGTGGTGCTGGAGGGGGTGAGGGTGGCGGTGTCACCGACATCGCACAGCCACTGGAAGTGCTCCAGGTGCTGGTCGCTGCCGGGCCGCAGGTCGCGGTGGGTGACGATGCCCTCGGCGGGCGGGTAGATCATGCCGATGGCGGCGCTTCGCTGCCGGGTGGGACGCAGGTTGGGGAGTTCGCCGCAGGCGAGGGCGGCGGCGGCCAGGGGCAGGGAGATCCCGGTCGCCAGGCGTACGAGTTCGCCGATGAGGTCGCCGCCGTGGCGGGCGTTGACCTCGATGACTTTCGGCCCCTCTGGGGTGAGGCGGAGTTCGGTGTGGCTGACGCCGTGGGTGATGCCGAGCGCCTCCAGGGCGGCCGCGGCGACGGGGGCGACCTCGTAAAGGAGCGGGTCGCCGGCGCTGACGCTGTGCCCGGTCTCCAGGAAGTAGGGGGCGAAGCCGACCGCTTTGCGGGTGACGGCCACGGCGCTCGTGACGCCGCGGTGGGTGACGGTCTCCACGGAGATCTCGTCTCCGTGGAGGTACTCCTCCACGAGGACGCCGTCTCCTTCCGGGCCCTGGTAGGCGGCGCCGGCGGAGGCGATGGCCCAGGCTGCGGGCAGATCGGTGATGGTGTCCACGCGGATGACGCCGATGCTGCCGGCGTAGGCGGCGGGCTTGAGGACAACCGGGTAGCCGAGGCGCTCGGCCGCTGAGGCCGCGGCGTCCAGCGAGTGCACCCAGGTGAAGGCGGCGGAGGGGACACCGGCGGCGGCGAAGCGCTGGCGGGAGGTGGCCTTGTCCCGGGCGGCGGCGACGGCCGCGAGAGCGTTGCTGGGCCGGCCGCCGAGGCTGTGGGCGAGCCGGGCGGCGGCCATCAGGTGGAACTCGTCCCAGGTCAGTACGCCGGCGATGGGCCATCGCACGGCGAGGGAGGCGGCGGCGGTGTTCACCGCGATCGGGTCGCTGAGATCGGCGACTTCGTGGTCGATGACGTAGGGCTTCTGCCAGGTCAGGGGCGCGTCGTTGATCAGCAGCAGCGGGTAGTGGGTGGCGGTCTGCTCCAGCAGGTAGCCGCGCATGGGGCGCGGGCCGGAGCCAATGACGAGGAGCATGGGGTGGGACACGGTGAACTCCCGGGAGAGACGGGCGGGGCGGGTTGGAGGCGGGATCAGGCCGTGCGCGGCGCGTCGGCCTGGGCGGCGGCCGGGTGGCCGGTGCCCGCGGGATCGACGGCTGTTCGGCTCGGCGTGTAGGAGGCGCGGTGGAGCCACAGGCACGAGCTGCGCGTCATCGGCGCAGAAACGGCGAAGGAGAGCATGGCGATACCTGCGCGGAAGAGAAGAAGGAGCGGAGGGGAAGGCCGGCGACCACCGAACGAGGGGGCGGTGCCCCGGCAGCACGGGTTGCCGGGGCACCACGGTCAGGGGCGGATCAGTCCAGGCACATGCGGACGTCGCGGTAGACGTACCGGCTGGAGACCCAGCCCTTCTTGCCAGTCGTCCGGTCGGTGATGTACAGCCAGCCCTTGGTCTTCTTGTGCACCGTGAACTTGTGGCTCTTGTAGAGGACGCCGACGGCGGTCGACTTGGTGGTGGCCTTGGAGCGGATGGTCACCGCGCTGGTGTGCACCGTGTACGGCAGCGGCGGCTTGTCGGGGCAGGACCACTAGGTCGACGCCGGGACGGCGTTGACCGGTGCAGCGGTGGCCGCCGGGGCGGACAGCAGCGGCAGGGCGACGGCGGCCGCGGTGGCGGCGAGCACGGCTATACGACGTACAGACATACACAAACCTCCATAAAAGGGGTGCGGTTGGGTAGGGGTGTGCCTAGGCGAGAAGTCAGTGAGCAGGCACTGGACGCAGGTGCCTCACCGTGTCGCCGGGGCCTGGAAGGCGGGCCTGGCCGTGGTCAGGTCACGGTGCTTCTGCCCGGTCGCTCCGGGAGGGAGCGGTCCGGGAGCGCGTCGCGTCGGCGTCGCGCGGTGGTGCTAGAACCAGCTGGCGGCGACCCAGCCCTTCGTGCCGTACGAGCTGGAGGAGAGACTCTTCCCGTAGTACCAGCGGTTGCCGTACTTGTTGACGGCGGAGCACTCCACCCAGAACTCGCCGGCGGAGTCGAGGTGGCCCTTGGACTTGTAGGCCACGCCGGGGCCGGTGCGGATGTTCGGCCACTCCAGGTTGGGGCCCCATACGGAGTGGTTGCGGTCGTTGCGGGTGCACGCGCTGGACCCGACCGCGGACGCGGGCGAGGCCACGGCGGCAACACCGCCGAACAGGAGAGCAGTGGCAGCCGTCGTCATGACGGCATTGCGGATGGCGGATCGCATGAGAAGAAACCTTCGGTTGGAGGTGCTCGTCGAGGCGCGGCCCCCGCCCAGCGCGCGGACGCGCTGGGGATCTGTGGATCAGCCGTGCGAAGCCGGCTGATCGCCCTGACGGGAGCGGCGCCGTGAGTACGTCGAGGCACCCACGGCAGCGAGGCCGACAGCGAGCATTCCGCTTGCGACGACGGCGAGTTCGCCCAGTGACATCCAGGGGCCTTTCGAATCAGGCTTGACTCGGTCTCGGTCTCGGTCTCAGCCGACCGCCGGCTCGTCGACCTCGACCTCGGCTGCCTGCTCCTGCTTGGCCTCGGGGGCCGGGGCCTGAGCCTGCGCCTCCTTGGCCGCCGCCCGTGCCTCGCGGGCGGCGCGCATGGACGCGAACTGGTTGTCCAGCGTCTTGTCGTCGACCTTGAACTCGGAGACCTCGACGGACTTGGTGTTGACCACCAGGCCAGTGCCGCGCGTCGCGGGCATCACGTTGCCCTTGAAGCCGTAGATGGTGCCGACCTCGTTGCCGTCCTTGTTCAGGATCGGCTCGGTGTTCGGACCCGCGGCCTTGATGATCTCCTCCATCTGGCCGGTGGAGTACGGAGCGCCGTTGTTGTAGCGGACCTTGCCGTCCTCACCCTGAACCCGATCGGACTTCAGATGCAGGTTCGTCTGCTCCGGACCGCGCGGATCTCGAGCGTCGATCTGGACGTCGGCGTACTGGGACTTGCCGTCCTTGGTGACGCCGTTCTTGTAGACCTTCGCGATGAGGTTGACTCCGGTCATCGCGCCCTTGCCCTTGAGGAGTGCCATGATCTCTTCCTTCCGCTTGTTCCGACTGCCCTCTGACAAGTCGGCCGCGATCAGTCACGCATCGTCCGGACAAGGCATTAGGTCCCGCCGAACGCTCTTCACGCTAATACTCTCATAGAGCATTCGACAAGACCGGGACTAGTCTTTCTGTTCGCGCTCAAAGTCGGTCGTGATAGGAGGTTGCTGCGAGTCGAATGCCATTTCGGCGTCCGCTGTGGTCACGGCCTGATCGACCTGGGCCTGGACCCGCACGACGAGGTCGGCGTCCAGTGACGAAGCCTTGGACCGCCGCATCCGCTCGGCCTGCTCGCACCCGGCGCGCAGCTCCGCGATCCGGGAGCGCAACACGAGGGTGCCGGTTTCCTCGTCCGTCTGCTGAGGTGTCAGCTCCCGGGAGACCCGTGTCATCACCGCGACATCGTCCACCGGCAGATCGGGAATTGCCTCGGCCTGGCCGGACTGGTCCAGGTAGTCCATCGCCGCCAGCAGCAGCCGCCGGCGGTCTCTGGTCGTCTCGACGAAGGTCTGGTGTGCGTGCGGCCCGATCTCGACGTCGGTGACGAAGTCGTATCCCAGGTGGTGCAGGTCCAGGGCCTTGACCTCGTCGAAGTCATACGCGGCACCGGCGACGATCTTGAAATCCGTGCTGACCGCGTCGCTCGCCGTACTCGCCTGACCCTCGGCGTTCAACCCCACGCGCAGCACCAGGCCGGAGGAAGCGAGATCGGCCCGCAGGCTGTCCAGCTTCTGGTCGTAGGACTGCTTCATCGTCCGGATGCGCGCGTCCAGCACCGCTCGGCCGCGCGTGCCCTCGGTCAGGAGCCTGCCGCCGGGCTGATCGTAGATTGTCCGGCCCAGGTTCTCGGCCTCCTCGGGGTCCTTCATCCGCTGCAGGGAGGCATCCGCGCGCAGCGCCATGAGCGAGAGCAGCCGCTGGCCGTAGGTCGCCACGTCCTGCTGCTGCTCGTACCACTGGCGGGCGTCCCCGGGGAAGGGCAGGAAGTGCCGGTACTTGTTCATCAGCCGCCGGTGGTAGTTCTCCTCGAAGCGGTAGAAGTCGTAGAGCGGGCGCGAGTCCTCGGCGGCGACGCCGGCGTTCTCGGCCTGTTCCCACTGGTGCGTGAGGTCGCGGTAGATCCCGGCCTTCTCCCGGTGATGCTGCAGGCGTGAGGCGTAGCTGCGCAGCCGGAAGCCGAAGGAGACCAAGTCGGCCTCAGCATTGTCGTCTTCGCCCTGCCGGTCCGCGGCGAGCACCGCCATCTGCTGGTAGTCCATCCCCATGACTTCGAGCATCGGCGTGCGCACCCGCAGCTCCGACTCCGGCATGGCCCGCAGCATCTGGTAGATGCCGTTGACGGCGCGCTCCATGATCTGCGTACGTCCCTGCTCGACCAGCTTCTGCCATTCCTCCGTGCTCAGAGACTCTTTCGCACGGCGCTCGTTGGCGTAGTCGACGATGCGTTCCATGGCCTCCGGCATCGGGGACCCGGCACGGTCGAGTTGCTCCTTCACGAGCTCGGTCACCAGTTGGTTCGCCTTGCGCATGCGGGCGTCATTCGAGCCGGCGCGCCACAACGTTCGGTCTGCCGGCAGGCAGGCGAGCAGGAACTGCGGCAGGGACTCGGCGCGGATCCGCTCGTGCGCCCACCGCTTGATGAAGGTGGTGACGTTGCGCCGCTCGTAGCCGACGGCGCTGGAGAGATGAGCCACCGCCTGCTTCTCATCGAGCCAGGCGTCAACACCGCGGCGGAGCCTGGACTTGTGCCGGTCCAGGAGCTTGCCGCGCTGCGTACCGTTCTTCGTCACCTGGCCCCGGCCGCCGTCGACCATGGCCAGGTGGCAGTGCACGTGCTCGGTGTCGACCTGGATGACCCCGACGTAGCGCAGGTCGTCGAAGCCGCTGGTGCCCGAACTCATCCGCTCCAGACCGTGCATGATCGCCATGCGCAGCTTCATCTGGTCGATGTGGCCGCGGTAGTCGCCGCGGGCTTCGCAGTGGAAGTCCTCGTCGACGATCTTGCGCTTACGCAGGTACTCCTCGTCGAAGGACAGCACCGTCTTGAGCGCGGTCTTGCCGTTCTCGAAGTGCCGCTGGATGTCGTGGCCGGCCGCGCGCAGCTGCTCGTCGGAGAGTGAGACCGAGCCGTAGCCGAAGGCCACGCCGCCGTCACCCTGGGCCTGGCGCATCTCATGCTTCGCCGCACTCCGCGAGATGCCGGCGCGCTCGACGGCGGACTCCCGCGCCATGTAGCGCATGATGAAGTCGTCGGTGCGCAGGCGCTGGATCGGAGCCAGCGACTCGGTCGCCTGCTCGCGGGCCATGTACCGGGTGACGTAGTCACCCGGCGTCGCACCGCGCGATCCCCTGCCGCCGGGCAGCGGCACACTGAACTCGTTGACCACGATGATGTCCTGCTTCAGGCCCATCGTCGCTCTCCTTCCTGTCTCGGTACCGATGCACTACGGCCCCGGCTGCTGCTCGCCAGCAACCGGGGCCGCGCTCGTCATGCCTGATCCGTCCTCAGGACCCCAGGCTCTGCTCGCCGTCCTCGCCGAAGTCCAGATCCGCCGCACGCTGGGACACCTGGCGCTTGCGCTCGTCCAGACTCGGAGCGGGCTTGACCTCACGTCGCCGGGACTCCTGCTCCTGCTCCTCCAGCTCCAGGTCGAGATCCAGGTTCAGGTCGCGCTGCGCCTCACGGGCCGGAACCGGGGGAGCGAACGGCGCCTCCTGCTCCTCAGCCGTCTGCAACGCTGCCGCCACGCGTTCCCGGTAGAGGTTCTCCGTGGTGCCCTCGGTGCTCGCGCGCTCGGTCTGGTACTGCTCCCGTTCGGCGGCGATCTCCGCTTCGATCTGCTGCAGACGCGCGCTCATGCCGTCAGCGACCGGCGCTGCCTCAGGCACGGGCGCTCCGACGACCTGCTTGACCTCGGTGTCCAGGCCCAGCTCGTCCTCGGTGAACAGCGAGTTGATCGCGTCCGAACGCGCCTTCAGCCCGCGCGCATCGACTACGGCCTCAGCCCGCGGGACGCCGTCCTTGGAGTGGTCGGCGAAGTAGCCGGCGAGGTCGTAGCCGCTGGACTCGAGATCGATCTCCAGGCCTCCGATGTCGTGGATCTGGGTGAAGACCACGGGCGCATCGTCTTCGGTCTGCGCCCCCGACGGAGCGAGGACAAGCATGTCCGCCGTGGCCGGCAGCTCCCACTCGATCCCGGTGACCTGCTCGGGCACGGCGAAGCCGCTCGTGAAGTAGCCCTTGCTGGCGAGCACGACCAGCTGCTGGTCGTCGAACTCGTAGAAGGCGTCTACCTTCTCGCCCTGGCCGGGGGAGTAGGTCACCTGGGAGATGCCGAACGGCAGGGCCTTGGCCGGGGTGACCGAGCGCAGCTCGCCCGTCATGTGCAGATACGGGCGGTAGTTCTCCTCCTTGCCCCGGTGCTTGAGGTCGAGCGATTCGACCATGACGCCGAGTTCGGCGGTCACCCCCTCCAGCCGGTACGTCTCCACTCCTCGTTCACGCAGGACACGGTGGGCCCATACGTCGTTCATCGTCAGTCCTGCGGTGCGCATCACGTGCTCCTCTTGCGGTTGGTCTTGCTCTGGTTGGTGGTCCTGGTCGTGGACTTCGGTGTGGCGTCGGCGCCGGTCGCCTCGCCCCGGGCGTCCCGGATCTTCGCGATCATCCGCGTTGCCCAGCGCCACATGCCGCGCATCACGACGATCTCGCCCGCGGCGAGCAGTGCGACCAGGAAGAGGAGCGGCATCAGCCACATGGCGATGGCTCCGTCCGCACTGAGCGCACCCCGGGATGCGCCCGACTGCTGGTGCAGCCATGCGCCCAGCAGCGGGATGATGACCGTGGCCGTGATGAACGCCAGCAGGCAGTCGGCGAGAAGGACGATGGCCCGGAAGAAACCCGCCCACACCACGACGGAGAACCTGCCGGCCTCCTTCTTCGGGGCCAGGCGCCGCCATCCCGTGCGCAGCTTCGAGTCCTTCTGCTCCTTCCCGGGCTTCGCCGTGGTCTTCTTCGCCGTCGCGGCCGTGCTCGTCGGGGCGGTCGTCTCGGTTTTCTCCAGGGTCTGGGTCGACATGTTCGTGTCCTTACGTCTCGTCGGGGTCTTCTTAGGTGCGTGCTGAAGCGGTGGGCGCTTCGCTCACCCGGTCGGCTTGGGGGAGGGCTGTTCCTCGCTGGCGGCAGCGAGGGCGTCGCGGGTCTTGCTGGAGGCCCGATAGGCGTCCAGCGACGTCACCGTGCCGTCCTGAGAGGTGGAGTAGGTGAAGACCACGAACTCGCTCTTGGCAGCGCTGTTCTGATCCGGTCCGACGCGGACCGGATCGAGCTGGGCCACCCCGGTGTAGGAGTAGTTCAGGCCCTGCACCCGGCTCACATCGATGTCCAGATCAGCGAGCGTGTACGTCGTCCCAGCGCCCTTCGTGGCTCTGGTCGCCGTCATCCACTCCGGCACGAACTCGGTGAGCACCCGGGACTTGTGGTCGAGGAAGCCGTAGCGCGCGTCGAGCAGTACCTGCTGCTCCTTGACGGTCCGGGTCGACGCCGAGCTGTCGGTGAGGCTGAGCAGGAGGGACCGGCCCGTCGCCCGGTCACGGTTCACCCGCTCGATGTCCATGCCCGGCAGCTGAGCCAGCAGCGCCGTGTGCTGCGTTGCGAGTTTGGCCCAGGCGTCGCCGAGGTTGCCTTCGAGCTTGTGAATAACCGCATCGGCCTGGGTGTCCGACGCGGCCGGGCCGTCGCTGAGCAGGCTGGCTCCGAGCGTGACCACCGAGAGCGCGAGCAGCGCCCCGGTGCCGCTGAGCAGGATCTTCCCGGCGTGCTGGCGCAGCCTGTCCTTGATCTCCTCGTTCACGGTGTCTTCACCTCCTGCTTCAAGGCCTCGCCGGTGGCCGTCGTGCCGGTCTGGATGTTCACGAACGCCTTGCGGACCAGGTCGTAATCGGCGCGGGTCCAGGCCAGCACCGCCGGCCTCTCACCCACACCCGGCCTGGTCTCCATCGCCAGCCAGGTCACCGTGATGGTGCTGTCGTCGTTGACCAGGTAGGGCACCTGGACGACCCACTCAAAGCCGGAGTTGAAGCTCATCGGGATCCCGACGCCGGCCGCCACGTCCTTGTCACCGGCGAGCAGGTACCACGGCCCCAGGTCCGCCTGGTGCACCGAGGGAGCGAAGTAGGGGATGAGGTTGCGCAGCGTCGACTGAGACGTCGCCGTGTCGAGCGTGCCGCCGTCTGCCGCCACGCTGGGCGTCAGGTGGCGGTAGTCGTTCTGCAGCTTCGCGACCTGACCAGCCGCCGTCAGGGCCGCGGGCAGACCACGTTCGGCGTCGTCCGCCTTCGGCAGCGCCGCCGTCTTCGCCTCGGTGATCCTGATCTGCTCCTGCAGAGAGGAGATCTCCGGCGCAGCCGTATCGCTCACCGCGCTCTGACCGCCGGAGAACCCCGCGGAGAGTACGAAGCACAGCAGTGCGCCCACACCCATGCTCACGCCGGCCACGAGGGTGCGCTTGCGCAGGCCGCCCGCGGGCTCCGTCTGCCCAGGAGCGTCCGTGCCCTTCTGCGAGGACGCGGGCGTCGCGACGAAGCGCGTCTTGCGCACTGCGCCCCCACCCGACTCATCGGTCTGTGTCGATTCCATTAGCCCTCAACTCGCCATTCCACTCGAATGTCAAGACAACTCTATCAATGAGGTGAGTTGAAAGGGGGTGTGAGTCATCCGGAATAGCGAGTCTCGCCACTCGCCGGGACACCGGAGAGATTCGAGACCTTGCCCTGGGCGTCGACCGTGACGAAGAGCAGCGCGCGCCGGTGCGCCGTGACGCTGGCTTTGCTCGCCTTGTTCTGGGTCACCGCGTCGGAGGTGACCTCGACGTCGGCCAGGGCGGCGTAGGTGTAGAGGCCCGCCTTGACGTCGACGACCTCGATGTCCGGATCCGCGCCGAGGGCCGAGTTCAGGCCGACCGTGTCGATGTAGTAGTAACGTCGCCCCTGGGAATCCTCGTTGAACCTCGACGGAGGCATGAACGACTTCAGGAACGTCTCGTTCTCGGTGAGGCCGAACCGGCTCTTCAGGCTCTCGCGCGCCGCCTCGTAGCTCTGTCCCGAGTCCCACGTGAAGGCCATCGAAAGCAGCGACTTGATGCGCTCACCCTCGGTGCTCAGCCGGTTCTGGCTGACACCCAGGGCCGCCATCACGTCCGCGTTCACCTGCTCGGCGTTCTTCTTCTGGATGTCTGCCAGCTGTCCCTCGACGTCGTTGATCTGGGCTTCCTGCTCAGCCAGGGCCGCGTGCTGGCCGCTCCAGGTCACACCGGCAGCCGTCGCGACGACCGCGAGGACCGCTGCCGTCACCAGGACCGAGAGGTTGCGCCGGAAGAATCCCTGCCGGGTGGATGCGGCCGTCTGCTCCGTCATCGCTTCCCGCCCTTCTCCTGTGCGCCCGTGCCGCTGAGTTCAGGGACTCCGGACCCGGCCGGCATCTTGATCGCGGGGTTCTCGTACTGCGCACCGGCGGCGGTCACCACGAGCGCCACGTGGCCGAAGGCCCCCGCCGTGGCGTTGCGCACGTAGCGTGCGCTCGCCCAGGCGAGCACCTCGCCGCTCTTCGTGTCCCGGCACAGCCAGACGACCTTCGCCTGGTTCGTCGCGCCCGAGCCGTCCTTCACGCTCAGGTCGGGCATCACCGTCTCGACCTTCCACGCGTACGTGCTCGGGGCAGCTGCGTTCTGGCCGTCGTAGCGGATGTACCAGGCGTGGCGCGGATCGATCTCGGTGGTCGCATCGAACGGCGTCAGCGACGAGGTGCTGTACGCCTCCTTGTCGCTGACCAGGAAGGAGTCCTTGCTGAACAGCGGTGCCATGTCCCGGCGGTGCTTGATGATCTCCAGCGTGGCCTGGTTCGGGGCCCCGTTGTTCGGGCTGGGCTGGACGCCGGCCTGGTGGTACAACGTGGCGAAGGTCTGCTCCCCGGTCGCGACCTTCTGCGCGTCGGCGGCTGCCGCCTCGGTGAGCTTGGACAACTGCGCGCCGGCGTCCGCCTTTACGGGCGTGGACTGGGCATTATCCAGCTGCCCTGTGAGCTGGATGATCTGGGCCTCGTTGTCCGCCGTGCTTGCCTTGAAGCTCTCGCCGGCCACGCCTGTGGCGACGACCAGGGCGAGGATCCCGACCCCCATCACCGCGGTCACGCCGCGCCGGATCAGGCGCGCGTTGCCCTCCGGGCTGCGTGCCTGGACCCGTTCGCGCTGGCGCATCGTCCAGCCCGCGAAGCGCTCTTCGAGCTCAGCTCCGGTGACCTTCTTGCGTGTCTGCGGTGCCGCGGGCTTCTCCTCGGGCATCGACCCGGTCTCCTGCTCGGGGCCCGTGCTCTCGGACTCGTCATGGACTGTCGTCACGGAACACACTCCTCACTCCACGTTGCTCTCATAAACGACTCAAGTCTATCTATAAAGGAATTCGAGGCCGACTCTGAATCCGTTCGATAAAGGCTCCGAAAAGCGGAGCGGCACGCAGGGCCTACGCCGGACATGAAGAAGCCGGTGCCCGGATCACCCGGCACCGGCTTCTCACTCCCAGATCAGATGCAGTGCATCAGACCGTCTTGATCTTGCCGGAGGGGAGCATCGAATCCGACATGTCCACGAACTTCCAGCCCTCGGCCGCCATCCGCGCCGCGCTGTCGACACGGACCCGGCCCATGAAGGCGCAATAGCCGGCCTCGCCGAGGATGACCTTGTCGCCCTGGACGCCGAGCACCACGAGGGTGTGGCCGGCGGGACCGGAGCCCGGGCCGGAACCCACCGAATACGCCGCCGGAATCGAGGACAACTGCTTGCCGGTCTCCCTCGCGATCGTGTATGCCGTCTCCTTGCCGTCACCGGCCGGGTAGGTCTGGAACGTCGTGTACTTGTTCACGAAGTAGGTCGAGAACGACACGCAGTTCTCAGCATGGTTGCTCCCGCACGAGCCAGGACCGCCCTGGTCGCCGTAGCGGTCGTCGAGGAACTTGTCACCCTCCTTGTTGAAGAGGTCGACGAGGGCCTGAGCCTCTTCCTGGGCCATCCCGCCGTCCTTCAATGAGACAGAAGTACCGCCCTTGGTGCTGCAGTTGCCCAGGATCGTGTTGATGCCGTTGACGATGTTCTCGATGATCCCGCCGACGATGTTCTTGACGCCGTCCACGATCGAGTTGTCGACCGACCAGCCGCTCATCTTGCCGAACCACATCTCGGCGTTGTCGCCTCGTGCGGTGAGCCCGGCCGCGTCATCAGCGGAGCGCTCCCACTTCTCGTGGAAGTGCAGCGCCGCAGCACGCGGGGAGCCCTGCGACGTCCTGAGCATGTCCTTGAAGACCGTGACATCGCTCGGATTGTCCCCATCGACGATGAAGGCCAGCTGGGCCTTGATGGTGTACCAGTCGATGTTCTTGCTCTTCGCGTACTGGCGCAGCAACGTGTTGCGGCCGAACGTCCACTGCCCGAGACCGATGCCGTTGTCCGTGTTCTGTGCGGCGCTGGCCTTCCCGGTGGTCATGGCATACGCCCCCGTGGGGAAGTTCTGCACGCTCGTCGGGTCGATCCCGGACTCCTGCGACCAGTTGCCGAGGATGCCCGCGATGTTCTCCTTCGGCATCCCCCAGCTGCTGAGTACTGAGTAGATCTCCTTGGCGTTCTTCTCCACGCCCGCCGGGACGGTGGCCCCGGAACCGTTGCCGACGCTACCCGCGTTGACGACACACGCCGTCCCGTTCGCATTGATGCGGCCCTCGGTCAGCGCAGTCGAGTTGAGGACGCCGGTCAAGACCGTGCCCAGCAGGGCCACGGTGGCGGTCACCGCGACCGCACCCGACATCGCTGCGGCAACTGGGGCCATCGTCGCTGTGACAGTGACGCCCAGGACCGCGCCGGCCCCCTTGGCTATGAAGCTGCCGATCGCCATGAACGGCGCAGCGATCGCATGACCAACCGCCTTGACGATGTTGACGATCAGTGTCCACAGCAGCTTCCCGGCGTTGACGGCCATCGCCATGGCCGCAAAGAACATGGACTTCAGCCAGTTCAGGAAGGCCATGGCCATGACCACGCCCATGGCCGACGGGGCAGCAGCCGCGCCACCGCCGACGGTGACGCCCTTGGCCGCCTTCAAGCCCAGGCCCTCGTCGTCTTTCGACGCACCGCGCTCGTAGCCCGTGCCGCCGGCACCCAGCTCGCGCTGGTCGGCCGGCTTGGCGTCCGGGCTGCCGCCGGTGACCTTGGACACGCCCTTGACCGTGTCCTGGGCCCCCTCGACGCCGACGTTCTTCGCTGCGCCAACGGCGGCTCCCGGAAGCCCGCCAGCCTGTGCGCCGGCCACGGCACCGGAGACGGCAGCTCCTGCGTAACGTCCGGCGTTACGGCGGGTCGCGCTGCTGCCGTCTCCCTCGATCGCCTTCTGGGCCGCACCTCCGGCCATGTTCCCGGCGACGCCGTTCATGCCCTGCTTGATCTCCGACCCGGTACTCGCGGCACCGGCCGCCTTGCCCGCGGTCTCCGCGGTGTCCGGCATCTTCGGCGCAGTGTTCGCCGCGCCAGAAGGACCAGAAGAATCAGCCCCCGGCCCCGGGAGCTGCTTGGGCACGGTGGCCCTGCCTTCGGGAGGCTTCTTGATGTCCTCCTCAGGGCCGAGGCTCTTGGTCCCGCGCCCCTGCCGGGGCATCCCCTGACTCACCGACGTGCTCGGCTGGTCCTTCGTCGTCCCCTTCCTGGGACTCCGATTCGGCTTGTCGGTGGCCATCTCGTTTTCCTTTCAGGCTCAATACCAGGTAGCGGGATGCGTCACTTCATTGCCGCACTCAATGGAAAGTGGTGAGGAAGTCCTTGTCGTCGCGAACGGTGCTGTTGGACTGCACGTCCCGCAGATTCATGTCCAGTCGGAGCAGGTCGAGCGACAGATCAGACTCGTACTGCGACTTGTTCCGGGAGTAGTTCTGATACGCCTGTGAAAGGTTGTTCATGATGTTCATGAGCGGGCGCATCGTCACGTCAGAGGACTGGTAGTCCCTGGTGAGGCTGGTGCCGTCCGAGAGGATCCACTGCATGTCCGAGATCTGCTGGCTCGTCGGATCCGAGCCCTCGTCACGCTTCTTGGTGAAGAACTGGGCGTAGCTCTGACCGGCCGGCACCAGGGTGTCGAGG
Organism: Streptomyces sp. NPDC088812; assembly: GCF_044750285.1. Lineage (NCBI taxonomy): Bacteria > Bacillati > Actinomycetota > Actinomycetes > Kitasatosporales > Streptomycetaceae > Streptomyces > Streptomyces sp. NPDC088812. The sequence continues at coordinate 21,001 of NZ_JBIVJP010000019.1, read as the reverse complement.
TAGCCGTCGTAGACGTTACCTGCACGCCAGTTGAGGTCGAAGCCGCCCGGGACGACGTGCTTGGTCTGCAGTGCCAGCGTCGAGACGCCATCTTTGGCCTCGGCCGCGGAGACGCCCGTGATCTTGTCGGTGGCGATCGAGACCGGAACGGTCGGCGGACGCAGGAACAGGCCGTCGATCTTCGTCGTCTGCAGGTCGGAGGTGTACGACTGAATCTGCGTCAGGTTCGTGCGCATCTCGACGAGCTTCTGGTCCAGGGCGTCCCTGGCCTCGGCCTCCTTCTCCTTGAGCGCGACCTCGTAGTAGGCCTGCGCCGGGTCGAAGGTCAGGGCGTCGAGCGCCGCGATCTTCTGGACTCCGGATGCGCCGGGGTTGAAGAAGACCCGCCACTGGTCGTACTTGGAGAAGGTCTCGTCGCCGGCCAGCTTGCCGCTGCTCTGCGTCTGCTCCGCTCCGGGCGTGGTGAGCTCGGCGTTCGCACGGACCGTCAGGTTCAACACCTGGCGGTCGAAGGGGCGGTCGGCGTTCAGGAGGACCCCGATGTAGCCGGTTGAGCCGAAGGCGTAGAAGGAGCCCTTGATCCCGCTGGTGCTGACCGGCTCGCTGTTCAGCGAGGTGTCCGACCCGAGCAGGAACGCCCTGTAGTCCGCGGCGTTGTACGAGATCTGAGCGGTCGGACTGAAGTGCATCATCACGAGCGCCTTGTTGCCGCTCTTGTTGGTGTAGATCCCGTCGACGGTGCCGTCGAGATTCGTCTTCGACGTCTTGAAGTCGCTGGTGTACAGCGCCGTCTGCGACAGCGAGTCACGCTCCGTCTGGTACGCCGAGGCCCCCGATGCGCTGATCACGATCGCGCCCGTGACCGCGAAGATGCCGAAGAACACCCCAAAACGCTCGATCGCGTGGTGCGAGTCGAGCTTGAACTTCCTGCTGAAGGCCAGTGCCTTGTCCTTGATCCCCATGTTCTGCTCTCTTTCGTGCTGCGGGCCCGGATACGGCGAACCGGGCCGGAGGAGGCCTTGCACCTCAACCGACCCGGTTCGCTCGACGCCTCTGTCCCCGGTCGTGTGCACGGTCTGTGACGGCCTCTTACTTGGAAGGGCCGCTCAGGAACCCGCTGAACTGATCGACGGTCTGGACGATCACCGTGCCGCCGCCGAGGTCCGTGATGGTCTGCTGGCCGCCGGAACCGACCGTCGAGATCAGCGACCACCCGCCAGTGCCCAGGGCTCCGCCGACGAGAATGAGGAGCGCGACTGTGCCCCAGCCCTGCTGCTGACCCGCGGACTGCGGGTTGGCCATCAGCTTCTTGATCAGGAGCACGCCGCCCCAGACCAGGCCGACAGCACCGAGCAGCATGAGCAGAAGACCGCCCCAGAGTTGGATCTGGGACTTGGCGTTCTGCAGGAAGCTGGTCAGGTCCCAGGCTGCGCTCGGCAGGGAGGCCTGTGTGAGGACGGCTGCCTCGTAGATCTTTGTCACGTTCTTTCCTCTCGCCTTTCGCATCATTCGGTTGCATGACAGTGAGTCACAAGGCGGCCCACCCGGACGGGTAGTGATAGAAGCCGGCGTGATCGGTGGCGTGCTGTCGGATCACCCCGCTGGCTCGTATGCGCGCGCATCAGCAGTGGCTAATCTATCCCATTGGGATGGCTATTGATAGAGGTGTGCGACAGAGTCAATCAATAGGGAGCTGAAAGGGACTCGGAAGCGAGGCTGATCGGCGCCGCGACGCGCGACCGCAGGGCCGTGGCGGACGCCTGTGGAATCCGCAGCGCCAGATGTGTAATGTGCCGCTCCAGCACCGCCGTGACGCTGGCCTGCTCGATCTCGAGGCGGGCCCCCCTTGCACACCCCGTCGATCGCGATCTCGACCAGGAAGAACCAAACCGCCATGAACCCGCTGCCTGGGGACCTTTTCGCCCGCCGACTTCGTCAAGAACGCGAACGCCTCGGCATCAGCCAGGCAGAGCTAGCACGCCGTATGGCCGCACTGCTCGGCACGAACGTCGACTCCACCGCCATCACACGCATCGAGCAGCAGACCCGCGCGGTCAGGCTCGACGAGGCGGTCACCGCTGCCAAGGCTCTCGGAGTCCCCCTGATCACACTGGTCAGCGACAACTACGCTCGCGAAAACGAAGCCGAGATCCAGAACCTGCTCGCCGAGCTCGCCCTCGCCGAGCAGGAATGGGAGAGGCTGCGCCAGAAGATCCACCGGATCACCCAGACCATCCAGCAGCTCTCCGCCGAGCAGGAGGCCTTCCGCTCTCACGCGCTGGACGTCAACCCTGAAACCGCTGGCAACTACGAGCTCGACCCTGAAACGCAGGCCGCTCTCGACGCCCGGATGCGTGACGTCCGCAACAAGTCGGCCCGAGAGGTCACAGACCCAGGCGCATGACGCTGTTGCGGGCGGCCGGGTCGAACTCCCGGTCGTAGACGTTCACCGTCTCGGCTTCCGTCACCGGTCAGCCCGCATGATCGCCTCGGTCCTCGCGCCGTACCGCCTTGCCAGAGTGACGTGACTAACTCGCAGACTGTGGGAGCTGTACGCCGACGGATCCATCCTCAAGGACCTCCCCCATGCCCGTGTGCAGCGCGTCGCCGCGCACACTCATCTCGTGAACTCGGGCGTCCCCTCTATTGAGGTACGTCGCCCCCCAGCGTGGAGAACGGACGAGGCCAGGTGCTAGCTCGATGAGTCTCGCGCCGCGTCAACGCCGCCCAGCATGCTCGTCGAGCCGATACGCGAGAGTGCCATCCTCACCCGTCGGCGCTCTCGCGCATCGCCCCTGAAGAGGAGGAGCGGATCTTCGCCTGGGGCGACGAAATCAACACCCACATCGCCAAACTCCTCCAAAAGCACGAATAGAGTCGCACCCATGGGAACAGACTGGGAGAGCATCCTCGGGGCAAGTGGCGCAGACCTCGCTGATGCATATGACAGAGTCGCTTCCGAAGCCGTCTACGACGACGAGGACCTCGGGGACGACGGGCCGGCGCTACCCTTCGATGAGGACTGATCGACGTCCCCCTCGAGTGACCGGCCCTGCCTATGCTCGCCTGTCCTGCCGGCGGCACACCAAGGCCGCCCGCCCGCGCAGACCCCCAAGGTCGCCAGCGCTGTGACGATCACCCGGCTCTACCCCCGAGACGATGGGCGAGGCAAACGGCCGGGATCACGCCGCACGCATGATGCCCCACCACGGCTTGCCGATATGGAAGCTGGGTGGAGCTCCACCCAGCTTCCGGTGCGTCGACGGGCAAGCCACCCGGCCGGTCAGAGCCCTTCTCCCGGGCCTTGTGCAGCTGGGCGTCGAAGTGCGCCTCCCAGATCTCACTGGCCTTGAAGAGGTCCGCGTTGCCGACGACCGACATGAGGTCGTAGTGCTCCGTCGCCTCGTGCACGGCGGAGCCGCCCACGGACCACAGGGGAGGCCTCTTGGGCGCCTTGGCGATGTACTTCAGGAAGATTGTTCAATGGCCTTGAAGTTCTCCCCGTAGGCGGCCAGGAGTTCTCCCCGCTGGCGGCCTGAGGATCTCCCCAACGGCGGCCAGTTATCTCCCCGCCGTGGGTGGTGTCGTGGTCAGCTGAAGGGCTTGACGCCCTGGCCGGAGGTGGCCTGGGCGAGCCGGAAGCTGTCACCCTGGGTGACGACGATGTGGGCGTGGTGCATGAGCCGGTCGACGGTGGCGGTGGCCAGGGTCTTCGGCATGATCTCGTCGAACCCGGAGGGGTGCAGGTTGCTGCTGACCGCGATTGCGCGCCGTTCGTAGGCGGCGTCGACCAGCCGGTAGAAGCCTTCGGCGGCGTCGGGGCTGACCGGGAGGAGGCCGATGTCATCAATCTATGCGGATATCGGCATAGGTTGATCTATGCCGAGACCGCGACTATGCCGACAATCCGCTGGCGAGGGTTGCGTCCTCGCCTGTCTGGCCTGCGTTTGAGACGTCGAGATGGAAGGGCGATCCGTTGGCGAGTGGCGTCCATCCCTGCGCGAGGGCGGTCCGGATGGCCTGGGCGACATCAGCGGGAACGACCGGCTTGGTCGTCAGACCGAACCAGTTCTCGGGGTGGTGCCAGCCGGTCTCGACGACGAGAACGGTTCCCGGGACGGTGGCGTCCTCGACCGCGAACGTCAGCGGACCCCACCCGTTTGACTGGCAGTAGGTCGGCTTGTGGCGGACGCGCCAGCGGTAGGTGACGCCGTCCACGACGATGCGCCGGGAACCCTTCTTGACCAGCGCCACCGTCTGCTCCTTCGACTGCCCGTAGTGTCGCTCCGACACTCCCAGCCCGCCCTCGGGGAAGCAAACCATTTGAGTTTCCTCGGCATAGTCACAAGCGGTCGAGGAAGGCCAAGACCTTGTCGGTGGGCCGGTAGCGGCCCGGCCGGGTGGTGACCGGTGCGGTCAGCGCGAGTGCCTTCTCCTTGATGGTCATGTCGGCGTGGACGTAGGCGTCGGTGGAGCGGACGCCGGCGTGGCCGAGCCAGAGCGCGATGACTGTGGTGTCGACGCCGGCCTGCAGCAGCGACATCGCGCAATATGCCGCAGGACGTGCGGGTGGATGCTCTTGTTCAGGAGGGACGGGCAGGCTCGCGCGGCAGCCTGCGCGTGAATGCTCAGACGCTGTGCAACGGCGTCGCGACTGAGGCGCCGCCCGGCCCGGGTGCAGAACAGAGGGTCGCCGCGACGTCCGACGCGCTCGTTCAGCCAGGAGCCCAGCAGGCTCTGGATGGGGCGGTCGAGCGGGACGGTGCGCTGTTTGCGCCCTTTCCCCTCGCAGCGGACGGCGGCGCAGTCGCCGAGGGTGATGTCGTCGCAGTTCAAGCTGGTGAGTTCGGAGACGCGCAGGCCGGTCTGGACGGCCAGCGCCAGCATGGCCTTGTCCCGTCGTCCTTCCCAGCGTTTCGGGTCCGGTGCCGCCAGCAGGGCGTCGACCTCGCCGGCGGTCAGGAACGTGACGGTCCTCTTGTCGAACCGCTTGGGCGGGATGTCGAGGACCCGCTGGATGAGGAGGGCGTGTTCGGGGTGCTGGAGGGCGGCGTAGGAGAACAGGGACCGGATCGCCGTCAGGCGGACGTTGCGGGTCCGAGTGCTGTTGCCGCGCTCGTCCTCCAGATGGTTCAAGAACGCAGAGATGACGTCCGCGTTCAGGTCGTTCCAGTCCAATTTCGCCGGAGTGGTCCCGGTCCGCTGCTGGACGAAGCCGAGCAGAAGGCGGAGCGCGTCGCGGTAGGCAGCGATCGTGCGGGGACTGGCCTGGCGCTGGCGGGCGAGCCGTTCGGTGAAGAACGCCTGGAGCGTGGGTGCGATCAGGGTCATGAGCGGGGCGCCTTCCGGAGGCCGTCGCGGCGGGCGGCGGCCAGGGCGAGCAGTTCCGGCGCCGCCGACAAATACCAGTAGGTGCAGGCCGGTTCGCGGTGTCCCATGTAAGTCGACAGCGATGGGATCCTCGCCTGGATGTTGGCTCCGGTGCGATACCAGTGCAACAGGGTGCGGACGGCGAAGGTGTGCCGCAGTTCGTGCAGCCGGGGTGGGTGTGGGGCGTCGAGGCCGACAGCGGCGGTGTCGACCAGGGCCCGGAACACCGGATGCACGCAGGCATAGATGAGCCGCTTGCCGGTGAGGGAGATGAAGAACGCGGGGTCCTTGACTGTCGGCGTACGGACTTTTCTGGCCCCGGCAAGATTTCCGTGAAGCAGGCGCATGCCACCGTGCGCCGGTGACGCTCCGTCACGGGTAGCGGCGTCGGAGCAGGGCCATGAGGATGACGCGGTGGCGGAGCAGCGGGACCCCCGCGCGTCCGGCCATGATCCGCTTCTGGAGCTTCAGATCGGTGATGCGGCCTTCGTTGACTCCCGAGTTGAACCGGGTGGTGATGCCCTGCACGACTGCGGGCTGGTCCTCACGGATGGCTTTGGCCAGGCTGGCCAGGGCCGGGAGGCCGGCGGTCGTGAGTTGCTCCAGCCAGTCCGGCAGCGGGGCGGCGTCACGGGTGTCGAGCATGGCAGCGAACTGACGCACCAGATCGTGGGCGCGGTTCAGTTCTGGGCAGTGCTCGAACAGCCGCGGGAGTGCCTCGGCTGCGCGCAGGCTGCGGCGGGATGGCGCGGTCGTGATCCAGCGCGCGACTTCGCGGGGCGAAGGCGGCCGCTCGCGCGGCGTGTTGATCGGCAGGCCACGGCGTAGCGGTGCGATGGCCATCTTGACCCGTTGGTAGTGGCCGCTGTAGCCCTTGGCGGCGATCTCCTGGTGCAGCACCGTCGCGGTGTGCTCGCCTTCCTCCCACCGCTGCCGAAGGTAGTCCAGGTATGGATCGAGGCCGGCGGGTCGGCGGGGCCGGGTGCGCCGTACGCAATCCTGCCAGGTGGCGGCCCGGGCGTACTTGGCCACGGTGCGCCGGTTCAAGCCCAGCTCACGGGCTGCCGCGCTGAGCGAGCAACCGGTGTCGGTCACCGCGTGCACCGCCTCGAACAACCGCTGCGCATGGCGCCGGGCTGGGGTGTCGGCCTGGTGAAACGGTCCCGCTGCGTTCGCTGGTGGCGGTGCCGGGTCAGGCTCGGGTACTGCCACAACCAGGCAGCCGCGGTGCGTGGCGGCGATATCCCCGATCCGTTTCGACAACCCCTGCCACAGATGGAAGCGGTCGCTGACCTGCACCGCGGCCGGGGCGCCGTCGGTGATGCCCTGGCGGTAGACCAGCGAGCCGTCCCGGCAGACCACCTCAACACCGGGATGCGTCCGCAGCCAGGCAGCCAGTTGCTCGGCGTCGCGCCCGGCCCACAGCTCGATCGGCAGCCGGGTGTCGGCGTCCACCAGCAGGGTTCCGTAGACGTCCGCATACAGCGCGAAGTCGTCCACGCCCAGCACCCGCGGGGTCGCTGCCGGGGGAAGCGGCAAGCGCATCAAGTGGAACAGCACGCTGGTCCGCGACAGGGGCACCTTCAGGATCTGCAGCAGACGGGCGCCGCCCCGGCCGGCGAGTAGCACCCCTGCCATCTCCACCAGGTGCTGCAGCAAAGGGCTGCGACGCTGATAGCGCACCGTCAACCCCTCGACCTGCTCGGCAAACGTCCGCCGGCCGCAGCCCGGGCTGTCACAGAACAACCGCCGCACCGACAGCCCAATCAGCACCGGGCGCCCACCAGCAGCGACATCGGCCAGCGTGCGGTCATAGCGACTGTGCACCCGCGCAGAACCGCGACCGCAGTCCGGACACGCCACCGTCAACTCGCGGGTGCAGGCCGCGATGCGGACCACACCGCCCGCCACCCACACTCGTTCCACCCGCACCGCGTCCAGGTGCGGAGACAAGATCCGTACTAGGTCATCACACTCGCTGACAGTGCTGCTACCCGCGACGGAGCGTCACCGGCGCACGGTGGCATGCGCCTGCTTCACGGAAATCTTGCCGGGGCCACTTTTCTCCCCAGTTGCGTACGGACGAACGTCCCCAGCTCTGACCGCAGGCAGCGGCAGCACGGCAGAGGATCTCGGTTGAGATCGATGCCCCGACCAGGGACACTCGCGCGATGAGTCACAGCACTTCGTCTGAACCGATCGAGCGAGGGTGGGACGTGCCCTGGTATCGGGTCCGCATGGCGGACTTCCAGGCGTCGTTCCTGCCCAGCGACGGTGAGGACTTGGACGAGGTCTGCAACGTCGATGTCTTCGTGACGCTGAAGGATGGATCTCGTTGGACCGCGACCGTATTCACCGTCGCGGAAGTCGAGCGCCTGATGAAACTCTGGGCAGGGACCGAGGAGGCCCTCGGGGGCCGGTACTTCTGGGTCTCGGACGGCCTGATCGTCAGGGATCCCGGCATCGACAGCATGACCGACGTGATCGCCGGACTGATCGAGAACGGCGAGTTCTCCGAGATCTTTCATCGGGTGATCAACGACTGATTCAAGTGCTCGGCCGCCGGAAGCGACGAGGAGCTCGGGATTACGCCGAAGGAACTGGCCGGGATGCTTGCCGTCCGGGGTCTCGCCCCGGTACCAGGCGTCGGAGATGAGCCGCGGTGGCGCACCCAGCAGTTGCGCCAGCCGGGCCGGTCGGGGAAGGCGGGCAGCCTCTCGCTCGCCGGCTCCGGCAGCTCCAGGTCGACGACCTTGCCGACGGTCTCCTTCTTCTCCTCATCCAGCTGCTCGGCCCAGACCCGGGCGAGCTGCTCCGCCGCGGTCGCGGGGATGCCCGTGCGAGTCATGATCTGCGTCCAGAGCATCCCGACCTCGCGGAGGGAGTGGATCTCCCTTCCTCAGGCGAGGCGCCGTGCCCAGGGCCACTTGCCGATGACCCTGGGCAGCTTGCGGCGGATCAGGTAGCGCTGGTGCTCATCCAGTCCGCCGTAGACGCCGTACTCCTCGCCCAGCGTGTCCCGGGCGCACTGCGTGCGGACCGGGCACATGGCGCAGATCTCCTTGGCCTGGTCCCAGCGCTGCTGCGTGCTTTTGACCGGCTTGCGGTTGGGCTGGCCGCCGGGCGAGAAGAAGAGGTGTCTGCCTCCTCCCAGCGGCAGATGCCACGCGGCGCCCAGCGCCGGTGCGGGTCGTACAGCATCACCGGCCTCGCAGGTACAGCGAGACGAGCAGGATGCCGACGAGGCCACCGACGAGGGCCTGGACGGTGGCCCAGAAGAGCCAGACCGCGAAGCTCGGGAGCGCCTTCTTGAGGCGCTTGATCAGATCCGCCAATGCGACACCCCGTTCATGACGAAGGCCGCCACGAGGGCGGCCAGGATGATCACCTTGTGTGAGGTCGGCAGGTTCACGGCCTCCTCCGGGGAGGGCGGATGCAGGGGTAAGCCCTCTTGCAGAACGGGCAGACCATCAGCCCTCCTCCGTCGTCGTGCGGCGGGCGGCGTAGCCGGACTGGCTGCGCCCGGCCATGAGGCCGCGCTGGTAGGCGGCCTCGATGTAGACCAGGACGAGATCCATCCCGGCCTCGGTGAGGCCGGCGCCGCTGACCGCGGCTCGCTCGGTGACGGGCCTCCAAGGTTCCGGGCAGCTCGGCCGTCCAGGCGGGCTCGGACATGGTTCCTCCCATGACGAAGGCCCCCGCCGGGGCAGGGGCCTTGAAGTTCGCGCTGGTCAGGCGGCAAGCGGATGATTTTTAGGGATCATGGTGTAACTGAACACACACGGTCACCAGGGCCACCACCAGCATCGAGATGATCGCCGACGCCTCGAAGACGGGTGCCCCGAAGTGGAACGGCGTGCTGATCCCGACCCAGTCGGCGTCCGAGACCCCGCCGAAGTCCGTGAAGCCGAAGGGGACGGCGACCGCGAGGCCCACCGCTATGCCGATCAGCACCGCCACCCGGCTGAGGAAGGCGGGCGCGAACCGCTGCACCCCGAGCACCACCGCCAGCACGAACGCGGCGAGCGCGATGTTCCTCGGCTCCCCGAAGTCCTCCGAACCGGCGCCGCCCGCCACCCAGTTGCCCGCGACCGGCAGCAGCGAGATGCCGATGACCAGGATCACCGTGCCGGTGACGAGGGGCGGGAAGAACCGGAGGAGTCGGCCGAACACCGGTGCCAGCAGTGCGATCGCGAGCCCCGCGACGATCACCGAGCCGTAGATCGCGGGCAGTCCGCCGCCCGTCGTTCCGATCAGCACCATCGGCGACACGGCCGCGAACGTACAGCCCTGCATGATCGGCAGCCGTACGCCGAAGCGCCAGAACCCCACGCACTGGATGAGCGTGGCGATGCCGCAGATCAGCAGGTCCGCGGTGATCAGGTACGCCAGGTCGGCGGGCGACAGCTTCATCGCCCCGCCCACGATCAGCGGTACGGCCACCGCGCCGGCGTACATCGCGAGCACGTGCTGCAGGCCGAAGGCGGCCAACTGCCGTGCGGGGGGCACTTCGTCGACGGGGTGTACGGGTGGGGGCGTGGGCATGGGCACTCCAAGGCGGCGAGGGAGGGCGGGCTTGAGGGGGTGGCGACATCCGGACAGCACGAGACCGTACGAGCCTTAAACAGTTTGTTGATTTCACGGGTGTTGCCGGTGTGTGTCCTGCCCACCGGGCCCGGCCGTGCCCGCCGCCGCCCGCAGGGCCGCCCAGTCCGGCAGCTTCACCACGCCCCGCCCCAGGGAGGCCCCCAGCTCCGCCTCGGCGCGCTCGATGGCCAGCCATCCCGCCCACGCGACCGGCTCGGCGCCGGCGGCCCGCAACAGGGCGAGGGGCTCCCCGAGTTCCCGCCGCAGCAGGACGGGGGCGTCCTCCACCAGGGACGTCACCGTCTCCTTCGCGCACGGCCGGTTGGTGCCGATGACACCCGTCGGGCCCCGCTTGATCCAGCCGGCCACGTACTCGCCCGGCGCCACGGCGCCGTCGCGCAGCACCCGTCCGGCGAGATGCGGCACCGTACCGCGCTCCGCGTCGAACGGCAGCCCCTCCAGCGGCACTCCGCGGTAGCCCACCGACCGCAGCACCAACTGGGCGTCGACGTCCTCGTGCACGCCGGTTCCCGTCACCCCGCCGAGCCCGTCGAGGGCGGTCCGTTCGCAGCGCACCGCGCGCACCCGGCCGCCGGCGGCGAGGAGTTCGACGGGCCGCAGGAAGAAGCGCAGGCGGATCCGGCGCCGCAGGCCCCGTGGCGGCGCGGCCGCCCAGCCGCGCAGCACCTCGATGTTGCGGCGTTGCGCCGCCGGCAGGGCGGACGGGTCGCGGTACGCGGGGTCCAGCGCCAGCTCCGCCTCGTCGACCACCACGTCGGTGTCCGGCAGACCGCCCAGCTCCCGCAACTCCTTGGTGGTGAACCGTGCCTGCGAGGGGCCGCGCCGCCCGACCATGTGGATCTCGGTCACCTCGCTCGCGGCCAGGGCCGTCAGCGCCGCCTGCGGCATGTCGGTGGCGGTCAGCTCCGCCGCGCCCCGGGCCAGGATGCGCGTGACGTCCACCGCGACGTTCCCCACGCCGATCACCACGGCCGAGCGGGCACCCGACAGGCAGCCGTCGACGACGGCGTCCGGGTGGGCGCTGTACCAGGCCACGAAGTCGGTCGCCGACCAGCTGCCCGCCAGATCCTCCCCGGGGATCCCCAGCCGCCGGTCCGCCGCGGCGCCGACGCAGTACACGACCGCGTGGTACACCTCCCGCAGCCGCTCGACGGGCACCCCGCCCGCCCCGACCCGCACTCCGCCGAGGAAGCGCACCCGTTCGTGCTCCAGCACCGTGCGCAGGTTCTGCTGGAGCGATTTGATCTTCTCGTGGTCCGGGGCGACGCCGTACCGCACCAGCCCGTACGGGCACGGCAGCCGGTCCAGGACGTCCACGAGCACCTCGGGGTCCCGCTGGACCAGGCTCTGGGCGGTGTAGACCCCACTCGGCCCGGAGCCGACGACGGCGACACGGAGCACGGCAGAACTCCTTACCCCCGGCAGGCGCAGGAGAGCGCTGACGCTTCCAGCATGGCACCGCTGCCGCCGCGCTGACAGGTGCCGGACGCCGAGGACGCGTGCATGCCGGTCGGGAGGGGGGAACGATCGCGCGGTCACGCTGCGTGCGGGCTGGTCAGGTCGTTTCTGCGCGGCGTGCGGCGTGCGGCGTGCGGCGTGCGGCGTGCGGCGTGTGGCGTGTGGCGTGTGGCGTGCGGCACGGGCCGCTGGGCCGCTGGGCCGCAGGCCACGGGCCCGTGGCGGCGCGGGCCGCTGGGCCATAAGGGGGACCGCTGGGCCATGAGGGGGACCGCTGGGGGGACCGCTGGGCCATGAGGGGGACCGCTGGGGGGACCGCTGGGCCATGAGGGGCACGAGTCTTCGGCGAGGGCGTGCGGGCCCGGCCGGTCCCGTCCTCCGTCGGTCCGGCCGGGCCGGCGGGTCACAGCATCGCCCTCATCCGCGTGATCTCCGTCGTCTGCTCCGCCACCACGTCGTCCGCCATCTCCTCGACGCGGATGTTGTTCCCCTGCGCCTTGACGTCCGCGGCCATGGTGAGCGCGCCCTCGTGGTGGGTGATCATCAGGGTGAGGAAGAGCTCGTCGAAGGCCTTGCCGCGGGCCGCCCGCAACTTGCCCATCTGCGCCTCCGTGGCCATCCCGGGCATCGCGGCGTGATCGTGCCCGCCGTCCGCCGTGCTTCCGCTCCCCGCCGTGCTCCCCGCACTCGTGCCGTCGGCCGTGCTCCCCGCACTGGCGCCGTCCGCCGTGCTCCCGTCGTCCTCGCCGTGGGCCGACAGCCAGCTCCGCAGGGCCTCGATCTCCGGCCCCTGGGTGGCGGCGATGCGGGAGGCGAGGGCCTTGACCTGCGCCGAGTTCGCCTGCTTCGGTGCGAGTGCGGTCATCTCCAGGGCCTGGCCGTGGTGCTCGATCATCATGCGGGCGAAGGAGACGTCCGCCGAGTTCGGGGTGTCGTCCTCGGCGCGCTGCTCCGCGGCGTCCTCGGCGGACAGCGTCCGGTTCTCCTCGCCCGGCTTCCCCGGCACGATCACCGAGGGTCCGCCCGCCGCTTTGGGCGTGCTGTCCGTCCCGGAGTCGCAGCCCGCGAGGACGAGACAGCCCGCGAGGAGGAGCGCCGGCAGCGAGGCACTGGTGAGGGACGCGCGGCGGAAGAGCACAACGACCTCCTGTCGTGGCGGGTCTGACGCCCTGTCGGAAGCGGGCAGGGGCCTGTGTGACCGTCCTAGCACGATTCCTGTCCCGGTCGACCGCGGACCTTCGTGACGAGTGTGTTTCCAACTCTTGATATGTGCATGATGAAGACGATACTTCGGAGGACCGTGAATCGTTCCCCGTGAACGGCAGCAAGGGAGGAAGAAGCAGTGACCCTGTTGAACGATCCCCGAAGGCGGCGCAGACGGACGGCGGCCGTCGCGGCCTGTGCCGGCATCCTGGCCGCACTGCTCACGGCGGTCCCGGCGGCCGCGACCCCCGACCCGGGGGACGGCCCGGCCGCGGAGCCCGAGGTGTCCCAGGACGTACGGACCGAGGTGGCCGAGGCGATAGCCGCGGGAGAGGTGCCGGGACAGGACGAGATCGTCCACTCCGCCAACATCGAGCACCTCGCCAACGTGCCCAAGGACGCGCTCAGCAGCATCAACTCGGACATCGCCTTCCAGGGCAGGTACGCCTTCGCCGGCAACTTCGACGGCTTCCGCGTCTTCGACATCAGTGACCCGAAGTCCCCGAAGACCGTCGCCCAGGTGCTCTGCCCGGGCTCGCAGAACGACATCTCCGTCTCCGGGAACCTGCTCTTCCTGTCCACCGACTCCTCGCGCAGCGACAGCAGTTGCAACAGCACCACGCAGCCCGCGACCGAGAAGTCCTCCTGGGAGGGCATGAAGATCTTCGACATCAGCGACAAGCGGAACCCGCAGTACGTCGCCGCCGTCGAGACCGCCTGCGGCTCGCACACCCACACCCTGGTGCCCGAGCGCAAGAACGTCTACGTGTACGTCTCCTCGTACTCGCCCAACGCCGCCTACCCCGACTGCCAGCCCCCGCACGACGGCATCTCGATCATCAAGGTGCCGCGCAAGGCGCCGGAGCAGGCCGCGATCGTGAACTTCCCCGTCCTCTTCCCCGGTGAGGGGCCGGACGGCGGCGGCAACCCGGGTGGGCCCACCAACCCGGGCGTCTCCAAGACGACCGGCTGCCACGACATCACGGTGCTCCCGGAAAAGGACCTCGCGGCCGGCGCCTGCATGGGCGACGGCATCCTGTTCTCCATCAAGGACCCGGAGAACCCGAAGGTCATCGACCAGGTCCAGGACAACGTGAACTTCGCGTTCTGGCACTCGGCGACCTTCAACCAGACGGCGGACAAGGTCGTGTTCACCGATGAACTGGGCGGCGGCGGCGCGGCCACCTGCACCCCGGAGATCGGCCCGGAGAAGGGCGCCGACGGCATCTACGACATCGTCGGCAAGGGCGACCACCGCAAGCTCGTCTTCCGCAGCTACTTCAAGATCGACCGGCCCCAGGCGGCCACCGAGGTCTGCGTGGCGCACAACGGCTCACTGATCCCGGTCAAGGGCAGGGACCTCATGGTCCAGGCCTGGTACCAGGGCGGCATCTCCGTCTGGGACTTCACCGACTCCGCCCACCCGAAGGAGATCGCCTACTTCGAGCGCGGCCCGGTGGACACCGAGCAACTGACCACCGCCGGCTCCTGGTCGGCGTACTACTACAACGGCTACATCTACTCGAACGACATCGCCAAGGGCCTCGACGTGCTGAGGATCGACGACCGGCGCACGGATCCGGCCCAGCGGGTCCGCCTGCCCGAGCTCAACGTGCAGACACAGCCGGACTACTTCGGCTGATCGCCGACGGGTCGGCCCGTCGCGAAGAAGCGGGACAGGTCGCCGTCACCGTTCCCGCCGGGCGCCTCGGCGTCCGGCGGGAACCCCTGCTCCCAGTCGAGCCGGTAGCGGGCGAACAACTCGGCCCGCACCCGGGCGAGCGGTATCCCCGCGGCGGGCAGCACCATCGCGTAGACGGAGCCCATCAGCAGGGCGCGCAGCACGGGGTAGTCGGTGTCGACGTCCCGTGATCCGTGCCGTGCCACGGTGTCCCGCAGCAGGTCCGCGAGCCGCCGCTGCTCCGTGCACGGGACGAAACCCTCCGCCTGGAGCAGCCCCGCCATGTGCTGGCGCATCAGCACCGTCCGGTCCCGCGCCAGGCCCAGGACGGCGTCGATGGCCCGCGCCATGCGATCCCGGCCGTCCTCCGCGCGCGGCTCCCGTTCCAGCGCCTCCTCCAGCGTGCGGTGCATCAGCCGGTGCACCGCCGACTGCACCAGCCGGCGCTTGCCGGGGAAGTAGTACGACACCAGTCCACGCGCCGAGCCCGCCCGGTCCGCTATGTCGCCGAGCGTCGTCGCCTCGTACCCCCGCTCGCTCACCAACTCGACGGCGGCGTGCAGCAGTCGCTCCCGGGAACGCCGCCGCAATTCTTCATTGACCGAGGCGCTGCGCGGGGACATGCTGTAACTCCTGCGTTGACTGGCCGACAGCCAACTATACTCAGCGCATCCCCGCCGGTTCCGTGTGCGAGCCGGGCCGGGCGGCCGCCTGCTCTGGGCGACACGGGGGATCGTCCAGAGTCGGCGTGCTCCCGCCGAGGGGCCGTGGGCCCGGGGCTCCGGGCCCACGGCGGACGCCGGCCCCGCGGTCTCAGCCGACCAGATCCAGCACCGGACGCAGCCCGTCCGGCCGTTCCGCCGCCGGCAGGTGGTCCACGAAGTGGACCGCGCAGCCGAGCGCCGCCGCCCCGCCGTCCGCGCGCCGGTCGTCGCCCACCATCAGCGTCGTCCGCGGATCGACACCGAGTGCGTCGCACGCCGTCGCGAACAGCCGCGGGTGCGGCTTCTGCACGCCGTGCTCGTACGACAGCACGTACGTGTCGACGAACGGGTCGAGGCGGTGCTCGCGGAACACCGGCCTGAGGTCCCAGCCGATGTTGCTCACCACGCCCACCCGGATCCCGCGCTCGCGCAACGCGCCCAGTACGGGCCGGGCGTCGGGGTACGGCGCCCAGGCGGCCGGTGTCATGTGCCGGTCGTACAACGCGTCGTGGAGCGTCGGATCGGGCAGCGGGACCTGACGGGAGAGCCCGGTGTACGCGGCCCGGTGCGCCTCGGCGCTCGCGTCCCGCACCCGCCACAGCCCGGCCAGTTCCTCGGGCACCCGGCCGGGCGGCGCGCCACCCGGCAGCGCACCGGCGGCTTCGAGCGCCCGCGCCGCGGCGGCCAGGTGCGCCGCGGTCAGTTCGGCACCCGCCGCGTCGAGCACGGCCCGCAGCCACGACTCCGCGGACTCGATGCGGAAGAGGGTCCCGGAGAAGTCGAACAGCACGGCGGAGGTCATGGCACGGATCCTACGGACGCCCCGCGTCGACGTTCCACGGACGGGGCAGCCCGGCGTCGCGGAACACGCAGGGACCGTCGACCCGGTAGGGGCTCACGGCCGCCAGCGCAGGTGGGCCGCGATCGCCAGTGCCACCAGTGTCATGCCCAGGAGCCAGCCGCCGAGGACGTCCGAGGGCCAGTGGACCCCGAGCCACACGCGGGTCAGTCCCACGCCCGCCACCGAGACCACGGCCACCGCCACCGCCGTACGCCACACGGCGGTGCGGACGCCGTGGCGGTGCAGGAGCCACAGCAGGAGGCCGAGGACGACCGTGGCCGTGAGGGCGTGTCCGGAGGGGAAGGCCGCGTAGTGGGCGGAGTCGACCGGGTCGGGCCAGCGGGGGCGTTCGCGGCCGACGGCGGCCTTGAGGCCCTGCTGGAGGGCGGTGCCCACGGCCGACACCGTGACCAGCCACGCCGCCGTCCACCACGCCGACCGCCGCCACACCAGCCATGCCGCGACCGCCGCGCACAGCAGCCGCATCGTCACCGGGTCCCAGACCCAGTCGCTGAGGACGCGGCAGACGTGGGTGAAGCCGTGCTCGGTGACGGCCCAGCGGTGTGTCGTGCGCGAGATGTCGCGGTCGGCGGAGAGCAGGGGGTGCCACTCGGCCCACACCGGGACCAGGAGCAGCAGGGAGCACAGCCCCAGGGCGAGGCCGGCGCGGACGGCGGTGCGCAAGGGCGACGGGGCGGGCGGGGAGTCGTCGGACGGGTCGTGCATGAGGTGATCCTTGCCGAACAGCGGCGATCGAAGCCAACCCGGAAAGCGGCCCGTGGCCCCGGGCCGGGTCAGCCGAGCGCCCGCAGCGCCGGCACCAGCGTCACCAGCACCGGGATCACGGGGACCAGCGAGGCCGCCGCCGTCAGCCGCAGCCGACGGGCCGCGGTGAGCCGGTCCGGGGGCGTGAGCAGGCGGTGCACGCGCTGCGGGACGTGCGCCCGCGGAGCGGGGGAGGGGCCGAACACGCCCCGGTCCTCGTTGAGTTCCACCAGCGCCAGCGCGGTCGTCAGCCGGCCGAAGCGCCGGGAGGCCGTGTCGTCGGCGGCGAGCTCGACCAGCCGGTGCATCTCGTCCCGGAACGCGGCGAACACCGGCACCTGCGGAAACCCGTTGGCCAGCGCGGACGAGCAGTGCAGCAGCCAGTCGTGCCGGGCCCGGGCGTGCCCCTGCTCGTGCGCGAGGACCGCGTCGAGCTGACGGCCTCTGAGGCGGCGCAGCGCGGCGGTGGTGACCACCAGCCGGGGCGCCCCGCCCGGCAGCCACCAGGCGTCGGGCCGTTCGCCCTCCAGGACCACGAGCCGTCCCGCCGCGGGCTCCTCGCCCGGCAACAGCGGTGCCCGCGCGTGCAGTTCGGCCCGTCGGCGCCGACGCCGGGAGCCTGCCCGCGCGACTTCCCGCGCCAGCATCGCCCCGCTCCACAGCCCGGCGCTCGCCAGGGCCACCGCGGTCGCCGCCGCCCAGGGACCCGACGGGCCCAGGGCGTACGCCTCGACGACCGCGCGCGGGGCCGGCGCGAAGACGTGCCCGCGCACCGCCTGCCATGCCGCCGCCGCGCTGAGCGTCATCGACAGCGCGCAGCACAGCAGCACCGCCGCCACCACGCACTGCCACATCCACAGCGCGACGACCGGTTCCCGGTCCGGCCAGTCGGCCCGGGCGAGCGGCCGGGGAGCGACGACAGCGGTCAGAACGCCGAGCAGCAGCAGGACCGCGGGGACCATCATGGGCAGCACCCTATGAGCGGCGCACCGCTCAGCGGTACGGCTTGTCACGTCAAGTGACGCAGGCCACCGTCAGGTGACGCAGGCCACCACCGCCCGCCCCCGGCCCGGACCCGGCATGGATCACCGGGCCGGGGACACCCCCCGGAGTCCGCCGGACGGGCCGGACCTCACATGGTCCCTCACATGGTCAGCAGCATGGCGAGCATCCCGATCCCCATCGACAGCCGGCAGGCCCGCGCCAGTTCGGGCCGGTCGCTCCAGGCGACGGTCCCTCCCGCCGCCGCCCCGGCCGGCAGCAGCCGCACCCCGGAGACCAGGACGTACCCGGCGAAGTACAGCAGCAGCACGCCCGTCAGCAGCGGGCTCCCGGCGCCGCCGTGGACGTGGCCGCCGGCGCCGGGGGAGGCCGCGGGGGCGGCGGCCATCACGACCGCCATGTAGACCATGGCCGAGGCGCCCACCAGGTGGTGCAGATGGTGGACGCCGCTGCGGGCCGCCCACAGGGCGTGCAGCGCGGCCGCGCCGAAGACCGCCGTGTACGCCCCCCACGCCCACTCCGGCGGGGTGAACGCCGCCGCGGGCACCGCCATCACCGCCATGCCGAAGCCCATGAGCGCCTCGCCGCCCGCGGCCCGGCGCTGCTCGTCGTCGCTGCTGCGCATCCGCAGCAGGCAGTAGGCGCCGGTCGCCGCACACAGCGCGACCAGCAGCCAGCCGGGCGAAGCCGGTCCGTGCACGCGCACCTCCCCGCTCGACGGTCGGTCGAGGGATGCGATGCCCAGGACACGCGGTGCGCACGCGAGCGCAAGGGGGTACGCGGGGAGCGTTCGGCGGAGCACGCCGCCGGGTGACGGACGTCACGACTGATGTTTTACGAGTAAAACACATGCTAAATTAGTGGCTATGAGAAGTGCGACCCGACTCCCGCTCGCCGGTGTGCTGCGCCTCGGCCGGCCGTCCGACATCTGGTTCAAGCCCGCCCTCAGCGTGGTCGCCGCGGTCGCCCCGCCGAACCTGATCCTGCTGGCGCTCGGCCGCCTCGACCTGGCGATGTACACGATGGCCGGATCCCTGTGCGCGCTGTACGCCCACAACCGTCCCTACGCCGTACGCGCCCGTGTCCTCGCCTGGGTCGTGCTGGGCATGACCGGCGGACTGGCCGTCGCCCTGCTCGCCGCCGCGCTCACCACGGACGCCGTCGTCCTGGTCACCGTCGGCGCCCTGCTCGCCGCCGCGCAGAAGGTGCTCTGCGACGTCACCCGCCTCGGCCCGCCCGGCAACGTCGTGCTCACCTTCATCACCTCCGCGTCGCTGTTCGTCCCCCAGACTCCGGGACAGATCCCCGGCCATCTGGGGCTGGCCCTCGCCGCGGGCGCCTGGTCCTGGCTCATCGGCATGGCACCCGGGCTGCTGCGCCCGCACGGCCCCGAGCGCCGGGCCACCGCCCAGGCCCTGGACGCGGCCGCCGCGTACGCCGCCACCCGCGGCACCGGCGACGGACACACCCGGGCCCGCGCCGCCGCGGCGGCCGCGGTCCAGGCCGCCTGGCAGACCCTGCTGTCGGCCCGTGAGGGGGAGACGAACCGCTCCCTGGAGAGGCTCGTCATCGGCGCCGAGGTGGCCCTCGCGGCCCCCGCGGACACCGACCCGGAGCGCCTGCGCACCTGGGCGCGCGCACTGCGCGGCACCGGCCGCGTCCCGTGCCCCGACGACCTCGCGTCCCCCGACGGCCGCCCCGGGCACGACGGCCCCGGCGGCAGCCGCGGGAACGGCGGCCTCGGGGAAGACGACGAACTGCTCGGCGTCGACGTCGAGCGGGCCGCCGGGCGGCCCCCGTTGTGGAGCCGCCTCTGGTCGCTCACCCCGCTCGCCGTGCGCACCGCCCTCGGCTGCGCCCTCGCCGGATACGCCTCCCTCGCCCTCGGTATCGGCCGTCCCTACTGGGCCCTGGTCACCGCCGCCTCCCTCTACCAGGCGAACCTCAGCCTCACCTGGAGCCGCGGCGTCCAGCGCGTCGTCGGCAACCTCGTCGGGGTGCTCGCCTTCGCCGTGCTCGTCCCGCTCGCCCATCTCCACCAGGCGGCCCTGGTCGTCGTCTGCCTCGCGCTCAACTTCGGCGCGGAGGCGCTGATCGGCCGCAACTACTGGCTCGGCAGCGTCTGCGTGACCCCGATGGCCCTGCTCATCACCGAGTTCGCCCACTACCAGGACGCGGGCACGCTGATCACCGAGCGGGTCGTGGACACCGTCGTCGGTGCCCTGGTCGGCTTCGCCGCCGCGGTCGTCGTCACCAACCGCCGCGCCGGCGACCGCCTCGGACACGCCCTGACGGCCGCCGAACGCGCCCGCGAACGGGCCGCCCGCCTGCTGGCCGAGCCGAGTCCCGCCCCCGGCGCCCTGGAGTCCGCCCGCCGCTCTCTGGCCGCCGCCCTGGTCGACCTGCGCGCCACCGCCGACGCGGCCTCCGGTGAATGGTGGCAGCGGGCGCTGCCCCAGGAGAGGGTCGTCGCGGCCGAACAGTCCGGACACCGTACGCTCGCCGCGACGGTACGGCGCCAGGGACTCCTCCCGGCCCGGGACACCAGCACGAGAGCGGAGGGCGTACGGCCATGACGGCGACGCAGGGACGGCCTGCCGGCGGGGACGGCGCAGCACGGGGACGGTCCGCCGCCGTCCGCCACGGGGGAACCGGCGACCCGGCCGGCGGCGACACCGTCGCCGCGGTCGTACGGCAGTGGCGGTCCGTCCGCCCGGACCTCGACACCGCCCCCATGGAGATCATCGGGCGCGTCAACCGCTGCGCGGCCCTGCTCCAGCAGGCCGAGGACGCCCCCCTGCGCCGGGCGGGTCTGAGCCGTGCCGAGTTCGACCTGCTCGGCGCGCTGCGCCGCACCGGTCACGAGCTGACGCCGGGCGACCTGGCCCGCGAGACCTTCTCGTCGGGCGCGGCCGTCACCAAGCGCCTCAAGCAGCTGACCGAACGCGGCCTCGTGGAGCGCCGGGGCGACACCCGAGACCGCCGCGTCGCCCACGTCCGCCTCACCGACGCCGGCCGTGACCTGGTCGACGGCATCATGCCCGAGCAGCTCGCCTACGAGACCGCCGTCCTGTCCGCCCTCGACGCCGACCGGCAGGGTGAGCTGGCGGGGCTGCTCGGGGACCTGCTGAGCCGCCTGGAAGGACACATGCAGGCACTGCGGGTCTGACCGCCCACGGAGCACCGGCCCGGTCCTCGGCGGGTCCGACCGCCCACGGAGCACCGGGCCCGGTCCTCGGCGGGGCCTCGGCGCCCGGCGAGCCCGGGGCGGACTGCCCCGTTATGTTTTTCGCGGTCCTGCAAGAGGGCCGCTGGCCTCCGGGCCCGGCATGACTGTTGCCCCCTGTCGAAGGCATGACCTGGGGGGTG